>CAYYPX010000008.1:0-12772 GCA_964473655.1 uncultured Micavibrio sp.
TACCAGTAGTACGGATAAACCGCGGCCCGCCGCATCTCGCGCGATGCCGGCCCCGTTGATACCGCCCCCGATGATACATAGATCATAATCTGGTTCCATGGGTATATTAGAATATCTTAATCACCCCACAGACAAGGCGCGATCGGCGTTGATTCACAGGACTCTTCTCTTGAAATTAAGGATTCTAGGCGGCTTTTGTTTTCTGCAAGACGATTCGCAGCTTGGCTTCAATCTGCTCCGGCGTGAAAGGCTTGCGGATATACCCATCAACCCCTGAATCCTTTGCCGTGATGACGGAAGAATGATCGCCGCGCCCCGTAATCATCATGAAAGGAATCTCTGATCCCGCTTCACGCATTTTTTTCAAAAAATCTATGCCGCTCATAAGAGGCATATTCCAATCGCACAAAACCAGATCGATCATGTCGTCCGAATTTTTAACAAATTGCAGTCCGATATTCCCATCCCCTGCTTCGAACACTTGGGTGATCCCCAACTCACCCAACATATCGCGTAAAAAAGCACGGCTTTCCGATTGATCCTCGACCAAAAGAACTTTCAACGCGGCAAAATCATCACCGATCACACAGATCTCCAATGACCCGTCAAAGCTTTCCAACGATCCTTGATATTGTCTTCGCGCGCGACCATGCTTTTTAGAACACTGCCCAGCTTTTTGTAATCAACGGGCTTTGGCATGAAAAACGCATCTTCGGGCAAAGCCACCCTCGCCATTTGCCCTTTGGTCGGATAACCGGACATGAACATCACTTTGGAATCCGGCCGCACCGCTTCGAACAATTCCGCCAGCTTCACACCGTTCAATTCCGGCATCACCACATCGGTCAAAAGGAAATCAATGTTGCCATCGTAATCTTCTTGCATGGCGAGTGCTTCGTTACCGTTGCTTGCTTTCAAAACTTTTGCACCCATTTCTTCCAACATACCGGAAACAAGGTGTAGCAAGTCCGGTTCATCCTCCGCGATCATAGCGGTGAATCCTTCCAGATGAATGTTTCCATTCTCATCCTCGCTCATTTCATGCGATGTGGGTTTGTGCGCACTTAAAGGGAGGTAAATCGTGAGAGCTGTGCCGCTTCCTTGCTTGGTCACAACTTCTATATCGCCATTCATGTCTTTTACCAGACCATACACCATGGAAAGGCCCAGTCCCGTTCCTTTCCCCTGATCCTTCGTTGTAAAAAATGGATCAAACATTTTGGCTTTTACTTCCGGTGGCATACCTGTGCCGGTATCGATGATACGAAGGAAAGCACGACTATTTTCACGCCCAACCTCTACCAACAAAGTCCCGCCATCGGGCATGGCATCGCGTGAATTGATACAGACATTCAAAAGTATCTGGCAGATATTGTCCGGCGCGACATCCACCATGATATTTTCACCGGCATTGATGGTCATCACAACCGATGCATCCATCAAAGGGCGGATCAACGCTTCCTGATCCAAAACCAATTGCCCCAGATCAACGACGGTATCTTTCAAAACTTTGTGACGACCAAAGGTTAGAAGCTGTGTCGTGAGAGCGGAACCGCGCTGTACAGACTGCGCGATACGGTCCAGATGTCCCAACGCTTCTTCATTGCCTTGTACCGTTTTCTTGGCCATGCGCGCATAACCATCAATAATGGACAGGATATTGTTGAAATCATGCGCCACTCCACCCGCAAGCTGACCCAGCGATTCAAGCCTTTGTGCTTGGAAATACTGGCCTTCCATGATTTTACTATTCGTTGTGTCTTCTATCACCACAAGGCAATAATCATGGCCCTGCTGATATGGGATAAAATGGAATCTGTACCATATGGTTTTGTCGTCGATTTTGGCTTCGTGGTCGTAATGCGTAATCGTTTTTTCCTGAAAATGACTGGAAACATTTTTGCTGATCCCGAACACGGTCAGAACGTCTGTCATGGCAAGCCCCACCATGCTTTGATGAGCAACTTGTAGAAAATCGCCCGCTTGCTTGTTGCAAAAAACAACGACGGCGCGATCACCGGTCAGATCAAGCGTAAGCAATCCCCACGGCATGATATCCAGCGATGCGGATAGCCTTAACATATGGTCGTCTTCATGCAACGGTTCCAAACGAACCAAAATGCCGCCATCGAAACTGGTATTCGAAATCGTATAACGTTGGCCGCCGACAGTAACGGCTCCGCTTTCATTATCGCTTGCGGAAAATTGCAGCACGCGGACAAAAGCATCGCAATGTTCTGGCTTTCGCTCAACCGTGTAACCAAGCATTTTGAGAATGCTGCGTGCTGCGAAATTGGAATAAAGATAGTTTCCACCGCTAGCAAAAACGAAGGCAGGCTCCGTCAGTGCCTCAATCATAGGATTATGGTATTTATCTTTCCGTGTAAAAATCATTGAATAACCGCCATTTTCTCGCAAGCCGCACCTAAAGAATACAATCTATGGTTTTAATGACTAGGTTTTTTATTTTGTATATATGCCGGTATCCATTGGCTTTGACACACGCGCGTATATGAAACACAATCATAAGTAATTGATTTTATTCCTTTTACGGCAGGTTGTTCGACTTGATCCGTTTTCGAATTTTTCATGCGGTTGTATTGCTCTTCGCGCTCACGGGCGCGGAAAGGATGGCTATTGCCAACGAAAATACACTCTCCACAAATACAACGGGCATGATTGGTCTCAACACGGTGCCAACCGCGCGGATGGATCAGGCCGGCACAATGCGCGCGGGTATATCAACACTCGATCCACACAACCATGCGTTTATCGGTTTGCAGGTTGCAAAACCACTCTACGTTAATCTGCGCCAAAGTATGTACATCACCTCCGCCGGTCAAAAACCGGACTTCGTTTATCCCGGCATGGATATCAAACTGCGGCTGAAAGAAGAAGGTCGCTATATGCCGGAAATCGCGTTCGGCATGGATGCACCGCTGGGCCATCAAAGATTTTCTTCCGAATATTTCGCGCTCTCTAAACGCTGGTACGATTTTGATTTTACCGCCGGCATCGCATGGGGCCGCCAAGGCAGTGCCGGACACATCAAGAATCCGCTGGCAACCTTATCGTCGCATTTTGATCGCGAACGCAACTTCGGTAGCGAAGACGCAACCACACCCTCCGATTGGTTTACAGGCAAAGAAATCGGGTTCTTCGGCGGCGTCGAATATTTCACACCGATCCAAGGGCTTTCATTGAAGGCGGATATCGGCGCGAATGATTACGTCTCCGAAAAAGCGCAAATTGCAGATTTCAACAAACCGGCCCCTTGGAGTCTGGGCTTTAATTACTCCCCCAAAGACTGGGTATCACTCGGCGCCAGCGTGATCGGCTTTGATAAAGTCATGGCGCGAGTTAGTTTTCAGGGAAATATCTTCGATTGGGGCGGCAAATCGCACAAAGATAATCCAGCCCCTGCCGGTGATGGAATGTTCGATAAGGTCTGGGGATATATCCAGCGTGGAATGGATGCGCCGGAGAAAATAAATTTTGGAAAAATCCGCACCGTCAAACAAGATCTGCGCGCCATCATCCACATCAATGATTATCAACCCACGGCAATGCAAATTGGCCAAGCTGCGCACGAATTGCTCAAAGACGCTAAACCAAACATTCAAACTATTACCGTCATCCCCGTGGGCTCCGGCTTGCGCGGGCAAGCCATCACATTATCGCGCCGCGATCTGGAACAAGCCTTCATCAAAAATACCGGCAGTCCGGAAGAGCTTTGGCAGGACGCCGTTTTTGCCAACGACAAACGATCCATCACCAAGAAAACAGGCACGCACAAATTCAAACTAATCCCCGAAATCGGATTTTCAATCGAAGAAGAAACCACGCATTTGTATCGCACCAGCCTGATCGGCGAACAACGAAAAGAATGGAAACATGGCTTTGTCACAGGCAGTAGCGTACGATTGAACATCAAAGACAATCTCCACCGCCTATCCAAATTTCGCGACACCAGCGATGGCACCATCCGTGGTAATGCCAGATCCTTCGCCAAGAATCGCTTGAATGTGGAACGCACCTACGCCTCATGGATGAAAACAATCTTGCCCGATCTTCACTTCGCCGCCACGGCAGGCTATCTGGAAGAAATGTTTATGGGCTATGGCGGGGAAATACTCTATCGTCCGTTCGGATCACCCTTCGCCATCGGTGCAGAAGCATGGAACGTCTACAAACGCGATCCTGAAACGGCCATGGCTCTTGGCGTGATGGAAGGCTCGCATTTCACCGGCCACTTGAATCTCTACTACGATATTCCTGATACGGATATCACCACCTTCATCAAAGCCGGTGAATTTATCGGCGGCGATGTGGGCTTAAGCGGCGGCGCACAAATGCGTCTTGAGAATGGCATGAAGATCAAAGGCATCGTCACAGCAACGGACGATCCGGAAAAAGATTTCTTTGGCGGTGATAAGAATGTGTACGCCGGATTGCAAGTCTCGTTACCGCTCGGTGATCTGAAATTCCTGCCGCAAGGAAGCGAAGCGCGCATGAAAATCATGCCGATCGGGCGTAATGATGCGCAGGAAATCGATAAACCGGAATCGCTCTACGATATTACTGAACCAATGTCGTACCGCCACCTTGGCCGAAACTGGCAGGCGGTTCAGAAGTAAGGTCCAACGGCTTGCCGCCCATAAAACGCTCTTCCGCCAATTTGTCCGCAGCCTCGCCCGTGCCCAGATGGTGCGCGGTGGCATAAGACAAAATATCGGTAACGGTCTGGCCGATACGCTCTACATGGGCAACCATGCTTTCGCGCGTGATGTCGAAATCGAGCGGGTTATAACCGGATTTGCGGAAATATTCATACCCCACGCAAATCACGCCGCCCGCATTGATCACGTAATCTGGAACGTACAGAATATTTTTATCGAGCAATTGAATATCGTGGTGCGCTTTCAAAAGCTGGTTGTTCGATGCACCTGCCACGATATGCGCTTTTAATTTCGGAATCGTGTCGTCATTCAACACACCTCCCATGGCGCATGGCGCGAACACTTCGGCCTCGATCTCGTATATTTCATCGATACCGACAATATGGCCGGTGCCCAATTCTTCACGCGCCGCTTTCAAACGCGCCTGATCCGCATCCGTCATAAACAATTCAACACCGTCTTGTTTCAAAAGCTTACAAAGCTCCAGCCCCACCGCACCAACGCCCTGTACGGCGACTTTCAAACCGCCCAGCGTATTGCCGCCATAACGATGATGCACAGCCGCACGAAGCCCGTGATAAACACCAAGCGCAGTCAGCGGTGACGGGTTTCCACCAAGCTCACCGAAATCTTTCCCCCGCAAATATTCGGGCGGAAGGCCGGTCACGTGTTCCGTCTTTTTTGCCATGGCCAGCATATCTTCTTCGGTGGTGCCGGAATCTTCGGCCGTCACATATTTGCCTTCGAAGCTTTCAACCGCTTCGCCCATATCTTCCATCAACGCTTCGGATTTATCTTTTCTGAAATCGCCGATGATCACGGCTTTGCCGCCGCCGAGCGGAAGACCCGCCATCGCGTTTTTGTAAGTCATGCCGCGCGATAGGCGTAAGACATCGGTCAAGGCTTGCTCTTCGCTTCCGTAATTGTAAAAACGGCAACCGCCCAACGCAGGCCCAAGATTGGTGTTGTGAACGGCGGCAATGGAAACGATTTCTGTATCGTCACCCAACAGGAAACGGCGCACCGTTTCGTGGGAATCGAACGATGTGTTCTTTTGTAATTCCGCCTTGTCGATATCCTTGAAAATCATGAGCACCCTCGTTCTTATTCTTAAAATCATTCTTACATACACTTGGTAAAAAAAACCACCCCGAAGGGTGGTTTAAGTTTACATGGGTACCAGATCAGAAAACGTCAAACTTGTGTGTGCTAACCGTATAAATTCCTTCGTCCTTGGCCGTGTGCGCCCCGCATAAGCCAATGTGTAATCTCTATAATTATATTTTATGTAAAATTTTATGAATTACGCAAATTTGGGTGCCTTACCCATATTAACCTATTGATTTAAAAAGGATAATAAGCCTAATAAGTCTTCCGGCAATTCGCTGGAAAACGCCATTTCTTCGCCTGAAACAGGGTGGATGAACATGATTTCCGCGGCATGAAGGGCTTGGCGCGGGAAGGCCAAAACGGCCTCCCTAGCCTCTTCGTCATAACCGCCTCTGTTCATCAGGGAACGCTGCTCTTGCGGCGGCAGGCCATAGAGTGGATCACCGAGCAACGGGTGCCCCAGATGCTGCATATGAACGCGGATCTGGTGCGTACGTCCTGTCTCTAATTTACAAGTCACCAGTGATGCAATGTCGTTGAATGTTTCTTGGCGCAAATAATGCGTGATCGCCTCGCGGCCCATTTTGTGGGAACGCACGGACATTTTCAAACGGTTGGTCTGGTGACGTCCAATCGGCACGTTGATCTTGCCTTTAATCGGCGTCGGCATTTTCCAAACGAGCGCATGGTACACACGGCTGAGCGAACGATCGACCAATTGTTCGGCCAATCCATTGTGCGCGCGGTCATTTTTCGCAACCACCATCAATCCCGATGTGTCTTTATCCAAACGGTGCACGATCCCCGGACGCTTTACACCTCCGATACCGGACAGCGTATCACCGCAATGGTAGAGCAATGCGCTCACCAAAGTTCCGCTCTGGTTCCCCGCACCCGGATGCACAACCATGCCAACGGCCTTGTTGATGACGAGTAAATCATCATCTTCAAAAACGATATCGAGTGGAATATTCTCTGGCTTCGGCAAAGCATCGATTGCTTCTGGAATGGTGAGCGAGATTTCATCACCTGTGGAAACTTTGAAAGAAGCATCGGCCAGAACTTTTCCGTTCACTTCAACTTGGCCATCGACGATGAGTGTCTTCAGGCGAGAGCGTGAGACATCACCGATCAGGTCCGCCAAAACCTTATCCAGCCGCCCACCGTTTTGCACGGTGACGGTGCTGATCTCTTCGCCATTGTCGTCGGTATCACTCATGGCGCGGTTTCTAACATAGATTTGCGGGGTTTGTCACCTTAAGGCAGGATCGGGCTCAAACCCGTCGCCATGGCGCAAGGATCTTCATACAAATCCAGTGCGGGGGCGGCTAAAAGCCATGCATCATAGGTATAGGATGGGGCCGGATCACCGGCCTGTTGATCATCGCCAAAACCGGTCTGGGCAAAGCCCGCAACGATCCGCTCACCTGATACGCCCGACACCATACGCTGCGCGCTGGCATTCTGTCCTTCGGTGAAATCTTCCAGATGTTGCAATTGCCCGAGCGGTGAGAATGTCGCCATGCGGATATGCGATCTATGCTCCGTATCATGTCCACGCGCATTCAAAAGAACGCTGGCTCGTCCATCTTCATACACAATCACATCCGGCGCTTCGTAATCATACGGCCCCTTCATGAAACGCGACCACAAAGGATTACCGGCGGAATCCGTTTTCATCACCCATGCGGATAGACCTTCATGTGATCCGCGCACGGGGCGCGCTTTTCCGCTCACGATAAAATTACCGTCTTTGGTTTGTGCGGCGGCCTGCAATGTCGCGGCGCTTCCGCGTGGATATGTGCGCTGCCATTTGATCGCGCCATTGTCATCCATCCGGATCAACCACCCGCTGGATGTGTTCGCGCTCGTCACCACCTGCCCCGTCACGACATAGGTTCCATCCAGCGTTGCCTGCACATTGTTGAACACGGTGCTACGGCCTGTCTGGATCGATCGCTTCCACATAACTTTTCCGGCTTTCGAAATTTTATAAAGAACGCCGTATTGTTTTTCCTGATCCTTCGCATCAATGAATTGCGCCGCCACGATATAACCGCCGCCATCTTGTGCTGGTATCATCGCCTTTGAATCCAGATCACCACCGCGCTCATAAATCGGTGCGGGTTTGCCGCGCACTTTGCCGTTTTCATCATAGGATGCGATGTAAATTCCGTTGCCACTTTTACCTTCGGTGATATCACCCAAAACGGTAAAACCATCTTTGGTTTTCAAAACGCGGTGAATGGTGCGCTGCTCTTTCGTCTCTTCGCGCACTTCCCAAACTTTTTTGAAACGCTCATCAAATTTCACCAGCAATGGATGATAGACGGTATCTTCCTTGTCTTTGGTATAGGCTCCGCCCGCCACCATCGTCTTTTCATCGATCGGCACGATGTCGGAAAACGCATCCATACCATCATTGGTATAAAGCAAATCCCACGCGCTACCACCATCGAACACAGGCTCACGAAGTGTGGTGATTTCCGCCATCGATGTCCGGCAACTCACTTCCGCCTCCGGAATGGGTACGGTGATGGACGCAGATTCCAAAGGCACTTCTTCCTCTGGCTTTGCTTCTTCGGCAGGCGGCGCAGGTGTTTCAGTCTTTGCCGCTGGAGCCGTCGTCGGAGCTGGTGCAGCCGCCGCAGGTGCAGGTGTTGACGCGACATCCGGTGTTAGCGCGCTTGCGGGTGGTGCCTCAGGCGGAACCGTAGGCACTGTCGTCGGTGCTGCCGCAGGCGTTGTTGCCGTCCCTTTCGCCATGGCAAAGGGGCTGCAAAATACGAGGGCCGAAGCCATCAGGATGTATTTGAGGGGTTTCAATCTCATGCCCTTCAAGTGTAAAGTCGGAAGGGCGAAAAGTCACGCGCCACTGGAGTATGAATTGAAGATTCTCATCGTCACAGATGCATGGCACCCGCAAGTGAACGGCGTAGTCCGCACTTATGAATATCTCCGCACCGAATTGCAGAACATGGGCTATCAGGTGAAGGTGATTGGCCCATCCGATTTTCCCAAATCCTATCCGATGCCGGGCTATCCGGAAATCCGCCTTGTGCTTTTCCCCTACACCCGTCTTCGCCGCATGATCGAAGAGTTCGAACCCGAAGTTCTACACATCGCCACCGAAGGTCCGCTCGGTTTTGCCGCGCGCCGTTACGCCATCAATTACGGCGTGGAATTTACCAGCTGCTACCACACACACTTTCCTGATTACGCTGCCAAACGTGCGGCGCGATATGTTCCGTTTATCGAAGGCACGGTGCGAAGATCTGGAATTGCGCTGATGAAACACTTTCACAAAGTCTCGTCCTGCCTGTTCGTGGCAACACCATCTTTGAAATCCACGCTGGAATCATGGGGCGTTACCACGCCGATGAAATTCATGACGCGCGGCATCGACCATGAAAAATTCTATGTCGGCGATAAAAATTTATTTCATGACCTGCCAAAACCAGTCGCCCTCTATGTCGGCCGCGTCGCCGTTGAAAAAAATCTGGAATCTTTTTTGTCGATGGAATGGAGCGGATCAAAAGTCATCGTCGGCGAAGGGCCTGACCTTCAACATTTGAAAAACAAATTTTCAGACGCGATTTTCGTGGGCGTGAAAACAGGGAAAGATTTGGCCGATCATTATCGCTCCGCCGATCTTTTCGTCTTCCCGTCCAAAACCGATACGTTCGGCATGGTGTTGGTTGAGGCCATGGCTTGCGGCCTGCCCGTTGCCGCCTATCCTGTCACAGGACCTATCGATATCATCCGGCAGGACTTCCTCGGAGCCCTCGATGAAGACCTAGGCACCGCCGCCCGCAAAGCTCTACTCCATGGCACGGCGGAAGCGCGGGCAGCCCACGCGCAGGACAACTATAGCTGGCGCAAAGCCGCCCATCAATTCCTCGAAACGGACTGATTTTCCCTGTTTTTTGCAGTGCAAGAATCAGGTAGGATGACCCCATAGAAACGACCCTACGAGGCCGCCCCGCTTGACGTATCTGAGCACAGAAAAAAAACAATTCTACCGCTCAATCTTCCTGTCCGATTTTCATATCGGCGCCAAAGCCTTCAATGCCCCCGCCCTTCTCGATTTCTTGCGCAAAACGGAATCCGACACGCTCTATCTGGTCGGCGACATCATCGATGGATGGAAACTTCATAAACGCTGGTACTGGAACGAAACGATCAGCGAAATTTTCGATGAGCTTTTCAGAAAAGCACATGAAGGCACCAAGATCATCTATATCACCGGCAACCACGATGAAACCGTGCGGCATATCTCCATGCTCAAACGCATACGCTACACGCGTCGCCTCGGCATTCAAATCAGAAACCGGATAATCCACCGCCTTGTCGATGGCCGCGAATTTTTGGTACTTCACGGCGATCAGTTCGACCGCGCGCTCTTGCGCGGCGCGGTGTCCCGCTGGAGCGACCGTTTCTATGATTTCGTTGTCGATAGAATACAAAAAAGATTGCCGTTGAATATCGAAGTAGAAGGGCAAATCAAACGCTTCTCGCTTTCGAAATTCCTCTCCTATCATGGGCAAATGGCCCTCAACATCCTCAACAATTTCGAACGCGCCTTGGTACGCGAAGCCCGCCGAAGCGATGTCGAAGGCATCATCTGCGGTCACACGCATATTCCCGCATTAAAAAACATAACCAACATCACCTACGGCAATTGCGGAAGCTGGCTGAAGAATGGCAAAACCGCGCTCGTGGAAACCGTACAGGGAAAACTTGAATTGATGGAATGGCCCTTTAATGCCGAAACATCACCGGTGCAAATCATTCCCGATGCCTATCGTTTTCGAAACCACACGCAAAAATTAATCGCGACCATCCGGCGCACATGGCCATCACCACACGGTGTCGCCACCGAGCACATTGCTCACATCAAAACAAAATTGAACTTCAGTCCTGCGTAACCACAGATTGCAATCCGACGAACGCAATGTTCGGATGATTGATCAACCATGTCGGGATAGGCTTCAGATAACTCTCATACCGCCCTTTGGCTTCAAAAGACTCTCTGAAACGGGAATTGAAGAAATACTCACCAAGCTTGGTCGGAATGCCGCCTGCGATGTAAATTCCGCCGGTCGCACCTAACGTCACCGCAAGATCGCCCGCAACCGTTCCCAAGAAACCCATCATTTTATCGAGAGATTCCACGCAAACGGGACAAGATTTCGCCAAAGCCGCCTCGCTGATTTTTTCTGCGGTGCGTTCGGGCAGGTTGTCATGACCATCCAGAATTTTGATCGCGTTATAAATGTTCACCAAACCTTTGCCCGAACAAACACGTTCTGCGGAGATGTGATGGTATTTGTACCGCAGCGTGCGGAAGATATCGAATTCACGCTGCGTTCTTGCCGGCATGGTCACGTGCCCGCCTTCACCCGCATTGGCGCGATATCCTGTGCCATCCCAGAACAAACTTGCAACACCCAAACCTGTGCCCGGTCCGATGATACCGATCGTTCCATGTGGTATCGCCGTTTGCTTGCCACCCACTTGCATCAAATCTTCTTTTTTCAAATGCGGAATGCCGAGCGCAATCGCTTTAAAATCATTCATCAACTCGAATTGATCAAGACCCAGCGTCGATTGCGTATCGCGGATCGAAAACTTCCAATGATGGTTCGTCATCTCGAAATAATCGCCGCCGACGGGGCCGGCAATGGCGAACGCCGCGCGTTTTGGTTTTTGACCAAGGTCTTGCAGGTACGCTTTCGCAGCATCAACGATGGTTGGATATTCCTCACACTGCAAAATCTTTTGTTCGTAAATGCCTTTGGAATCGGCCAGAGCGAAGCGCGCATTGGTCGCGCCGATATCGGCGATCAGACTGGAAGAAGCGGCCATGAATTAAGTCTTTCCTTGTTCTCTACCCTTGAATGGGTCTAACCTGTGATGAGACGGGCCCGAACGCAAGAGAAATTTCATGGCAAGAATATTACTGGCCGAAGATGATACCTCCTTACGGGGATTTGTAACGGGTGCGCTGGAAAAGGCGGGCCATGTAGTGGTTCCTTGCGTGGACGGGCTGGAAGCGCTCGAGGCGCACCGGAAAGACCCTACCCTCTATGATCTGCTACTCACCGATATCGTGATGCCCGGAATGGATGGCATAGAGCTATCGACCATCGTGAAGGAAATCCAACCCGCTATCAAAATCATGTTCATCACCGGCTTTGCCGGCATGGCGGTGGAGGACGGCGCAAACACGCCCGTCGTTTCCAAACCATTCCATCTGGGTGATCTTGTCAAAGCCGTGAACGAGCTTTTCCTGTCCCAATAAAAAAGACGCCCCTTAAGAGCGTCTTTTGGAATTTAAATTTGTTACAGCGCCGACAGAACGCAGGCAAGTTCGATCATGAACGGCCATGGTCCCATTGTAGCACCCGCCGCAGTCGCTTGCGCGGCTGATGTAAAGGTCTGGTTATACGGCGCGTCATATACTCCACGGGGTTTATTGACCGCGGCATTCGGACCGCCCGGGCAACTCGCATCACGGCCTGTCGGTGGATATGCACCATTATATTGGCCGATACCACAAGCCGCCGATTGCATGATGCTGACCAACGCGCCCTGTCCTGCCGTCCATGCGGCACAGGCATTTTCACGGCACATCTGGTTATTTAACACACCAAGATTGGCTGAGTTCATGCTAAAAAGGTTCGGCGTCGTGTTGTAATTCGTGTTCGCATTCAATTCGTTTACAGCACCACCCAAAAGACATGGGTCGGTGCGGTTGTCACAATCCGCAAGGGCTAACGCTCTACCAGTTGGATCGGCGATATTGTTGGCACCAATAGAACACGCCGTGCGGAATTTTTCCTGCGTTGCGTTCCATCCGGCCTTCCCGATGATGTATGGCGTATGTTTGGAAAACATCGAATCTTTCGGTCTCTGACAATTCGGTGTGCCATCGGCATTGATACCGATCATGGATTCCCCCACAGGACACGTCCCGGCAG
>CAYYPX010000008.1:12872-29555 GCA_964473655.1 uncultured Micavibrio sp.
GTGCCATCGGCATTGATACCGATCATGGATTCCCCCACAGGACACGTCCCGGCAGCAACAGCACCAGCCGCATCGCAAATCGGTGCGCCACCGGACATACCTCTGAAATAACTTCC
Organism: uncultured Micavibrio sp.; assembly: GCA_964473655.1. Lineage (GTDB taxonomy): Bacteria > Pseudomonadota > Alphaproteobacteria > Micavibrionales > Micavibrionaceae > Micavibrio_A. Next base: position 12,989 of record CAYYPX010000008.1, read on the forward strand.
ACTTGGACAATCGACCGTTTTACAAATCGGCGCGCCGTTGGCTAGATTTCCAACCTGAACTTGGCTCGCAGGACAGGCCGCACCGGCATTTTCGGCGCATATAGGCTGCGCCACACCGCCACTATTGGTCGTACCAACTGTAACGAAGCCTGCTGGGCAGGTATTCGACAAGGCAACACAATTCGGCGACCCATCTGGATTTGTTCCATTCAAAACAGAACCGGCCGGACAAGCACCCGGATAATTGTTCACTCAATCCGTGCCCGCAACACCATTCACTCTGGCTTGAACCAGAACCTGACCGGCAGGGCATACCGCCGATGGCTTGGCACAGACCACCTGATAGCCGCCCGTTGCGTCAGGCTGGATACCAACCATCGCGTCTGCAGGATCGGAACAGGTTTTCGTGTTGAACGGCATACAGATAAGCGAGCCTCCAACAGACGTAATATATTGTCCGGCGGCGCAATTTGGATTGCCACTGGTGATCACGCCGTATGCGGCCGTCTCATCCATGTAATTCACGCTCTTGTCATCGAACACTTTGTTCGTGACTTCGGCAAAAACCGCGTTGTCATCGCAGTTCGCAAATTTGCTGACCTTGCTGTTGTCGCAAGTAATTCTTGCCCCCGAAGCGGTATAACCACCCTGTCTACTTTGGCCGTGGCTTAAGATAATGAATGGCGCATTGATGGCGGCACCGCCATCTTTTTCGATTTGAACGCTGCCTGTGGCTGTTGCCGCGTAAGTCGCCGCATCTTTCGCCATATTTTCCGTGACCGCATAGGTCAGGCGCGTGTTGTATCCATCGAATGCGTCTCTACCGTTGGCGATGACCTCGCCCTCGCCGGCTTCGATCGTGCCGTTTCCGTTAACATCGACCGGAACGAACATCGGTAACAAACCGATACGAACGCCGCCCGTGCTGACGTTTCCGTTGGCGGCGGGCGCATTACAATTCGAGGCAACGTTACCCGCGATGTCGCCGGGAGGTGTACGTTCCGCAGGGCAAGGAAAGAATCCATACTTTTGTTGGAATGCCATGATTTTATCTTGGGCATTGTCGATATTATCTTGAGTGACCGTCAGGCCTTTTTGCTCGATATAGTTGGAATACATTTGCATCACACCCGCTGTCAGCAAGCCTATGATGACTATTACGATGGAAAGCTCGATCAGCGTAAAACCGCGAGAACTACAACAGCGTGCGAAGATGCTTTTAAAATTCTTGACCATAGCCCCCCCGTTTTCCCTCTAGACAAACTGCCCCACCAATAAAGGTAGCGGTTAATACTTAAAATTTTATCAATAAATAAGACTCGCGTACAAATTGTACCCCCGATCGCCCTCTCGAACCACGCTGAACGAACGTCAAAAACAAACCCACAGAACCTTGATTTTTCATACAATTTTATGAAAATCTGAACAGAAAAAAGGTGCGGATTCCACCCAAAAAAGATATACTTAATTTTGATCTTTAATCGCCGATTTACCGCTTTCCCAAAGCAGATCCGGATATCCCGACCATGAAGAAAACAGCACTCATCCTTTTGTCCGCCCTCACTGTGACCGGTCTGGGCTATGCCTTTGCCGCACACGCCGAAAGCACAAAAAGCCCATCGAACAAGGATCTGATGCCGCCGGTAACGGCGCAATCCGCCGCCCAGCCAAGCGAGAGTTTGGAAAACGAAACCCATCCGGTGTTGAATTTGACGCCCGACAGATCCGAACTGGTCCGTCTGGATCGTGAAGCAGGCTCTGTCGTCGTGGGCAATCCGAACCATGTCACCGTGATGTTGGATTCTCCACGTCTAGCCGTCGTTATCCCCCGCACTCCGGGCGCAACCTACTTTACAGTCCTCGGCAAAGATGGAAATGTCATAATGCAGCGTCATGTTGTGGTTGCCGCGCCGAAGAAGAACTATGTCCGTGTCCGCCGCAGCTGCTCCAACGCCGCCAACAACGCGGATTGCCAGCCAACGAGTGTTTATTTTTGCCCCGATATGTGCCATGAAATAGGGGCTGCCGCCGCGGATGGTGAATCAACCACGCTCCCGACGACTGCTCAGTAAACATTTTTATCAGATCAGGACTTTGGCACATGACACGCAATTCCCGTGGAATTTTTCTCGCGACTCTTTCTCTAGGCGTTCTGGCACTCGCTGCTTGTAGCTCGACCGGCGGAAACGTTTCGAACCGCACAGACGCTTCGCGTGTAGATTCCATCCTGCAACGCGCCGCGCGCGATGCGAAAGCCAGCGGCAACAAAGCCGAAACTGCCGTCCTTCTGGAACAAATCTACAACAACAAACCCGAAGATGCCGCCGTGGCAACTGCCTACGCGCAAGCCCTTCGCGAAGATGAACAACTGAACCGCGCACGCCAAGTGCTCGCCCCATTCACCGAAGGCAAAGATGCCTATCCGGATGCCGTCACCGAACTCGCAATGGTTCAACTGGCACTCGGCCAATACAAAGAATCTGAACTCACCGCCCGCCGCGGCATTGAACTCGATCCAAACAATGGCCGTGGCTATATGGCGCTCGGCACCGCGCTCGATGCGCAGAACTATCATGAACAGGCAGAAGTGGCGTTCCGCCGTGGTCTTGAAAAATGGAAAGGCGATCCTGCTCCGATGATGAACAATCTCGCGCTGAACCTCGCCTCGCAGAACAAGCTCGATCAAGCGATCGATATGCTGCAAAAGGCAAAAGAAATATCCCCGGGTCGCCAAGAATTGGAACGCAACCTCCGCATCGTTACCACTTTGAAAGAGGGCGCGGATGATTTCCTGATCAAACAGGAAAACGAAAAGAAGGGCATCGTTGAAAAGAAACCGGCGCCTGCCGCTAAACCCGCCGAGATCACGGTGAAAAAAGAAGAAGCTCCGAAACAAGCTTCCAAGAAAACCGAAGAAGTCGATCAGGATGGCGTCGACAACAAGCAATTGAAACCTGCCGCAAAGAAAGCTGCGCCTGAAAAAGTCGAACCGGCCGCAACGAATACGAACCGCCGCGGTAGCACGCAAAATTTCGGCACAGCAAACTAATTTTTGTAAATTAGAACGTATTGCTCATCTGGATTCCCGCAGGACCCAGAATGACGACGAACAACGCCGGCAAGAAAAATAAAATCATCGGCACAGTCAATTTCGGCGGCAACGCTGCTGCCTTTTGTTCTGCGTTCGCCATACGGATATCACGCAACTCATCGGCCATAACACGCAACGCCTGCGACACCGACGTTCCGTATTGCTCCGCCTGAATAAGGGCCGTCGCAAAAGTCTTTCCATGACCGCCCACGCGCTTACCGAATTCCGAAAGCGCGGTACGGCGATCATTCAACATCGCCATCTCGGCACTTAGAATCGCAAGCTCTTCTGCCAATGTCGGTGAATGCTCGGCTACTTCCATCGCCACACGATCCACCGTTTGTTCAAGACCGATACCGCCCTGCACGCAGATCAGCATCATGTCGAGCGAGTCCGGAAAAGCGAGCGCGATGTCTTCCATACGTTTGATGGCGGAATTCTTGACCAGAATGCGCGGCAATGAAAAACCAAAACCGGCCATACCGAGCAAGATCATCATTTGCACCAGCGGTGAGACATCCTCGACCTTCGACAAAATCATCATCGTAAAAAGAACAAGAAAGATAGGAATGACCAACTGTGAAATAATATATTTCAACGGCGCACCGGGGTCGCGAACACCGGCTTGCAACAACATGATACGAACCTTCTCGCCATATTCACCGGCAAGGCTCTGCATCTTGAAGAACGACGTCATGGAATCCTTGGCGGAAACACCTTTTGGTCCTTTGCGGTTCAGCTCTTCCTTGCTTTGCTCGAACAAGGCTTTGCGTTTTTTCTCGATGACGTTCTTGAAACGCTCTTTTTGCTCGGTGCGTTTCAACATAGGAATAACGAACGCAACGAAAGACACCGCTGCCGCCACGGAACTGACCAGAATAATCAAATGATCTGCAGTTATATTGAACATTCCATCACACCTTGAAATTGATCATTTGTTTCATACAAAGAATGCCCATCGACATCCAAAACACCGCGCCCGCCAGCATCCATTTACCTGTCGGATAAATGAACAACGTACCGATATAATCTGGATTGATGAAATACATCGCTGTGGCCACGAAGATAGGCAGCGCGCCAATAATCATTGCGGATGATTTTGCTTCGGATGACAACGCCTGCACTTTACGTTTCAGGCGGAAGCGAGATCGAATGACTTTGGCAAGGTTTTCAAGAATTTCAGAAAGCGAAGAACCCGTCTGCGCCTGAATGGTAACCGCCGTCGCGAACATCTGCATCTCTGTAAGCGGCATACGGCGCGCGCAATCCAGAACTGCATCCGGCAAAGACACACCGATTTTTTGTTGATCGAAAATACGACCCATCTCCTCGCCCATTGGGCCGGTGAATTCACGCGCCACCATCTTGATCGCCTCGGAAACGGGCATACCGGCTTTCAGCAAACGCGTCATGGCTTCGAGAGCGTCTGCAAGATCGGCCAAAAACTTCTTCTGACGATTTTTTATTAACTTATGGAGTACATATTTTGGAATTCCGAAGAAACCGATGATCGCCGTGGTTATAATCAGCAACATCCCCTTGCCCATCAAATAAACCAAAAACGTCAAACCGATCGAAAGAAGCGCGGAAAAAAGAAAATACTGCTTCACCGAAATTTTTAATCCTGCCTGCATCAATGCCGCCGACAGACTTTTCTTTTTCTTTTCGTTCTCCGCATCTTCGGCGGAGTTTCCTTCTTTCAATTTCTTGGCCAAGGCTTCACGGCGCATTTCCGCCGGACTTTTCTTTTTGCTGCTATCTTCAATATGGCCCCCGCGGATGACATTCATCATCCGGTTCTTTTGCTTACCCTTGGAATTGGATACCAAAAACGCAATCATGCCGGTCACGACCAGCACGAGAAGAAGAGCAACAACCGTAATGACGATCGAATTATCCATACGCCTCTTCCATCGCGTCGAGCACCAATTTCTCGACATTGAACTGACGCGCCTTATCCCAGAATTTCGGGCGCATACCCGATGATTTCAATTGTGTGATCAGTTTTCCTTTTTCATCCTCGCCTAAATATTCCAGATGGAAAAGATCCTGCATGGTGACAACTTCGCCTTCCATCCCCGTAATCTCGGAAATGTGGGTCACTTTACGTGAACCATCGCGAAGGCGTTGAACCTGAATGATCACGTTAATGGCGGACGCAATCTGTTCGCGCACAGCAATTGTGGGAAGGTTCAATGATCCCATCGCAATCATGTTTTCCATACGGGAAATGGCTTCACGCGGGTTGTTGGCGTGCACGGTGCCCATTGATCCATCGTGACCTGTGTTCATGGCCGAAAGCAAATCGAACGCTTCAGGGCCGCGAACCTCACCGACGATGATACGCTCTGGGCGCATACGCAAACAGTTCTTCACCAGATCGCGCATGGTGATTTCTCCAACACCTTCAAGGTTTGCAGGGCGTGTTTCAAGACGAACCACGTGCGGCTGTTGCAATTGCAATTCGCAAGCATCTTCGCAGGTAATAATACGTTCACCAGCCTCGATGTAGCGCGTCAAACAGTTCAACATCGTCGTCTTACCCGAACCTGTACCACCGGAAATCAGAACATTCACGCGGCATCGTCCGATCGCCATGATCAATTTAGCGGCCGAAGGCGTCATCGCACCAAATTCCAAAAGTTTATCCAGCGTCAGCTTGTCTTTTTTGAATTTACGAATGGTCATACATGCGCCATCCACGGCCAGCGGCGGGATGATGACGTTCACGCGGGATCCGTCTGGCAAACGTGCATCGCAAATCGGTGATGCTTCATCGACGCGGCGGCCAATCGCGCCCACGATACGTTGTGCGATCGTCGTCAAATGCTGGTTGTCACGGAATTTTATTTTGGCACGCTCGATTTTACCGCTAACTTCGATATAGGTCGTATCCGGCCCATTGATCATGATATCGGCGATGTCATCGCGCTCGAGCAATTCCTCCAGCGGACCAAATCCCAACATATCGTTGGTGCATTCTTTGGCGATCGCGGCCAATTCGGCGGGGGTCACGTCAAGATTTCTAAAACGCGCAATTTCTTCCACAGCGGAATTGACTTCGGTGCGCGCCTCTTCCGTTTTCATACGGGCAAGCGCCTTTAGATCAATACCATCGCGAAGATCGAGCCAGATACGGTTGCGTGCGCGTTGAAGACGCATGGAATCAAGGTTCGCGCTCGCGCTCATTTCTTCGGCGTGTTCTTCATGAAGCTCAAGCGCGCCCTCGCTCATATCCTTGACCGGCTTTTTATCCTCGCTGACGACTGGCTTTGGTGCCTCGGGTGCTTTCGCCACAGTTGCAGTAGGCGTGGACGGAGCCGCCGGCGCAGCCGCTTTGGGTGCGGGTGGTGGTGGCGCAGATGGCGTATCGGGAAGACCGGATGGTTTTTTACCGAACATCGCTCCCTCCCCTTACTTCTTTTTCAATCGGCCGAGCAGAGAGCCGACCAGACCATCATCACCAGCGGAATCATTCGCGGCCGGCGTATTCTTTGAAATGACTTTTTGCAACAGCGGCAGAAGTTTTTGCAAAACATCCTGACCGGATTTTTCTGCTGAAATTTTGCGCCCTTCATTTTCCGATCCAACAAACAATTTTGAATCGAACGGCACGATGGCGGATGGGTCCATATCCAGCGCGGCTTTGATATCTGTGCGAGAAACTTCCTTGCCCGGAGCAATACCCGCCATATTGATCAAAAGATCGAGATTTTGTTCGCTGCCGCCATGAAGCTTTTTTGTTTCTTGTATAAGGGCACGGGCTTCACGCAAGGATGCCAATGTCGGTGTAGATACCACGATTGTTTCATGCGCACGCGTCAAAACGGTTTTCTTTACCGATGGCAACGCACCCGATAAATCGACGATCACAACAGGATAACTCGCCATCGTAGTGTTCAAAATTTCTTCGAATTGGTTGATGGTCGCTGGCACTTCCAGCAATGGCTCCATCCCCGTTCCCAAAACGTGAAGACGGTCATGTACCGGTACCAACATACGGCGCAATGAATCTTTATCGTTGTTGACCACGGCCTTGATGGCTTCGGCCGTGCTGCCCACAGGCTCGAAACCCATACCGACACCAAGCGATGACCACGCACCGGCAGCATCAAGAAGCAACGTTTTTTGCTGAAGATTTTCAGACGAACCCCAAGCCATGGCTTGTGCCAGTGCGGAAACACCAACGCCGCCTTTGGCACCGACCAGCGCGATCAAACGGCTTCCGGCTGTACCTAATTTTTCGATCAATGTACCCGCAATCACTTCGGAAAGCGTATCTTGCGGCACAGGGCGTACCAGATAATCGCTCACGCCCATGGCGGTCAGGCTGCGGTATAGATTGACGTCGTTGACGGGGCCGATGACGATCGCACTGGTGGATTCTTCGCAATGACCGGAAAGTTCACCCAAACGTCCAATAAAACTTTCGCCCGTCGTGTCTGTTTCCACCATCATGATCTGGGCGGATTTTGATCGAGAATAAAGCGCAATGGCCGTTTCCACATCGCCTTCATGAACGTTGATTTTTACGCGGGCAAAACGCCAGTCTGCTTCCAATGCTCGCGCGGCATCAATTGTCGCTTTGTCTTTCAAGAACAAATCAACGCTCGCCGCCGGTAAAAGGATGGATGTTTCTGTGCGCACTATTCTAGCCTACCCTTGGAACAAAACCGTTAGTCAGCCTGAAGGTCTGAACGCTCGATACGGTTCAGATCGCCTTCCGCTTCGTCCTGTTCGACGCGTCTGTAATATTCGACATTGTTTGCGGCGCGGCGTCCGTCACCCGGATCAGCATTTGAATTTCCTTGCAGATCGCTCGGGCGATAAATTTGCTGTGCCACCATGGAATCAACGGAACATCCGAAACGGTAATCACCGATCTCGCGTGTCGTTAGGCCATCCACCATGCCCGGCATATTGCGGCAACCTTCCGGTGCCAAAGCCGTCGTGCTATCGTAAGACACCATCAATGTCGGAACTATGCCATCCGCCTTGACTGTCTCCGCCTTGATGCCACGAACGCCCATTTTCGAAAGTTTCGTTTTAAAACCGGATAGATCATTGAACGCTTTCATCGCGCTGTAATCTTTGGATGCCGGATCATAAGTCAGGAACAATTGTACACCGTTAGAACCGTAACGCGCATAATCTTCCGACACTTTATAAAGGAAAGAATCATTCACTTCGGCAACGGGAAGCTGCTGCATCGTCGTCTCGCTGACAACGCGCGGCTTGTTCGGATTCATCATGGATGGGGTCGATTGCGTACAAGCGCCGAGCAAAGACGCACCCGCAAACAAAACCATAAAAGCGTTTAGTTTTTTCATCATCGTCTCCATCAATCCGTCATATACCCAAAGTTGCCCATATCCTTCATCACGTTATCGACTTTCTTCGATCCGTAAGTGCGCTTGATATTGTTTTCAAAAACGCGGTTTAGGGCTGATTTTTCACGCTCGGGCTCGGCCGGCTTGTTTTCAAGAGGTGTCGAGGCCAGCATTTTTTCTTGGCTCAATCCTGTCGGCTTCGCCATAGCGGCTTTCGTTTTCGATTTCATAGGCTTTGCGCTCGCGACATTTTCTTCCGGCAATTCACCAAGGTCTTCCATGCTCAAGCGTGGAATATCGTTGATGTCTGCTGCCGATGTGTTCACAGGCGCGGCTGGCGCGGCATTATTTTGGGCAAAAGGCTTCACCAGATATGGCGTGATCATAACGACCAGTTCGGATTCATTACGTTGGAAGGAATCTGATTTCAAAAGATCGCCCACAACCGGAACCTTGTTTACACCCGGAATACTGGTCAGCGAAGATGTCGTATCCGATTGCAACAAACCTGCGATCATCAGCGTACCACCGCTTGGAAGTTCCACGGTCGTATCCGCACGGCGAACGTTGAATGTTGGAACGGTAATACCTTGCAACTGCAAATTATCATCATAAGACGCGCTGGAAACTTCGGTCGTCATTTCCATGCTGATGCGGTTTTCACTCATCACGGTCGGACGGAAGTTGAGGCTCACACCGAACGGACGGAATTCATAAACAAGGTTACCGTTACGGTCGATCTCGGTGGGAATCGGCACCTCACCACCAGCCAAGAATCCTGCCTGCTCACCGGAAATGGCGGTCAGGTTTGGTTCGGCCAGAGTGTTGACGATACCTTCTTCTTCCAAAGCGCGTGCAATAAAGCTCAAAGGTCCAAAAGAGCCAGAGTTATAATTCAATGCAAGAACTCCAAGCTGTGCTGGCGCGGTCAAACCGAGACCTGTTGCTGCGCTAAGGGCTGCACCGACGGCACCGATACCGCTGTTGGATGCACGTGATTCAAGACCAAGATCTTTCAAAGCAGAGCGGGAAGCTTCAACGATTTTAACTTTCAACATAACCTGCTGCTCACCGGCAACGGTCAACATATTGGTCACGACATCGTCGATCTCGGGGCTGTTTGTCGCACCGCGCGCTTCGGCGGCATATTGCGCCACCAGTTTGGCAATGCTGTTCGACATAGCCGGCGTGGAAACATTACCGGTCAGGATGAGCTGATTGCGAAGTCCTCTAATTTTGACATTTTCATTCGGATACAGCTCGGCGATCATCTCTTCGACCTTGTCCGTATCCATTTGAACATGAACATTCACTTTGCGAAGAACATTGCCCTCTTCGTCCAAAACCATAACGTTCGTATCACCAAGACCATTGCCGACAATATAAAGCTGGTTGGCTTTTACGGCCATAACATCGACGATTCCGGGGTTGGCCACCAGAACATCGGATACGTTGCCTTTCAGCGTAACCATTTCGGCCTTACCGAGCATGACATCGACCGTCGGATTGCTCTTGAGCTCGCTCAAAGTCAGGTCAGCCTTGTCCGCCATGGCTCCCGCGACAGGGAACGCACAAAGCGCGATCAGGGTGAGCAGCAAAGCTGCAGATTTAAAAATGCTGGTCCTCATTGCACCAATCCTTCTCCGGATGTGTCTGTTGCGGCTTCTGTTTGGCCACTATTATTTTGTTCGGTTTGTCCCATAACGGTGACAACACCTCTTGGCTGCATCTGCAAAACTTGCGCGCCATTGTAAATTCTCACAGGGCCACCGCTCGAGCCGCCCGTTTTAATACGGACGATGTTTTGCATCGCTTTGCTCATCTCGATATCGGTCGTCATGGATTGTTCTGTGTCGGCTTCATCGCCAATACCGCGAAGAGCCAGCGTGATGTCGCCCATGTCGGCGGATAATGCGAGCTTCTCGGCACCTTTTGCGTCAACTTCGAGTGTAACGGTACGCGCAACCTTGGCTTCATCCTGTTCACGGGATGCTTCTTGGTCGACGGCCAGAATCTTGACCTTCTTCAAAATCGTCTCGGAAACTTTATCGCGCAAGAAAGAGGCGGTCTCGATGGTCGCATCTGAGCGTTCGACCTTAAGATCGTAGGTCAGAATGACATCGACATAATCGCCCGGCGAAATAAATCCGCCCGCCATCGTTTCGGCTTTCACTGGCAATGCAACGGCGCGCATACCTTTGTTCAAGGTCGCGGCAACAACGTTACCTTTGCCTTCTTTGAATGTGTATGTGCTCAAGATCGGTTGACCGATAGATACTTTTTGTACCATGCGGCCTTTGATCACATCTTCGGGTGTTTCTTCTGCTTTACGGACGATGGCACCGGCGAAAGGTTGCCCCGGCCATTCTTGCCACTTCAAATCACCAACGGCCAATTCTTTTCCAATCGCGATATCTTGTGCGGCGACCAGAACTTGAGTCTTAGGCCCTTCTTCTACGTCCTTCTTGCCACCACCCAAAGATGCCTGCACCAGCACGGCCACCAATATGGCGACCACGAAACCACCGGCCAAAACTATCAGAACATTTTTATTCATCTGTCAGTCTCCGTTGTTCAAAATCCTAGAGCCGCCGGAATGGCGATCAGGTTTTCGGGCAGGATTAAAGGGAAAGGCGAGAAGACACAGAAAAACGCGTATGCACCCCAAACCTAGCCTGTATTGGTTAAGAAACACCTAAACCATTTCAAACACGCAAAGGCCCTGTAAAACGTCCCAGTTTGCTTAGTCCCGACTCTTACGGTCGGTTTTCCGTATAACCCGCCAAGAGGGCAAGTTTTTCCGGTGAGAAATATCCGAGCTGATAGAATGCAACGATCGCGCCAACCAGAATCGCGATGCCGTACGGCACGCCGCCTTGGCCTTTTTGGGCCTGATCGGGCCAGCTTCCTGTGGCTGGCGTTGCAAACAAAGCTTTCTTATTGAGGATTTTGGTGGAAACGCCGAGCAAGGCTCCGACGATTGCCATCCAGAAAATGAGCGAGGCCAGACCGGATAGGCCGACCCAGAGCGCAAAGGCACTGCATAATTTGGAATCGCCCGCACCGATCAGTTTGAAAGAGAACAGAACGAACGTCGCGGCGAACACAACGCCTCCCGCAATCAGATGTGATTTCCACTGCGCAAAGAATTCCATGCCTTGTCCTGTAAACGCATCGGCGGCGAATGCCGGCACGAACGCGAGGATGATCCCCAGCGCATAGACATTCGGAATGGTCATGGATTTGAAATCGGAAAGGGCCGATGCGATACCGAAACCGACCGCAACCAGCATACAAAAAACAACCAGAAATAAAATCATGGTCCCCGTCGCCCCTGTTTTTTGTGGGAGTCTGTTTTGAAAGATATTTCAAGAAAAGGGCCCGCCAAAGCGTTTGTCTGGCGGGCCCGGCAATGGTTTAAGCGAGGCTGATTAGCCTTTCAGTTTGCCTGTCAGCGTACCGAACAGAGCTTCCAGTTCGTCTCCGAATGCGAAGACAGAAGCAACGATAGCAAGCGAGATAGCGGCAGCGATAAGGGCGTATTCAATAGCCGTCGCGCCGTCTTGGTCTTTCATGTACGCATTTTTCAGCGCGAGAAGTTTAATAAGCATAGAAGCAGTCTCCTTCGTTTGGTTTCCAACAAGTTTGTTTTTTGGTTTTGTTTCTAGAGCGCGAGAGGACCCCGAGCACTAACCGTTATCTTTAGAATATATCATAATTTTTTAAGGAGTGGTTAAAAAAAGAGGCTTTTACTATGCGATATACAATTAATAGTCATAAAATTGGACCTTTTATCAATGAATCAATTTAGATCAATTTTTAGATAAATGTTTTTATTTATCTATTACTTGCAAAATGACAATATTTATTCAACGAATACTATAACCTTTGAATAGTGCGTTGCAAAACGATTCAATTCGACTCACCCGCCTAAGCATTTCAGAATCAAAAAAGCGGGATTACTTTCGCAAACCCCGCTTTATTGGTCGCTACCACCCATATGATTATTTGGATAAGTAAATCGAACTGATATTTTTGGCGATTTTCTGGAAGGCGCGCTTCAATTCATTACCATCATCGGCCTTGAAGAAGTGGACTCCTTCGGGTGTCGCGCAATACCGCATCAAAGCCTCCCCATCAGGATACTCGTTCACACGGAATCCGATCGTATAGATTTCGATTTTCTTATCGGCGGCTTTCATGGCATCACACATCAATCTGGCCTGCGCATAGGCATTACCGTTGGTCGCGTTACAATTGATATGGTCTGCCGCACTACCCGAACCGTTGGTGGCGTCCGCCGCGATCACCCCGTTGCAATACGGGCTGTTATATTCACCATCCGTCATCAAGACCATGATCTTGTGCAGCTCTTCTTTCTTATAGGCAGCAGGTTGACTACCCGTTGGCCACAAATAACCCCATGATGGCGAGAGCATATACATTCCCCAACCAACACCCACCTGTCCGCCGGTCGAACCGGTGGCAACCAGACCATTGATGGCATCTTTCAAATCATCCTTGTCGTTCGTCAGCGGCAAAATCTGGCTGGTCGTGCAAGGGTTGTTCGCACCGGCATGGTTGCGCCCGACCAACGTCGTGCTTGGCGGCACATCGGTATAGGCATTAATGCCCGTGCGCTCCGAAACGCACGTATTCGTCGAAAATGTCACGCGTGTGTTGGATGGGTTCACGAAAGAATAGTACTGGCAACCCAGCGTCGTACACCAAAGCGATCCGGTATTTGTATAAGTACTGTAACCAGTTCCATTCACGCCCGACAATTGGAACGTGTTCGCCGTTCTACCTGCCACTGTAAACAATTTATTGTTTATCTGGGTCATACCGCGCACGCCGGTAATATAAACACGATCACCGTTATTATACCCGTGGCCGTTCGATGTAATGACGACAGGATTTGTCTTGGTTGCATTGGTAATCGTTTTAGGAGGGGCAACAGGCCCACGAACAGCATCTGCATAAGGTCCGGCGTTGACGGCCATACCGTATGGTACGATGGCGACTTTGGAATAATATTCCTGTTGGTTTTCGTAGACGACAACGTCAATCAAATCAGCAGCAGCCTCTTTCAAATCATCAATCTTGCTGTTGTTGTTCATGGAACCTGAAATATCGAGCACCAGAGCAAGCTCGATATTCGCGCCGATGACACGTGTAACCTCACTGCTTGCCTTCACATCGATTTTTTTCAGACCTAGGACTTTCATAAAAGATGTATCCAGCTTGGCGGTGGCATTCACAAGCAATGTGTTATCGCCCGGTACGATATCTATATCGAACGTGTATCCGATTTTATTGGGCGGATAATTTGCATTGATAAAATCATTGACCTTTTCTTCGATAACCTCTTGGTCTTTGGATGCACTGGCGGTTGCGGCGAGCGCGGCAGCATCAATCGCGTGCGACAATCTTTCATGCACGATATAGGCCTGCCCCAAATCGACGGACATACCCACGGCGCTTACCACCATAGGCATCATCATGCCGAACCACACCATGGCCACACCAAGATTGGTTCTGAAATATCTTTTTAGAAGATTGATGACTTTCATGTTACACCCCACCTTTTAACCGCCCGGGCAATCCGCGCAGGTTACGACCGAACTTTTACGTCCTCTTAAAAATGCGACTTCTTTCATGGCAATATTATTGACGGCAAAGTGCGAAAAATAAGGATCGTAATTATAAGCGGCCGTCACCACAATCACGCCATCGCCCTCTGCCCCCAGACCAGCCGTGCTATTAACGGCGGCAACATTTTCTGCCGTATTCACTGTAACGCGCCACAATATTGTCGGATCGCCATCATCATCGAATTCTATACTGACGATGTCATATCCGAATGGGGCGGTATCCGCCGGTGCCAACGCCAACTCACCCGCCTTAATAATATTCTGCAACGATGCCATCGTTACGCTCTCATCGCGGGCGACAAGATCACCGATAATCTGTGCGGCGCCGATGGTTTTTTGATTCATGTTGATGCCCTGACCCAGATCGTAAACCGCCATCAACAAAGCGATCAGGACCGGGAACAAAATCACCGTTTCGATCAATGCCGTCGCGCGCTCCTCTTGCGCGTAACGCACAAGCTGACATCTTTTTGCGATGGCATAGAGCAGCGGTTTCATTTAATCCTCGACCACATAAGGTTCATTTTGAAGTACAACAGTCGATACCAAACGACGCGATGAATCGCCTTTATTCGTAAAGGCTGGCGCCATCAAGGGCGTGCGGATTGGATAATTATAAACCAAACGCACCAGAACGACGCTATCCGGCTCACCCGCATCGAATGGTGAATCTTCTAAATTTCCATCCGCATCATATTCTGGCTCAAGGTCATCCGCATCGGCAAAACTTGGAATTGCTTCGACCTGCATTTGGATGTCGGCACAAGGTGCCAAAATCATCATATCGCACACGGCATCACGAAATACTTGTTCCTGATCGCCACCGCCGGTTTGTAATTGTCCGGTACGGATCAAACGCGAAGCTTCAAAGGCTGCTTGCTGTAAATTCGACTGCGCCGTGAACATCAACGCCATTTCGACGATACCGATAGTCATCAGAATGAACGGCACGCCGACCATGCTGAATTCCACAGCCGTCGTTCCCTTTTGGTCCCCAAACCATTTTCTCAGCATTCGTCCCATCGAATTTGATGCTTTTTTGTCTATAATTTTAAGTAACCCCAAAATGCACGAAAAGCATGTCGGCCTTCACCAGCCAGACATGCTCTCATTTTCTTAAGTATAGTATGACCGGTTTAAGGAAGGCTTAAGAAGCACCCTTGGTCTCCTCCGCCTTGGCAGGTTGAACCTCAACCGGAAAGCCGTATTCATCGAGCGGAATAGTGCCGTTTACCTCAAGGCCCCAACGCTCGATCATCTCTTTTTGTGCCTTGTGCAAAGACGTAATGCGTGATTTCCCGCGCTGAACCATGATGGAAGACACAATGCCCGTCATCGCCCAATCGATGATATATCCCATGGCGGCCGCGAAATACATGACAACAATCGTCTGTGGCTCCAGAATATAAGAAATGGCCATAGGCATATCATTGCCTTTTTTGAAGATATCGAACATGAATGGCGCGCAGCCAGCAAAATTCATGGCACCGATGGTAATCGTACGAATGCGCCCTTCGCTTCGATCCATGATGCCGGCGACCAAAGTTGGAATCATCCCGACAATCATGATCACGGATACTGCCGAAAAAAGAATACAGGTTAGCATGAAGGAGATCATGAGGATCTGCCCCTTCCAACCCATTGCCTGCTTTCTTCTTTTCTTCTTAGCCATCATATTCCCTTAAAGACCGCCGATACCGAAAAATCCTACCGACAGAACGATGATCGCGGCCAATATGCCGGATACCACCGCTGCAACCTGACGTCCCGTGGCTTGCCCAAACGTAGCTTCATCACGGAGTTCCTGTTCGGTTTTGAAAACCTCTTCTTCCATCTCATGATAACTGCGCATGGATTTTCTGAAATTGAGATTGTCTTCCTGATACGTTTCCGGATTGTCGAAAAGCATCAGGATTTTTGCCAGATCTCCTATATCAATCAATCGCTCGGCCTGTTTTTTTAAACTGGCGCGCAATTCACGGTCGTGAAATCTTTCATAAAGCGGGTCCAGATTATCTACCATCCACGCCGCAATACCCGGAAATTTTTCCATCTGCGATTTTTTCTGAATGGTCGCCAGCGTCTTCATCTCGGCCATGATGCGCTTGTATGATTCCGGCGCGTTCATGTCATGCAGATATGGATCAATATTTTTACGTTCTTTTGCTGATATGAATGCCGCACTATGACGATCGAAAAACATCGCTGGCCTGTTCGGCATTTTCGACATTTTTTCAAACGCATACATCATTTCTTCTGGCGTACGTACCCAAAATTTCTGCAATTTTTCGGATAAACAATGCACTTCTTGGTTGAACGCATAAATACAACGCTCGAGCCCCCCACCCAAACCTTTTTGGCGAAGATACGCACGGGCGGAATCAAATCGCCCGACGAGCGCGCTCATATCGGCAACCACACCATCCTGCGCGTCCACCCACTGCGTGATGAAATAATTCATGATGAAATCGATATAGGTTTGAAGGTCGCGC
>CAYYPX010000009.1:0-27073 GCA_964473655.1 uncultured Micavibrio sp.
TGTTGGCGCAATTGAAATCTGCGAAGGGCGATGATCTGGAAGTCATTCGCGCCAATCTGGAGAAGGCTTACACAAAAGTTGCCAAAGCATCGGAGCATATCGGAGCGTTGTCCAAAGAAGATCTGGATTATGTGGCGGCAGTGAGCGTTCCTTATTTGAATGCACTTGCGGGAACCGCAGCAGGCATGATGCTGGCAAGATCGGCATTGGCGGCGCAGGAAAATATGGGCGCGCTTGATCCGGATTTCACGAACAAGAAAATCATCACGGCAAGATTTTATGCGGAAACGTTTTTGCCACAAGCGGGCGCGCTGGCCGATACGGTTTTATCATCGGCGAAAACGGTGGTTAGTTCGTCGTTTTAGAATTGGTGGCGGCTGGCATTTCTTTTTTGAACGATTGTCGCCATTAAATACAACGTTTTTTAGGCTAGTAGAAAGGCTTCGAGTTCTGGAGCCATGCGTTTATCGCTGGAAACATTTTCTGGATTATTTTGTTGTTTCGCGACCCATTCCGCAACTTGACGCGAAAGAGTGTTGAATCTCTCGCTTGTGCAGGGCGGATTAATGAGTCCTTTAGCTGCCTGCGGCTCAGGTGCTTTGGGTAACAAATCAAATTTACTCAATTTTTCACTCATAAAGTACTTATATCATAGTAAGGCTTCTTTACAAGGCGATACGTAGACGGCGCACTATCTCTTGGGCCTGTTTTCTGGCTTGTCACAAAACAACATCGCGTTGAGCGTGATGCCCTCAACATAAGTCGGGCTTAGGCGCGGGCGTTTGGTAAAGGTGTTGGCGACGCGATTGCCCACACATTCGCAATATTCTTTGTTGTCGCGATTCATTTCGCGGAAAGTTTCCGCATAATCAAGGCAGGAGATGTAAGACTTCATCGCAATGTTTTCAGTGTTGGCGCACGTGGCCTTTGGTCCGCGCGTTAGTTGATCGAAGATGTCGTATTGCGGAACGAACGGGCCCTGCTTTTCACGTTCGATCAAAAATGCACCGCCCAGACATTCGCAATTGAAATAGATGCTGTGATAGGGATTGGCCGCGCATTGCGCATGAACGCCCGCGGCTTCGCGTTTCATTTCTTCGCGAATTTCATCAAGCGTCTTTTCTTCGATGGGTGTTTCTTTGACCATGCCTTGCTGGGGCGGGCCGTCATCCTCCTGCGCATATGAGGGCAGGGGCGCAATCAGGCAAAGGGTGAGGGCAAGCGTGAGCAGGCGTATCATAAAAGGATCGTACCATATTTTGGATAGAGTCGTAAAAAAGGCCGGATCAACCGGCCTTAATTTTATTCAGGTGATAGCCCGTATTGTGGAGCTATCCATGGTCTATCCTGTCTGTTGCGATCAATCATTTGTCGATAATCAGTGTTCGTATCATAAAGCATTTGAGCGTTTTCCCTTACGGAGGCCTCTAGCTGGTCTGCTTCAAATGCAAATAAAACTGACACCTCTACTTGGGGCCAACCTTTAATTCTTTCTTGTCCCAATTTCAGGATTTTTCTGGTCTCCCTTGAGGGGCGGCTCAAATCTTGATCCATGTCGTCCATGCTTCTCTTTTTGATTAAGCCGCGCCGCGGATTTTGTTCCAAAGGCCTTGGAAGCCGCCGGACTGGGTTTGCGCTTGTTGCTGGGCAGGGGCGTTGTTCTGATTGCCGCCTTGCATACGCTTCATACGGTCATCCATGAATTTTTGTTTCTGCGCGCGGGCGCGTTCTTCACGTTGGCGCAGCTCTTCTTTCAATTCTTCGGCCTGACGCTGGCTGTACTGGCTGGTGATCAGGATCTGCTGCGATTGTTTTTGCCACAGATCACGTTGGCCGCGCATATCTTCATATTGTTCGCGGACCAGTTCCAACTGTTCTTCCAAACCACGGACGCGCATTTTCAGGCGTTCGATTTCCAGCATATTGGCGGCGTTTTGCAGTTCAGCCTGCGGCGTTGTTTCTTGCTGCGAGGGCGCATTCCCATTGCTGCTGCCCTGAGGCAGAAGGCCGAACACGCGGTCCAGTTCAGACGCGTCGATCAGACGGCGACCATTCGCATCGATTTCAAACGACAATTTGCCGCTGTTCATCGCGCGTTGGACGGTGGATTTGGAACGACCCGTTAGTTCGGCCGCGCGCTGTGCGCCTACTTTTGCCATGTGCTTGATCCTCTTGCTTGGAAGATTTTCCCTATTGCTTATTTATTTTCCATACGCTTGTTCAGCTGCTTCGTCAACCTTTGCCACTGAGCGCCGGAGAAAAGATGTGCATAAATGAAGGGCAGCCAGCCTTTTTTGCGCCATTCGAGGAAGGTTTTTTCGTCGAGATCGGCCAGTTTTGCCTCGTCCACGATGCGGAAACCGGAGAAGTTAATCTTCTTGCCATCGCCGATGGCGATTTCAGCCTGACGATCCACCAGAATGCCGGATGCTGCCAATGCCTTGCCAAACTCGATCGTGTGCTGGGCGGCGGCGTGGTAGGACTTGCAGAATTCCAGCGCGTTGTTGGCGAGCGCGGTTGGTTTGCCATCGTTATCAAAGAATTTCTGGTCGCTTTTCTCATCGATGATGGAATCATCCATGTCGATGCAGAGCGACAATTGATCACCGCCCGGCATTTCGGAGAAGATGAACGGATAGCGGCGGATATAGGCCGGAATGTAGGTGTCTTCTTCCCATTCATTCTTGTTATTCAAGAACAGATTTTCATTGTCGCGAAGGCCAAGGATGGCAACCGGTGTTCCGGTAGCGTCCGGCGCGAAGGCGATCGGGTAGTAATGGCAGATTTGCGGCAGTTCGATCAGGTTGATCGGCACGGCATTGACGCCCTTGGTAAAGCCGAGGCCGAAATTCTTTTTCAGCGCCATCTTGGCGTGGACTTTGGCGTCCAGCGGCGTTGGCTTTTTGTAGAAAAGCGGCATATTCGGGTCTTGCTGTGGGGCGTCTGCTGTTTTGGCCATGTCTTTGTTCCTGAACAATGAATTTTTCAAATTTATCGTCCCTTATAGCAGTCCGCCCGATTTTGAAAAAGTGTTAAAACGGCTGTATGGATTGAATCTTCCAAACTTTTCATAAACTCAAGAAATTCTGCCATTTTCCTTGATTTTCAGGCCTTTTCGTCGCACAAAGTCGATAGTTTTAAGCAAGGAGCTTTCATGCGTATTGGCGTCGTTGGAACAGGTTATGTGGGTTTGGTATCGGGCACGTGCTTTGCGGAGTTCGGCACCGAAGTCGTCTGTGTCGACAAGGACGAGGCGAAGATCGCCGCCCTTCATCGTGGCGTGATGCCAATTTACGAACCCGGCCTAGAAGACCTTGTCGAAAAACAAGTCAAAGCCGGACGCCTGACATTCACAACGAAACTGTCCGAAGCGGTCGAAGGCGCGGACGCTGTGTTCATCGCGGTGGGCACGCCATCACGCAAGACAGATGGCCATGCGGACCTTACCTATGTTTACGAAGCCGCGCGTGAAATCATCCGCGCTGTCAAAGGTAAGACCGTTATCGTCACAAAATCCACCGTGCCCGTCGGCACGGCGCGCGAGATTGAAAAGATCGTGCGCGAAGAAGGCCGCGAGAACGATATCGATGTTTGCTCCAACCCTGAATTCTTGCGCGAGGGCGCGGCGATCAATGATTTCATGCGACCAGACCGTGTTGTGATTGGCGTATCGAATGACCGCGCGGCGGAAGTGATGAAACAATTATATCGCCCGTTGTTCTTGAACGAAACACCGATGGTGGTGACAACGCCGGAAACATCGGAGATCATAAAATACGCGGCGAACGCATTCCTTGCGACCAAGATCACTTTCATCAATGAAATCGCCAATCTTTGCGAAGCGGCGGGCGGTAATGTTCAGCACGTAGCAAAAGCGATCGGCCTTGATGGTCGTATTGGTTCGAAGTTTTTGAATGCAGGTCCGGGATACGGCGGATCATGCTTCCCGAAAGACACGCTGGCGCTTACACAAACGGGCCGCAAGTTCGGCGTACCACAACGTATCGTGGAATCGGTTGTTGAGATCAACGCCGACCGCCAGCAACAGATGGCGCAAAAAATTATCGCGGCGTGCGGCGGCGATGTGAAGGGCCTCAAGATCGGCGTGCTCGGCATTGCGTTCAAACCAAACACGGATGATGTGCGCGATGCGCCGAGTCTCGTGATTTTGCCGATCCTGCAACAGTTCGGCGCGAAGATCGTGGCGCACGATCCGATCGCGAGAGAGCAAGCAGAAAAAGTTTTGACCAATATTGAATGGGCAGAAGACCCGTATGATGTGGCGGATGGTGCGGATGCGTTGGTGATCATCACCGAATGGAATGAATATCGCGCGCTGGATTTGAAAGACATCGCGGTACGTATGAAACAAAAACGCCTGATCGATCTTCGCAATATTTATAAACTTGCCGAAGTAGAGCCGCATGGATTCCAGTATGTATCCATCGGCCGTCCGGATTTACAGGCGCAAGCGACGAAGAAACTGCGCGCCGTATGAGTAAGCTATTGAGCCATCTTCCGGCGCTGTGCAACACGGTGCAGCGGATTGCCCAAGAAGCAGGGCAAATCACGCTGGAACATTTCGAAGAAGGCATGATGATTGAATCCGAAGCCAAGGGCGACGGATCACCGGTGACCATCGCCGACAAACGTGCTGAAGAATATATTGCCAAACAATTGAAAGAAGCAGTGCCGTCCGTTCAGGTGATCGGCGAGGAAGCTTGCGCTGGCGGTGTTTGTCCCGATCTGCGCAATGAAGAATATTTCTGGCTGGTCGACCCGATCGATGGCACGAAAGAATTTATCAAAGGCAGTCCGGAATACACTGTCAACATTGCGCTCATCAAAAATCATGTGCCGATTTTAGGCGTGATTTACGCGCCTGCCTTGGGCGAGATGTATTACGCGCACAATGAAGGCGAAGCCATGCGATGGATGGAAGAAAGCGGATCTGAAAAGCCGATACGCGTCAGGAAACCTTCACGCAATGGTTTGACCGTCATCGCCAGCAGAAATCGCGGGGTCGAGAAGATCAATGCGTATCTGGAAGATTATAAGGTTGAGAAAATCATTCATCGAGGAAGTTCGCTGAAAATTTGCGCTGTGGCGAACGGTAAAGCCGATCTTTATCCGGGGTTCGGATTGACGTGCGAATGGGACACGGCAGCAGGGCAGGCTATTTTAACGGCAGCAGGTGGCGAGCTTGTTTCCATGGACGGAGCACCGCTTCGTTACGGCGACAAAGTCGGACATTTCAACAATCCCGATTTCCTCGCGCGTAGCTGTTTCGTTTCATAAAGAAAAAGGCGGGATCATCTCCCGCCTTTTTAAATTATGCGCCGTTCGCTTCGGCTTCGATCACGATTGGTACTTCATCCGATACGCCGGGAATTCCAAACTTCATGCCGAACTCGGAACGTTTGATCGTTCCTGTCGCCGTAAAACCAACCGTCGGTTTTTTCGTCATGAAATGCTCGCCTTTATGGTTGAGCGTAACATCGAGCGTAACCGGTCTTGTGATACCAAGCAGCGTGAAATTCCCCGTAACCTTTGCTGTTTTATCGCCTGTCTTTTCAACTTTTGTGCTGGTGAATGTTGCTTTCGGGAATTCACCGACATTAAAGAAATCCTTGCTCTTCAAATGGTCGTCGAACTTCGTGTTGCCGGTAAAAAGATTGCCTGTATTGATGGTAACATCGACGCGGCTTTTTTCAGGGGCGGCTTCATCGAGCGTGACGGTGCCTTCGACCAAAGAGAAAATTCCATGAGGGTTTGAGAATTGGAAGTGGTTTGCCTTCCAAATCACGCTGGTATGTGTTGGGTCCAACGTGTAGGTGTCTGCTGCCTTTGCAGCGATAGGGGCAAGGCCGATAAGAGCAGTTACGGCCAGCAGGCGGCCAATAGTCTTGGTCATGGAGATCTCCTGAAAAGGGTTAGCAATCAATTAAATATGAGTGTTGTACAGATCATAGAACTAGGGTGACGTATCGCACGAGTAAAGGCGGGGAAGCCAAAAATCCTTTAATTGTCCTTCCACCATGATTTCAGAAGGGTTTTTTGTTTCTTATAAAGGAGATAGCGATTGTGCAGGACAGGGTTCTTGGTGATCGCATCCATGAGTTGCAATGCTTCATGATCGCTCATTTCCCCGTCGATCAATGCTTGAATATCCAGATCAGTTATTGCTCTACCGTGCATGGCTGACACCCTGTTCATATTCTGAAAACGGCTTATTTCCCCCAAAAGTTCCGCTTTTTACTAGGGAACTTTAGCCTTATTTGTCTGTTGGTAGCCACAGAAAAAATATTTAACAAAGGTATCAGGAGAAAAATCATGCTTAATTGGGCTTTAGCATTTCTGGTTGTGGCAATTATCGCTGCCGTATTAGGATTTGGTGGTATAGCCGGAACGGCCATAGAAATTGCGAAAATCATTTTCATAGTCTTTTTGGTTCTCTTCCTTGTGGCCGCCGTTATGAGCGTCATCAAGGGAAAAGCACCACCGGTGTAATGAAATATTGATCAGGAAAAGCGGTACCGGTTTCGGTGCCGCTTTTTTGGTTGACCGGCGTATAGAATTTCAATTTTATAAAATAAATATAATATTTTAAGTGTGCCAGAAATGAAAAGCCCGACCTTGTTTCGCAACTTTATAATTTTCTCCCTCATACTCGGCGTGTGTATGGGCGTTCTCGGATTTGTAGGATTTAAGGCATCCGAAGAGATCAAGATTACGGATGCGCGTGTAACGCACAGCCAAAAAGTGATCATTCAGGGGCAGGAGTTGATCAACATCATCACAGGGGTTTTGACTCAGCAGCGTAATCTTCTGGTGGCGACATCCATCGATGAAAACGCGATCAAGGAATATGAAGAGTATAAAATCAAGATGTCCGACCAGATCGGCCTTCTTAAAAACCTTGTCATCGACAACCCCGCGCAATCAAGCCGTTTCAATGAAATCGAGCATTTATCACTTAAATTCAAAGACGTTCTGGATCAGGATGTCGCAAATTTTCGTGCAACGGGCGTTCCCCCGAGCCTGAAGGATCGCGATAGTATCGTGCTCGTGCGCGACAATATGTTGCGACTGTCCCAAGACGCCTTGAAACAGGAATACGAACTTCTCTTCGATCGCGACCGCTTGGTGAGCCAGAAAATCAATCAATATGAGACGAGCCTTTTGGTCGGCGGCGGTGTGGCCTGTTTGATCATGCTGCTTCTCAACTGGTTCTTGCTCCAAGCACAATCGAAGACATCCGAAATCGAAGTAAGTTTAAAAGAATCCGAAGAAAGGTTGCGTCTTGCCATTCGTGGATCGAATGACGGTATTTTCGACTGGAATTTGATGACGCACGATATCTATTGGTCGAACCAATACAAAGCCATGTTGGGTTATGATGAAAACGAGATCAAGGGCAGCGAAGCCAATTTCAGGAAGCTGATCCATCCGGACGATTCGCAAAGCTTCTGGGATGCGTTCAACAATTACATCAACGGCAATTCATCGGAATTTTCCTGCATCTTCCGTATGCTACATAAAAACGGGCGTGAGGTTTGGATTCATGCACGCGGCAAGGCCCTGTTCGATGAGAACGGCAAGCCACAACGTTTCATTGGCGCACACACCGATGTTTCCTATATTAAAGAGCACGAGAAACAATTGAAGGAAGAGCGCGACCGCGCCGAGGCCGCCAGCGCGGCCAAAGGTGAGTTCCTTGCCCACATGAGCCACGAAATCAGAACGCCGCTCACCGCCGTCAGCGGTATCGCCGAGATTTTCAGCCAGTCACCAAGTATCGATGACAATCACAAAAAGCTGGTCAGCACGCTCAAGACCAGCACCGAAAGCTTGAAGGAATTGATCACCGACATTCTCGATTTTTCCAAGATCGAGAGTGGCGAGGTGGAATTACACAATCAGAAATTCTTCTTACATGAATTGTTCGAGCAGGTCATCAGCATCATGTCGGTCAAGGCACGCGAAAAATTCCTCGACTTTTCTTTCGATTTCAACGGGCTTGAATCCACGATCTTTAGTGGAGACAAACAACGCATCCGCCAGATTTTGATCAATCTGATCGGAAACGCCATCAAATTCACCGAGCGTGGTCATGTTCGTGTGAAAGCCACCGTAGAAGCTGTGGCCGGTGCCAATATCTTGCGCATAGACATTGAAGACACCGGAATTGGTATCAGCGATTCCGCAAAAGAAATCATTTTTGAAAAATTCCGTCAGGCGGATTCTTCGGTATCCCGCCGTTACGGCGGGACGGGATTGGGCTTACCGATCAGCAAGAGTCTTGCGGAAATCATGGGCGGGACGATCCGCGTGGAAAGCGAGCAAGGCAAAGGCTCCACCTTCTCCGTTGTCTTACCGTTCTCGAATGTCGCGGTTGATGAGGATGTAACCGACATTGGTGAAGTCGTGAAAATGCAAAAGCTCAATGATCGTTTGAAAGATGTCATCGGTGATAAAAAACGCGTTCTTTTGGTAGAGGATTACGAAGGCAACATCGTGGTGCTCAGCTATCTTCTCAACACGATGGATTGTAGCTTTGATGTTGCTAAAACAGGCTTAGAGGCCGTCCAGCAATGGAAGGCCAAGCATTATGATTTGATTCTGATGGATATTCAGATGCCGGAAATGGACGGCCTAACCGCAACACGCACCATCCGCAAGGTGGAAGAAGAGCAAAGCCTTTCGCATACGCCGATCATTGGCCTAACAGCGCACGCTCTGGTGGCGGATAAACAAAAATGTATCGATGCCGGTATGGATGATTATCTCTCCAAGCCGATTGTCGAAGCCGATCTGAAGAGCACGATGCTACGCATCTTCGAAAAGCAAGATAAAGCAGCTGCCTAATCAATTCGTACACTAAAAGAAAAAACAGCCCGGCTGGGGCGGCCGGGCTGTGCTTGGGGACACGGTTGGTAAGCTTTATTATGCCGCTTGGCGGTACATGTAGGCATCCATCTCTTCAACGTTTGATCCGTAGTTGGGGCTTTGGGGGCCTTCCATCATAGCGATCAGTTGGTTGCGGGCGCGGGAGAGGCGGGAGCGAACGGTTCCGACTGGAATGTTCAACATATCTGCCACTTCCTGATATTGCATGCCTTTGACGCAAACCAGTACGAGGATCTCTTTGTGCTCGGCAGACATCTGTTCCATAGCGCGGGCCATGGCTTTGACTTCGAGCTTGGTGTGCTGGTCTGCATCGACCGAGCGGTTTTCAATATGAAATTCTGGATCATATTGTGTTTCGAATTTCACCTTACGGCGGTAATCCGTCACGAAAATGTTATACATAACCTTAGATGTCCATTTGAACAGGTCTGTACCATTTTCGAAATAATCTTTTTTCTCAAGGGCGCGGAGCAGCGTGGACTGCAATAGGTCCTCTGTTTCAGCAGCATTACGTGTCAGCTTAGTAGCAAACTTACGCAGCTTTGGCATTTCAGCGATCAATTCATTATTCGCAAACATTTTATAGCTCCTTGTTTTAGTCTTTGGTTGATTTCGTGTCCGTATGATTTGAGATTAGCCCCGCTTCGTAACCTTTCTTTGTCGGCAATGTTTCGGTTTTGAAAAACTTTGTATCTTTTGTGTAACAAACAGTTTATATAATGAATTCAGTCCATTAGAATTTGCTAAAAAGCTAGGAAATCCACGGGATGCCGAAGAAGGCGACCATATTGAGCGTTGACGATGATGCCGGCCTGCAAACGGTCGTGAATCATTATTTATCAGGCGAAGGCTACGATATGCTTTCCGCCACCAGCGGTGCGGAATTGATGAATGTTTTAAAGGACAATACACCGAACATCATTCTGCTCGACCTCGTGCTTCCCGATACCGATGGCATCAGCATTCTTGCGCAATTGCGCATGATGAAAAAAATTCCCGTGATCGTCGTCAGCGGCAAGAGTGATACCACAGAAAAAATAGTTTGTTTGGAAATGGGCGCGGACGATTATCTCACCAAGCCTTTTGAAATGCGTGAGCTTTCGGCCCGTATCAAAGCCGTGCTACGCCGCGCCGAAGAAATACCGGCTGCGGTTGCGGCAACGATTGAGTCTGCATCGGAACAAGACAATCAGATTAAATTCGGTGATTGGGTATTAGATCGCGCTCAATTCCAGATGTTCGACACCCAAGGTGTCTCCGCAGATTTAACCACGGGTGAATATAAATTACTGGAGGCTCTGGCGAGTTCTCACAATAAAGTGCTCAGCCGCGAGCGTTTGTTCGATTTGACCCGCGAAACCGATTACGATTCGTTTGATCGCGCCGTGGACATCCAGATTGGCCGCCTTCGTAAAAAACTGAACGACGACCCAAAAGAGCCAAAATATATCAAGACCGTGCGCGGCGCGGGCTACATGTTCTGCGGCGAAATCAAGCAAAACTAGCCATTTACAGCTTTTCGATACGGAGCGGGGAACCAAGCGGTGCCCTGTTTGTTGGCGTTGCATCAATTAAGCCATTTTCAAAAAGGAGTAAGAACCATGGCCAAAGAAATGATTAAAGATGCATCCAATGCCATCACCAAAGAAATAGCGAACGCGAGATCGAAAGCTGATTTCGGCGTTATCCGCGAAGATATCGATACTTTGAAAGAAGATGCACGCGTTATGGCGCAAGATGCTAAAACATTGGGGCGTCATCTGAAAGACGAAGGCCGCGAGCAATTGTCGCATGCCGAAGAGCGCGCACGCGAAGCACTCGACCATGCGCGTGAAAGAGGTAAAGATGGATATGCAGAGCTGACCAACTTCGTGCGCAATAATCCCGGCCAATCGATCGCGTTCGCTTTTGTCGGCGGTATGCTGGCAAGCGTTCTGTTCGGCAGACGGGGCTAGTCATGTCTATGACACCCCTAGTCAGAGATCTGTTAATCAACGGTCTCATGGCGGGAACGGCCGTCAAGACAGCCAAGAAAAAATCCATCGGTGTGGCGTATTACGCCATGGCCGGTGCGATTGGTTGTCTGGCGTTGGTATTCTTTGCAATTGCGGGTTATGGCTTGCTCTTGGAAAGCTTTACCATGCCAGTTGCCGCTGCCATCACAGGCGCGGTTATTGCTATGTTGTCTATAGCCGTAGGCACGACAGGCTACGTCAGAATGCAGAAAAAGAAGATCGTCAAAAAACCGTCCTTTCAAGAAGGCGGCATCCTCGACAACATCGAAGGAACGGTCAAATCTCTTCTGGAAGGATTTGAAGAGCCTGTGAAGGACAATCCGAAACTAGCCCTTTTGGTGGCTGCCCTTGCGGGTTTTGCCGCTGGAGATCAACTGGGTGATCGCGTTCATTAAATAATTTTAAAACAAAGGGAACAAACCACTGATTCCCTTTGTTGATATAGCGATTTTTTACAAATCAAAAACCAAATCACTTTTTGAGAGAGGAAAGAAAATGAGAAAGAATATTGTTTTAGCACTTTGCGCTTTGGCTCTGGCTGGTCCGCTGGCTGCTTGTTCAAACACGGTTCACGGAGCCGGTGAAGACATCGAGAATGCTGGCGAAAGCGTTCAAAAAGCCGTTCCGCCGAAAAACTAAAGAGGTGACATCATGAACAACAGAGGTCTTTTGATCGTCATCGTTGTCTTGCTGGTTGGTATTTTGGGCGTCATGGCCTACCAATACCAACAACGTGAGAAGCCGCTAGGTGAGCGAATTGGCGATAGCGTGAGCGAAGTTGTCGAAGAAGTTGGAGACGAAATCGACGACAACACGACAGCGCAATAATTTACAAAATTCTTGCTCCACAAGAACTGTCAGGCCACGGAAAATTCATCTTTTCCGTGGCTTTTCAGTTTTTTAATTGGAACCCTCTATCGTGAACGGTGTTGGTGTGGCGTTATCAAACAAATTGAAATTCAGGAGAAATATCATGACAAAGACAATTCTTATGGGCGCATCTTTCTTGGCTATTCTAGCGTCTTTCCCAGCATTTGCTGCGGATACAAAGGTGAATGCGAATGCGGAAACTTCTGTGGGCGCAAAAATTGAAAACAACATGGAAAAAGCCGGCGCGGCGATTGAGCGCGGAACCGATAAAGCTGTTGCCAAAACAAAAGAAGCCTATGCCGATGTCAAAGCTTACTTTGATGACGAGAAAAACATTTCCGCCACGACATCCGTGAATGTCGGACAGCGTCTGACAGCGAATGAACTGATCGGCACGGATGTTCAAAATCCAAAAGGTGAGAAAATTGGTAAAATAGAAGACATTCTGATTGACGGTGAAGGCGATGCCGAAACCGTGATCATCAACGACAATGGCGTTCTGGGTCTTGGCAAATTGGTTGCGTTTGATTACGACGTGATCGAAGGATTTACCAAAGACAAAGATGCCGTTGTAAAATTGAGCGAGAAATCGATCAATGCAGCCAAAGGCTTTGATTACAAAGACACGAACGGCGGCAAAACAACAACAATCCCAGCCGGCCAATACAGCGTTTCCAAGTTGCTAAAATCCAAAGTGATTGATGCAAATGGAAAAGCGGTTGCCGATGTCGACACGATTGCCTTTGATGGCGATGATGCCGATTATCTGGTTGTGACGTTCAACAAGATCCTCGGCATGGGTGGCGACAAAGCGGCCCTGAACCTCGAAGCTTTGGATATTGTTGAAGCCGATGGTAAGTACAGCTTTAAATTGAACCAAGCGCAGACAGCTGAGTTCAACAACGCCAAGGCAACAACCAAAGCAAACTAATTACGATTGAATCAGGGTTAAAGCCCTGATTCTTCGTTATGAAAGCGCCTTTTCGCCTCCCCCTGCGATAAGGCGTTTTCTCTTTTTTAAAGCATAAAAAAATCCGGAACCATCATTGATTTTGAACGTTTGTAAAGCAGGAAAGAAATTTTCTAAAAGGAGATATGATCATGAAAATCAATGGAAACCCATCAGAGCAAGCAACCGACATGGAAAAAGCCGTTTCGCTTTGCTATGGACGTCCAGAGGGAGACGAGTTGCCACAGGTGGCGAGTGTCGACGATATTCTGGTCGATATTTATTGCGATGCTTTGAATATGCCGCACGAATATGCGGCTGGCCGTGTTCATCATCAGTATGGCGATGATTTCGGATATTTCGAAGAACCAACCATGATTCATTAATCGATAAGAAAGACGAAGGAGATACATCATGAAAAATTTTGCATTTGTTTTGATCGCGACATCAACAATGATGTTGGCCGCTTGCGGTAACACGAAAGGCGAGCGTGCACTCAGTGGTGCCGGTATTGGTGCTGGTGTAGGGGCCGTTGGTACGGCGCTGACTGGCGGTAGCCCTTGGACAGGCGCAGCCATCGGCGGCGTTGTCGGCGGTGCAACCGGCGCGCTGACAGACAAAGACGATATCAATCTCGACTAAGGTCTGAGAATGATAAGAGGCCGCCAGAGGGAAACCTTTGGCGGTCTTTTTTATTTTTATGCGGATTTTTTACGGGTGATACGTTGATCGTATTCACCGACATCTTTGTAATTCTGCAAGACGGAGTCTATCGATTCGAACATATCGTGCATGCGATCTTCGGAGACGGGGCTTTCAACCACAACGACGAGCGATGGTTTGTTGCTGGACGCACGAACCAATCCCCATGTGCCGTCTTCCAACACCACGCGCACGCCATTCACCGTGACAATGCTATCGATCTTGGAGCCAAGAATTTTCTCATTTGACTCAAACTTCTTTTGGAAGAGGGCTGTGATTTCTTCGATCAATGGGTATTTTTTATCGTCCGCGCAATAAGGAGCCATGGTCGGCGATCCCCATGTTTTGGGTAGCGCTTCTTTGAGGTCGGACAATGATTTTCCTTCGTTCTTATCCATCATACGGCAGATCGTGATAGCGGTGAGAACGCCATCGTCATAACCGCGGCCGATCGGCGCATTCAAAAAGAAGTGGCCTGATTTTTCAAAACCAGCGAGGGCGTTTAGCTCCGTCACGCGGCGTTTGATATAGGAATGACCGGTCTTCCAATAATCCGTTTTTGCGCCCAGTTCTTTTAAAACGGGATCAGAAGCAAACAGACCGGTCGATTTAACATCGGCCACGAAGACAGGATTTTTGTGAGTTTTGGCAAGATCGCGGGCAAGGATAACACCCATCTTGTCGGCGAATATTTCATCGCCCGTATTGTCGATGACACCGCAGCGATCACCATCCCCATCAAAGCCGAAGCCCATATCCGCGCCGGTTTCGCGGACCTTATCCGCAATCGCGTGGAGCATTTCAAGATCTTCCGGATTGGGATTGTAACGTGGGAAGGTGTAATCGAGATTGCAATCCATTTCGATGACTTCACAACCGATGGCGCGCAAAGCATCCGGTGCGAAGGCACCGGCGGTGCCATTACCACAAGCGGCGACGACTTTCAATTTGCGTTTAATTTTGCCGTCTTTGGTCAAATCGGTGAGATATTTTTCCTTGATGCCTTCGACATAGGTGTAAGATCCGCCAGCACGGGCAATGCCTTTGTTGTTGAGCGCGATATCCTTTAAGCGGCTCATAAGCTCCGGCCCGAAAGTCAGCGGTCTTTCCGCGCCGATCTTCACACCCGTCCAGCCATTTTCGTTATGGGAGGCTGTGACCATCGCCACAGAAGGACAATCCAAAGCGAATTGTGAGAAGTAGGAAGTGGGCGAAAGCGCAAGGCCGATATCTTTCACGTGACATCCGGCCTCGATCAACCCGATGATCAGCGCGTGTTTTAAGGTTGCCGAATATGATCTATAATCATGGCCGACGACGATGGATGGTTCTTTGCCAAGCTCATGAATAATCGTGCCGATACCAAGGCCGATTTTTTGCATACCGCGCAAATTGATTTGTTCGGGATAGAGCCAGCGCGCGTCATATTCACGAAAACCATTGGGGGCGATCAGGATTTCGCGTTCGAAGGATTCACTGTTGGGGACGATTTTATCGGTCTTGTTCATGCCCATATTTTTATAGGGAATGAGGGGGTTATGCAACCTTGCGGGTGACGTTTCCGGACTTTGCGGCCATGGAATTCTGCGGCATCGGGGCGGATTCTTTCAAGATTTTTGCCAGCAATTGCATGGATTCGGTATCGCCCTTGGATTTGATCAAAAGGCCATTTTCAGTATCGATGATAACCATGTCTTTGAGGCCGGCAACGGCAACAGGGCGACCCATCTGGGCCTGAATGTAGCAATTGGTGGTGCTAACGCAGGTGACATCGCCATCGATCACATTGCCGTTTTCATCCTGCACGGCAATCTGCCAGAGGCTTTCCCAGCCGCCGATATCGGACCATGCGGGATCACATGGAACGACAGACACGCTCGATGCTTTTTCCATGATGGCTTTGTCGAACGGTTGCGATGGAATTTTGATGTAGGATTCAGCCGATGGATGTGTAAGCGATCCATCCATCGCGGATTTTACGGCCGCGATCACGGATGGCGCGTATGTTTCGAAATGATCGAGCACGGCGCGCGCGGTAAATACGAACATACCGCTATTCCACAAATAGTCGCCGCTTTCCAGATATTGCTTAGCCGTTTCGAGATCGGGTTTTTCAGCGAATTCTAAAACGGCTTTGACGGCTGCGTTGTTTTTCTCTGCACGGATATAACCATAGCCTGTTTCTGGATATGTTGGCGTAATGCCGAACGTGACCAGCTTTTCAGCCTTCGCATCAGAAAGTGCGTGCAAGAAAGCGTTCTCTAAAATTTCTTCTTGGCCGATATGGTGATCGGAAGGAAGAACCCACATCACGGCTTTTTCGCCAAAGGTGCATCGGACGTAATCAGCGGCGAATGCGATGGCGGCGGCGGTATTGCGCGCGCATGGTTCGCAAAGAATATGCGTGGCGGCATCACGATCTATATCGATGAGATGTTCGCGCACCTTATCCTTCATCGATTCCAAAGTCACGGTCACAAGGTTCTTAGCAGGTGCGTGCGTCATACGCAGAGCACGGATCATCGTATTCTGAAGGAGCGAGAGATTGTTGGTCAGTGATAAAAATTGTTTCGGATTGTCTTCACGGCTGAGCGGCCACAGGCGAGATCCGGCGCCGCCACACAATATGACGGGAACGATGCAAATGTCGGGCGCGATAGATGCCATGGTCGGTTGTTTTCCTTAAAACAGGGAAAAAATTACTATGGTGTTCGTAACGGTTCGTAAGAAATAAATTGTATTTAACTTGTTGAAAATATTGATTATTACGATTTGCTGCACTTGCTAACTATCTACAGATTACAGGATTTGAGAGTTTCTACAACCCTTTAAAAATGCAGATCGCAAACAACAATGCGAAAACCGTTCCAGAGCGGTTTTGGTTCCTAAGATTTCTAGCGAACGGTGAATTCGACGGGAGAAATCTGGCGCGGTTCTTGGCCATTCGTATGAATGATAACCGCGAGTTCTTGTTTGCCCTTTTCAAGCGGCCAAAGGTAACGAGGCGAAGAAGAGCGTTCCAGCGATTTACCGTTCAATATCCATTCAACTTCTTCGCCGGTTTTAAGGCCAGCAAGCTCGAACCGGAATTTCTGGTGACCTGCGGGAACGCGGGGATCATATGCCATCATCAAACCTTGCGTCGGTCGTACGAGTTCTATCTTTGCTGATTTTACAGGTGCAGGTTTTTCTTCGGGTTCAGTCACAAACAATTCCGTGCGTGTCGCGCAATTTTCAACCGGCCTTGTACAGACATCTTTTTGAAATAAGGCAGGGCTAACATAAAGCGTATCGGTATCGCGATCTTTGTTCAGCCGGTTAAATATGCTGCGCATGGCGAGCGCGGGGCCGGTGGAGCCCGTGACATCCTTCATCGGCGTACGATCCAGATTTCCCATCCAGATACCGACCGTATAGCGATCATTATATCCGATCGTCCATGCATCGCGGTAATCGGTGGAGGTTCCCGTCTTCACGGCGGTGCGCACCGGAAGATTCAAAATGCTGTCGCTTCCGAATTCCAACGCGCGGGCTTTGGAATCAGAAAGGATGTTGCCGATGATCGACGCGGTTTCAGGCGTATAGATGGTGGCGCCCTTCGAGGCCACATCATTCATCAAGAAATGCAGATTTTTATACTGCCCACGATTGGCTAGCGCGGAATAGGCGCGGGCAAGCTCGTACAAGGATACTTCACCATTGCCAAGCGCGAGGCCTTCGTCATAGACGGCCGCGCCACGATCAAGTGAGTTAAAACCAAGTTGATGCAGCGTGGTCAGGAACGGATCGACCCCCACATAATGGATGGCCAGCACGGCCGGAATGTTCAGTGAATTGCCCAAAGATTCCCGCACCGTGATAGGGCCATAATGCACACCGGAATAATTGCGAAAGCGATGCAGGCCTTTGCCCACAGCTTCGGTCAACGGCGCATCGTTGAGTATGGTGGCGGCGTTCCAGCCTTTTTCGAGAGCCGAAGCATAAACGAATGGTTTTAACGTTGAGCCCGGTTGACGTGGTGTTAGAACCGTATCGATTTCACCGGCTTTGGTTTTGGAATCGCGCGCACCGGCAACCACCCAAGCCAGAATATCACCGTTGCTGTGATCAATGACGATGGCACCGGCATTCGTAACGTTTTTCGATTTCAAATTCTTTAGGCGGTTGTCGAGAATATCCTGCACCTGCGTTTGCAACGTGGAATCAAGCGTGGTTATCATCGTTTGTTGTTGCGTGTTCAGGCGAACGAAACGGACGAAGTGGCGTGCCTCGACCGGTAGGGACGGTTTGACTGGATCAAGAGTGGCGGTTTGCAGATCATTGTAAATATCTTGTGATAGTTTGCCATTTTCATGCATTTGCAAGGCAAGACGTTGCAGCGGAGCATCCACACGTTCGGGATTTTTATAAATATCATAGGCAGAAGGCGCGCGCGCGAGGATGGCCAGCGATAATATTTCACGCGCGCCAAGCGTATTGAGATCGCGGTTATAATAATAACGGGCAGCCTGCACCACACCACGACGATTGGCGGCATACGGCACTTGGTTCAGATAGAATTCAAGGATGGAGGCTTTGTCGGTGTGGGCCTCCAGCATCGTTGCCTCGATCCCCTCCAACCATTTCGACCAAAGATTGCGGGGACGAGGATTGACCATGCTCACGACTTGTTCGGTAATAGTGCTTGCACCTCGCACGGTTTCTTTTTTGCGCACATTTTGCCAGAGAGCCGCGCCGCGCGCTTTCCAATCAACACCGCCATGATCATAGAATTTACGATCTTCGGAATAAAGGAAAGCGGAGGTGAGCAATTCCGGCATTGTATAAAGCGGGCGAACATCATCGGCGTTCCAGTTGGATTGATAGGTAATCGTCAGAGGATTGCCGAAACGATCGCTCACCGGAATATTTTTTGAATCGGCAATAATGCGATCAAAGGATTGATTGATCGGTTTCAGCGAGAGCGCGGTGGCCAGAGTAAATCCGGCCACCATGACAAGGCAACCATATTTAAGGCGTTTCTTCCACACGAAGCTCTTCCTTCACGCCAATTCCATACACATCCGGGTCATACATCTCTTCGGCCTTCACTGGCGGCGCATCGAATGTACCCGTCGCCACGGCCTGTGCTGTGTAGGAGAGGTGATAATTGCCCGGCTCCAGCCAATCCGAATAAAAACGTGCGGAGTCATGACGCAGTTCCTGATGATAGAAACTCCAACGTGTGCTGGCATATTCTTTCCAGTCCGTGAATTTGTACCAGTAAGACCCGCCTGACTCGTCAAACAAGGATTGATCCGCATCGTTTTTCGAAGCGGTGGCAAGGTCACGGTTCACGGTTTCAAGCCCGCCGGGCAGCGGATCATTCACCACCACGAAATTGCGCGCGGTCGGGATGGAGAGATACAGATCAACCTTCACCAGATCTCCGCGTTTGATGGAAAGCGGAGAAGGAGCGATCGTCCACTTGCCATCCTTCTTCACCGAATATTCGCGGCGGATATCCATACCGGCATTCACCGAATCTTTGATATCCTTCGCGGCGTAACGTAGGCGCGCGGTGTAATAGAGACGGCCATCGCCATCACGCGCCATGGTGAGCTTACCCGTGGTGCCGACATCGGATTCTTCCAGAGGACGGGAGAGCGTAACGGGCTTGTCTTTGACGTCTTGGAAAGATGCAACGCCAATCGCCTTGTCCTTGAAGAGCGAGACGACCTTCATATCCGGCTCTTCGCTTTCATATTTTTTGGCGTAAGAAGACAGGGCCGTCATGCAGAACATATTTTCCTGCGTGTTCTCAAAGTGATCACGATTTCCGCGGGATTGTGTGATCATGCGTACCAGCTTGAACGGTTTGTCGCCCACAAGCTCTTCATCGTCATATTTTATGATCGCATCAAGCACGGCACAATTGTCACGAAGCGGCGTGGCAAGAATGCGTTCATAACCGGCATCATAGGTTTCGTTGAAGGAGAATTTACCCCCCGATTCAACGCCGGACGATAAGATCATGCCGAGTGCTTCGCGGGCGGCGGGCTTGGTCTCTGCAAACTTCGATGCGGCTTGCATATAATGGGCTTTGCCGAACAACGACATATTTTTGACGTAAGGACGGAAGCGCAAAATATCGTTCTTGTTGATCTTACCGCTATCTTTCAGTGCGGCGAGGATCACGGCACGCACCGTGGAGGTCATGCCATCCTGATAATAATCCGGTTTGGCATTGTTGCGTAAGAAGCCGAGCAGATATTTTTGTAAATTGGCTTCCACATTCTCCGGTATTTTATGACCGGCGGCGCGGAGCCATGTAAAGGCAAGAGCCGTGTAGGAAGAAAGGTAAGGATCGACATATTGGTCCTGACCGATGTAGTAGGCCATGCCGCCGTTCGGAGCTTGATACGATGCCGCGTTTTGCAAGATTTCCTGCGTCAGGACATTCGCATCTTTCCATTCTGTCTTTTCGTCCAGATAAGGTTTGAGTGCGACATATTGTGATGCCATCACCGCCATGGTGAGTTTTTGTTCCCAGCAGGGGTATGGGTAATCACGCATATATTTAAACGCGCCATCAAGACCGGAAATAACGGATGGTGATAGCGTGACAGAGATATCGCCGCTATCGGTGTAGATATCCTTCGGCACCGCGATATTTTCATGCGCGGCTTCTTCCGTGGTCGTGCCATATGTCGCCGCTGTTTGAATGGTGCGCGATTTATAGAGAGGCAACGTGTGTTCCAGCCCGTCGCTGTCTGTTTCATCACCAGCAGTGACCGAGAATACAATCTTGCCTTCGACCACATCGCGTGTGACAGGAATAAGTGAAGTTTTAAGCGGAAGTAAGACAGTTGCGCGTTTATAAGGCTCGATGGTGAGTGTTTCTACCTTGCTCGCTTTTTCAACATCCTGAACATCACCTGTGGCAGTTACTGTGACCTTGATCGTGCGGGCTTTGTCGGAACGGTTCATGACGGAGAAGCCAGCGTTAAATTCATCGCCTTCACGCACTTGGTTCGGCATGACGGGACGGATTTCGGTCGGGCGATTGACTTTGAAATTCGCCTCGCCCAGACCCATCAGATCATTTGGCGTTGTGGCAAGAGCCAGCACGCGCCAACCGGTGAGGTTGTCCGGCGCTTCGAATTCTATTTCGGCTTTGCCGTTTGTGACAGGAACGGATGGGTTCCAATAGCTGACGAATTTGAAGATATTGCGCATACCGGCATCGATACCGCCATCACCGCCGGGGTTTGCACCTTTTTTCTCGAACTTCTGACGACCGATGAGACGCGACAGCAAGCTATAGTTGGAAACATCGAGCGCTTCGAGATCATAGAAACCATGGTAAGGATCGAATGCATTTTTACCATCGGCGATCAGATCGAAAACGGATTCATCGAGCACGGCAACGGCGAGCTCAACCGGTTCTTTTTTATCGGCATCTGCGTTGCGCGGTTTCACATCGAGGGAGACTTTCACCTTTTCGCGCGGACGATAGACGTCTTGCGCAGCCTTGGCGGTTACTTCCATTTCCTTATAAAGATCGGAGACATCGGTCTTCACATAGCCGACGCGGAAAGCTGGCTTGCCCATATCGATCTGGCCGAGTTCCGGCGGCGGTGCATCAACGCGCGGCGACATGGCAACGATGGAGACATAGAAACCGGGCGCGTAATCAGGCTTAACCGGAATTTCGATGACAGGTGCGCTACCCTCAAGTTTTTGCACGAAGCTATCGATGACGCCGTAGCGTTCGACGGTGACAAGCGCGGTCACGCCCGGCCATGGGTTTTTGACAAGGTAGCGGGCTTTTTCGCCGACTTTATATTCGTTCTTTTCCGGCATGATGGTGAGCGCATATTCTTTGCTGTCATTCCATTGCACGTAATCAGAACCGGTAACCCAAAGCGTTTGTTGGGAGGTGTGTGTGCGGCCTTTGGTGTCCTTGATGGTCGATGTGATGCGATACGTTCCGGCAGTAGACGGTGTGAAGGTACAATCTTGTCCTTCGAGGCCGGATTTGTTGGAACAATCGGCAGTCTTCTTCCATTCGACTGTGTTGTCGCCAAGATAGGCGTTACCGGCACCTTTGACTTTGGCAGTGACAACGTCTTCGCGCTCGATGACGGATTCGATGGCAACGCCCTCGACAGGTTTGCCTGTGTCATCGACAACGATGGCTTTGATAATTGCGGGCTTGCCGGATTCATAGACCCATTCGGTTGGCTTGAGACCGACAAGACGGTCGACGCCGAGATAATCCGCGCGCGCTTCGGACGCCACAGACTTGCCGCGATCATCACGGACCGCGCTTTCGACGATCAACTGGCCGAAGACGATCTGTTTTTCAGGGAGTGTAAAGGATTCTTTCCATTCGCCCTTGTCGTTCAGTTTTTCTTCTTTTTGCTGAAGGTCTTCACGTTCTTCTTCGGTCTCATGGCTATTGAACCAATAACCTTGCGCGGCAGGATCTTTTGTCGTGAAGGCACGGGCACGAAGTGTGATCGTATTGCGGATGGCCGCTTCGCCGTAAGCGCCGCCCGAATGAAGTTTCGCTTCTGCGGTGATATCAAGCTTGTCACCTGCCTTGAAGCGATCACCGTTCAATTCCGTCGTCACGCGGAACGGTGCGGGCGTAAAGTCACTGACCAAGACGCTCAAAGGATAGAATTCTTTTGTAATGTCCTTGCCGTCTACTTTTAGTGCGGCTTCCAGTTTGAATTGGTACCAGCCTACAGGCGCGGTTTTTGGAATGGCGTATTCACCGGCGATGGTACCGAATTCGCTTACCGATACACCTTCAACACGTTCGACACTCTTGCCGGTCGGGTCAGTGATATCGATCGTGTATTTGCCCGATGGTGGCACAACGAAACGGTTGTTGTCCTGATCACGAACATAGATTTTGTACTGCATCGTATCGCCCGCGCGATAAACGCCCTGCGCGGTCATACCCCATGATTTCATGTGGCCGTATTTTTCGAGGCTGTTGTTATAAAGGTCAGTGGCGACGTTCCAGAGCTGGACTTCGTAATCATACCCAATAGGCAGTAAAGCCATGTCACCGTCTTTGTCGACGCGGACGAACAGACGCTCGTCTTCATCTTTGTAGGCACGGTTGAGTTTCAAGGCTGGGTCAAATTCAGTCGTGCCGGGGAATATGACCAGACCATTTTCATCGCTTTGAGCGGTGGCGATGATGTCGGATGGCGCGGATAAATTCGCCAGTGCATCACGATAAAGCGTGATTTTGGCATTTGTAACGGGCAATCCTGTCTTAAGATCCGTTACCCAGATAGCGGATTGGAAGTGCCCGAGCTTGGCGTAAATCTGATAAGGCGTGACTTGCGCAAAAAGACGGTTTGCACCATCCCATTTTTCGACTACAGGCGCGGTGTCGAGATAGGCGAGCACGGCACCGCTCTTGTCACCCAGCAGGCTACGTATACCGGTGGGCATGGCGAATTGAATGTCCTGTACTTCCGGCACTTTGGTGAGGTCAGTGGTCGCTGATGTTTTTCCGTTGGCATCAAGCTTGGTGTAGTTAAACGAGAAATCCTGCAGATTGTTCACATAGACGGGAACATCGCTATCGATGCCCTTTTCAAGAACCGCGTCTTTATAGACCATTTCATAGTTTGGTTTGCGGTGATCTGTGGCAAAGCTCAGGGTAAAAGGCGCAAGCGGTCGGCCAAATTCATCGACCAGTTTTGTTTCAGCGGGAAATTCTTTTCCAAACAAAGATTGAATCCATTGCCAGACAGTTTTTTTCTTTTGTTCGACGGCAAATGTATATTTCTGTGCGGCTTTCAAGCCCACAGGCAGACCGATACGATATTCGGTGAATTGATCCGCGTGTTCTTCATAAAGGCGCGACCAGTCACGATTTTCATCTCCCCATGGATTATAATCTTTGCGGCCACCGGCAAGATCCGGCGTGATTTTCATGTTGTCCGCGATTTGGGAGCGTAGAACCGGCACGTTGAACACAAGACTGGCGGGAAGCATTGGATCGCAGAGGGTATCAGTATCGGGCGGTGTATCCGGCGCAAGGATAATGTCGTTACCTTTTAAGTTGCGACAGGCAAGTCCGCGGAATTTGAATTCAGGAAAAGTGTAAAAGGATTTAATCTCACGCTCTTCCACGCTGGCTTCGTTGCCGGTGGCGGGAATTAGCCCTGCTTCTTGCTTTAACAAGATATTGGTATCACCCGGCATATCTTCTTTTGGTTGAACGACCCAGATTTGACGAGCATCCACGCCATCTTTTTTGATAGCTTCGCTTTCGTCGTTTTCATCTTTTGTAACGTCAACGTCATAACGCTCTTTGCGGACCAGATTTTCAAAGTAAATGTGATCCGCTACGGAAGATTGTGTCACAGGCTGCGTAAAGCCTAGACGATAGACGGGTGTGCCGGGGCCTTTCCATGTGCGAACGCTGGCATCGGAGACAGATGGTCTCTGCGTGATAAAACTATGGTCTTGGGCGGCGGCAATCATCGCACCATCTTCGGCGGCGATTTTTGGCTCCACACGCAGCGAATATTTCGTCGCTTGCTCCAAAGATTCTTTTTCATCCAGATTGCAAGAAAGCGATGTGGTGTTCAGCCACCGCCATTCGCATTTTACCTCGGGTGTAATGGTTATGCCGACTTCTTCGGCCGTTCTAGCCATGTCGCCCACCGCGACCACGGGGCGGTTGAATTCCAGCACGATCTGACGCGTGGCGGTGACGTCTTCGCCTTCGGGTGTGATCCGCACGATCCGCAATTCTTGGGCATCCTGTGCCAGCGCGGGTGCCGATATATATATAAAGAGAGACAAAAGGACAGCGCGGAGCAGGGGGTGACCCATGGCAAACCTCTTAAACAACAAAATGAATGGCTTAGGGGCGACTATAGGCGTAGATAAAGCGTTCGTCCATACGGCTGTAAGCCAATTTTTTCTTATGAAAAGATAGGGTTACGGTGTATAAGCATGGCCATGGTCACACCGATGAAAAAAGCCGATATAGCCAAGCTGATCAAGCAGGTTGAGGTGTTTTGCAAAGAGCAGGGCATCCGCTTTACCGAGCCACGCCAACACGTTCTGGAGATCATCGCCGCCGCTTCAAAGCCTGTCGGGGCCTATGACATTCTGTCCGAGCTTGGCAAATATATCGACAATCCAAAGCCGCCGACAGCGTATCGCGCCATCGAATTTTTGAGTGAGCATGGTTTTATTCACCGCATCGAAAGCCTCAACGCTTATGTATTGTGCGATACGGACCACCGCCACAACGGATCACAATTTCTGGTCTGCGATGATTGTGGTAAGGTGATCGAGGCGCATCTCTGTCATCTTCCAAACGATTTAGAAGAACGCGTATCGGCGGAAGGATTTCAGCTTTCACGTTGGGATGCCGAACTACACGGCACGTGCAAGGATTGCCGCTAGACGGCCTTCTTCAACGTTTCTTTTGTTTCTTTAAAAATAGAGGCGATCCGTTGGATGTTTTCGGTGATAGCTGGATCTTCCTTGTTATTGTTCGCAGCTTCCTTGGCGGCATATTCGATATCTTTTGCAATGTTGGAAAGACGAACAGCCCCCATACGTTTGCTGGTCGATTTGATCGTGTGGGCAGGACGGATGACGCCTTCCACATCGTGTTTTGCCAGAGCCTCTTCCATCTCGTTGATATAGGACTCAACGTCTTCGATAAAGGCATCCAGAAGGAAATCAAATTTATCCTTCAAAATGGAACGCGCCTCAGCAAGAGCGATGTAATCAAGAATTTCATCTGATGGCTCGGTTATCATTTTGTGTGATTCCTCATCATCCTTCACATCTATTTTTTCTTTTTTAATCCAGAAATAAATTTTCTCTTTCAATTCTTTTTTGCGGACCGGTTTGGTGATGTAGTCATCCATACCGGCGGCCATACATCTCTCGCGGTCACCTTTCATGGCATTGGCGGTTAGCGCGATGATCGGTAGATCTTTCCGGACTTTGTCTTCGGATTTCATGCGGGTGATTTGGCGGGAGGCTTCGAAGCCATCCATGATAGGCATCTGGCAATCCATTAGGATCAGGTCGAAATCTTCCTCGCGCGCGGTGTTCACAGCTTCTTGCCCGTTTGAAGCTGTTTTGGTAATGCAACCCAGCTGCGACAATACTTCTTCAGCAAAAGCTTGATTGAGCCGGCTGTCTTCGACCAATAGAATTTTGGATCCCTCAAGCTTCATCGTTTCTTCTTGCGTGTGGCCATTGAGGGCGGCGGAATCCACGCGGATCAAAGTTCCCGTATGTCCTTGTTTGAATTTTTCCCAGATCACAGCAAGGGAGTGAATAAGATTGATTGTTTTAACCGGTTTGGAAATATAGGCGGAGAATCCCTTATCCGCGAAATCATCGCCCACGATAGGATTTCCGGCAGCCGTCAACATGACAAGACATATCTTGCGGAAATCAGGTTCATCGTTGATCGCGCGGGCTAGCATTTCACCATTCATGTCGGGCATAAGATAATCAATGATCGCAAGTTCGTAGGGGCGGCCCGCATCCCTTGCTTTGACAAGTTTCGAAAGTGCATCTCGGCCGCTATGTGCGGTATCGCAAATCATGCCAGCCATGGAAAGCTGTTCTTTGAGCATTATGCCGATGACCTCCAGATCATCCACCACAAGAACGCGTAAATCCTTTAATACCGGCGGGCTGGGCTGTGTGAAGACTTCCTCACGGTTGCGGGTCATGGGGATGATTGCACTGAAATTCGAACCTTTACCGACTTCACTTTCCAGCTTGATCGCGCCGCCCATCATCTCTACCAGTTTTTTGCAGATGGATAGGCCAAGACCAGTGCCACCGTAATTGCGTGTGGTCGAGGAATTGGCTTGGCTGAATTTTTCAAAGATGCGTTCGCGATCATTCTCATCGATCCCGATGCCTGTATCCTGAACACTAAACACCAATCTGACTTTGTCTTCAGGGATAAAATCACTCACCTCTTCGGAGACATTGATGATGATATGCCCTTGATTGGTGAATTTGATAGCATTACCGACAATGTTGCCCAATATCTGGCGTATACGAACGGGATCGGCATAAACGAATTGCTCTGTTCCCGGCATATAGTGAACGGCGATTTCCAAAGCTTTATCACGCGCGCGGGGTGAGTAAAGCATACAGACATCATCGACCAGATCGAGCATATTGACGGCGATAGGGTCCAGTTCCAGTTTGTTGGCTTCGATCTTCGAGAAATCAAGAATGTCTTCGATGATGTTCATCAAGACTTCTCCTGAATTCAGAATGGTTTTCGTAAGATTTTGCTGCTCCACGCTCATAGGCGTATCAAGCAACAATTCCGCCATTCCCAAAACGCCGCTCATGGGTGATCTGATCTCATGGCTCATCGTCGCAAGGAATTCTGACTTCAATCTGCTGGCTTCTTCCGCTTTGGTAGTGGCAATCTTCAACCGGTTTGTTCTTTCCTCCACGATATTTTCAAGATTGACCCGGTATTCCGCCAACTCTATCTCGTTCTTCTTACGCTGAGTGATGTCTTGGGAGAGGCCGATCAGAAATTGTGGATTACCTTCGCTGTCATAGACCGGAACTTTGCGGGTATGCAGGAAAAGCTCGCCTT
>CAYYPX010000010.1:0-24441 GCA_964473655.1 uncultured Micavibrio sp.
TAATTAATACGTGAGCGACGAAGCAACGACATCCAGACGAAACGATGGAAGCTTATTATTTGTTAACAGCGTCTTTCAGCTCTTTACCGGCTTTGAATTTCGCTTGTTTCGAAGCTGGGATCTTGATCGCTTCGCCTGTGCGTGGGTTGCGGCCTGTTGTGGCTGCGCGGCTGGAAACGTTGAACGTGCCGAAGCCTACGAAACGGGCTTCAACGCCTTTTTGCAACGTCGCCGTAATACCGCCGAATACAGCTTCAACGGCTTTTTGCGCGTCGGCTTTTGTCAGCTCGGCTTCTTTGGCGACGTATTCAATGAGTTCTGCTTTGTTCATTTGGGAATCCCCTTATCTGTGTTGGAACAAAATTAAATTCGAATGGCAAAATGCTTCTCCGAAAACCTTCGGACAACGCTAAAACCCTAGGGTTTCAGCCATTCCGAACGACTCTGTTCTAGGCTTTTT
The DNA here is from genome assembly GCA_964473655.1 of uncultured Micavibrio sp. Classification (GTDB taxonomy): domain Bacteria; phylum Pseudomonadota; class Alphaproteobacteria; order Micavibrionales; family Micavibrionaceae; genus Micavibrio_A. The sequence goes on from CAYYPX010000010.1 coordinate 461, forward strand.
TGAACACAGACTCAATGACGAATTACGTCTGATCCCTTGTTTTCTGCGGATTCTGACGGTAAAGGCTCGATTTTGTCCTTATCTGGTTGAATCGGCTCAGGAATTCGGACCAAAGCATGGGTCAGAACCTCTTCGATCGTGTTCACAGGAACCACGGTAAGGCCCTTTTTCACCTTGTCTGGAATGTCGGCAAGGTCCTTGGCGTTGTCTTTCGGGATCAAAACTTTACGTATTCCGCCCCTATGTGCCGCCAATAACTTTTCCTTTAATCCGCCGATTTCGGTGACGTAACCGCGCAAATTGATCTCGCCGGTCATAGCGATATCTTTGCGCACTTCGATCCCCGTCAACGCCGAAATAATCGCCGTTGTCATGGCCGCACCAGCAGATGGGCCGTCTTTCGGGGTAGCCCCCTCTGGCACGTGAACATGAACATTTGTTTTGTTCAACTGCTCGAACTCAATACCGAATTTATTGGCGCGGGATTTGATCAACATCTCGGCAACCGTGATGGATTCTTTCATCACATCTTTCAAGTTACCGGTTGTCGATACCTTGCCGTCCTTACCGGGCATCGTGACTGCCTCGATCGAAAGCATATCGCCACCGAATTCTGTGTAGGCAAGTCCAGAGACAATACCAACACGGTCTTGCTCGTCTACCTCACCAAAGCGGTATTTGCGAACGCCAGCGAATTTTTCAAGGTTACCCGAAGTGACAGAGACTTTCGTCTTACCCTTCATCAAAATTTCTTTGATCGATTTACGGCATAGGTTCGCGATTTCACGCTCCAGTGAACGCACACCGGCTTCGCGTGTGTAGTAACGGATCAAATCGCGGATGGCGGCATCGCCCACCGTGATTTCCGATTTTTTCAAACCGGCCATTTTGATTTGTTTGTCGAGCAAGTGCTCTTTCACAATCTGGATTTTCTCGTCCTCGGTGTAACCACCGATGCGGATGATCTCCATACGGTCTAACAATGGCTGCGGCATACGAAGGCTGTTCGCCGTGCAGATAAACATCACATCGGACAGATCGTAATCCAACTCAAGATAGTGATCGTTGAACTTTTCGTTTTGTTCCGGATCCAAAACCTCCAGCAATGCCGAAGACGGATCGCCTCTCCAGTCCGAACCCAGCTTATCGATCTCATCGAGAAGGAATAGCGGGTTGCTGGTTTTGGCTTTCTTCATGCCTTGGATAATTTTACCCGGCAACGCGCCGATATAGGTGCGGCGGTGACCACGGATTTCAGATTCATCACGGACGCCGCCGAGGCTCATACGCACGAAATTACGGTTCGTGGCTTTTGCAATTGATTGTCCCAGCGATGTTTTACCAACCCCCGGAGGCCCCACGAGGCACAGGATCGATCCCTTCACCTTGCCGGTACGTTGTTGTACGGCGAGATATTCGAGAATGCGTTCTTTGACCTTTTCCAGACCATAGTGATCGGAATCGAGAATCTTCTTTGCGGCCTTGATGTCTTTTTTCACGCGGCTGCGCTTATCCCATGGAACAGACAACACCCAATCCAGATAATTGCGTACGACCGTAGCTTCGGCAGACATCGGTGACATCTGACGAAGTTTTTTTAGCTCGCCCTTGGCTTTTTCACGCGCTTCTTTCGATAGGCGCGTCTCATTGATTTTCTTATCCAGTTCACCGAGTTCGTCGAGGCCGTCTTCACCCTCGCCCAACTCTTTCTGGATCGCTTTCATCTGCTCGTTCAGATAATACTCGCGCTGGGTTTTTTCCATCTGGCGTTTGACGCGGTTGCGGATACGTTTCTCGACTTGCAGAACGCCAATCTCGCCTTCCATGAAGCCATAGATTTTTTCGAGACGGTCGGCAGCGTTTGCGATCGTCAGCAATTCCTGCTTCTCTTCGATTTTCAGCGATAGATGCGATGCAACCGTATCGGCCATCTTCGCAGGCTCTTCGATCTGGTTGACCGAAACGATAACTTCCGGCGGAATTTTCTTGTTCAGCTTCACGTATTGCTCGAACTGAGCGACAACGGCGCGGGCCAGCGCCTCAAGCTCTTCGCCCTTCACGCTCGTGTCCGGCATATCCTTCACACGCGCTTCGATAAAATCGCCGCGCTCGGTGAAGGATTCAATCACCACGCGCTCCAAACCTTCGACCAGAACTTTTACAGTGCCGTCGGGAAGTTTCAGCAATTGGAGGATCGATCCCACCGTCCCGATCATGTGAACGTCGGCGGATGTCGGATCATCTTCGGAAGGCGACTTTTGCGTGACCAGCAGAATCTTTTTGGATTCCTGCATGACGTGCTCAAGTGCTTTGACGGATTTTTCACGCCCTACAAACAGCGGAACGATCATATGTGGAAAAACGACGATGTCACGAAGCGGCAAAACCGCATAAACATCTTTGTCCCGTGTCGAACTGCTACCCAGCATGATCTCTAATCCTTTTATTATTCTTGATGCCCCGCGGTGGGAAAAACCGCATAAATCCCAGTATATCATACCAGATGGTGGCTATTGGTTAACTTTTCAACCCCTACCCACCGCTCAAACCCGCAGGTGGGCGTGACAAAGGGGGATTTCTCCCCCTTTTCATTAACGTTTTAAAATACTTACTTTTTCTCAGGAGTTGCGGTTTGGGCGCGCTCTTCAACGACCTGATCGATAAGACCGAATTTCTTGGCTTCCTCCGAAGACATGAAATTATCGCGCTCCATCGCTTTTTCGATGTCGGCCAATTTGCGGCCCGTGTGCTTGACGTAGATGTTGTTGAGATTAGCGCGAAGACGCAAGATTTCACGCGCCTGAATTTCGATGTCCGTGGCCTGACCTTGCGCACCGCCAGATGGCTGGTGAATCATGATACGGGCGTTTGGCAGCGCGAAACGTTTGCCAGCAGCACCCGCCGTCAGAAGAAGCGATCCCATCGATGCCGCCTGACCGATACAAACGGTCGATACTTGCGGTTTGATGTATTGCATCGTGTCGTACATCGCCATACCGGATGTCACAACGCCGCCCGGTGAATTGATGTAGAACGAAATGTCTTTCGTCGGGTTTTCGGATTCAAGGAATAATAGCTGCGCACAGATCACAGCCGATACACCATCTTCAACCTGACCGGTCAGGAAGATGATGCGCTCTTTCAAAAGACGCGAATAAATGTCGAATGCGCGCTCACCACGGTTGGTCTGCTCAATAACGGTCGGCACCAAGTAATTGCTATAAATGTCAACTGGATCGCGGTTCTGGGGAAACAAAGGCATATGGGAAGCTCTTTCTGACGAGGTTTGAATCGTAACACAAACCTATCGCCCGCACGGGCTTAGTTCAAGCCCTTTCGGGACCCGGCTTGTCAAACCGCAAAAACGGCCATAGTATACATAACGATAAAAACAAGGAGGATAGTATGCGCGAGACATTTGAAGCTATGGCCGATAGAATCCAACTTCTAGACAAAACTAAAAACCAATACACAGCTGGACCGATGAGACCACGTTTGTATGAGGTCTTTGAAGAAGAAGGAAAGACACTCGAAACACCGACATTTGAATGGATGGTTTATGCCGGCATGGGAAATGTTGAATTAATGCCCGCTTCCGCCGAAGAACAAGCTTCTGCCAAAGAACTAATTGCCACGGGAGAGATCGTCCCTACTTTCGAAGAAGATTTTTTCGGGTTTAAAAAAATCCGTCTGATCCAGCATTTCGACGATGTGAAATTTGGCGTCGATGAAGACAATAACATCGTTATCTATGATTTCACCCATGAGATCGAAGCCCCCATTCCGCCCGATCCAGTATTGTCATTCTTAGAAGCCAGACACACTCCCGCCGTTGAACTCCTCATGAAAAGACTCGATTTTTCGGTCCCGCATCATGCCGTCGCAATTGACAGCGACCCTATTCAGTTACAGGGCGGACCGATGGTAAAACCGTTCATTCTGAATGCAGATATGATTGCGATACGGTATCGCCAAAGAGCATTCACCCCGCAATAAAAAAATCCCGCCGATTGGCGGGATTTTTCTAACAGGATTTAATTAGTTGTAATTGCGGTCCAGCTTGTGATCGAAGTCCAAAGCCACGGAAACACGAAGTTCACCGAGGGTAAGAGCTGTCATCTTGCCGTTACCACGCAAATTGCGATCTTTTTGGAAAGCCTTCACAGCTGCGCGTGTTTGCCAGCCATAAATACCGTCGATCTTGCCCGGCTTATAGCCTTCTTTGCGAAGTGAAATCTGAATGTTTTTTACATCCTGACGCGACAGCTTGATCGTCTCTTTGTTCACTTGATCGCGCTCGGAAGCACCATAATAACTATTCATGCGCTTGCCTTCGACAAAACCTGTACTTGCCATTGCTGGTGCACTGATCAGGGCTGCGGCCAAAAGAACATTGATTGCAAAACGTTTCATATAAAGTCTCTCCTATTTTTTAATTTATAAGATTTGGTACTCGAAAGACTGTATCAAGCAGACCCTAACAAGAATTTAACATAATGCATAAAAAATATTAGCAATCAATGGCATACCGCGGAAATCCGCCAAAAATTATTGCATAGCACACGAAAAAAATCCCGCCGATTGGCGGGATTTTTCGTGATCTTGTAAATCTTAGTTGTAGTTGCGGTGAAGCTTGTGGTCGTAACCGCACCAAGATGTAATTTTCAGGGCTCGCAAAGTGTCGGACGTCAACTTTCCGTCCCCTGACATATTACGATCGGCTTGGTAAGCACGAACTGCTTTCGTTGTGATCGGGCCGTAAACGCCATCGATCGGGCCGGATTTGTAACCAGCTTTGTGCAGAGCTGTTTGCAGCTTTGCTACATCGCGCTTGTCAACATCGCGCTTCGCGAAGTCATAGTCTTTTTCAGGACCATCGCCGACATTCGCATATTTGCAGTTATAAACTTCGCCAGCGTTTGCGACAGGCGCACCTACAACCAGTGCAGCCGCCAAAAGAACCATTGTGAAAGCCAAAAGTCTCATTATATCTCTCCTAGAATTTTTTGATTTATGGAATATATTAGATAGGAACAACTTCAATAGGATACCTAATTTATCCACAGACGCAACCCACAATTATCCACAGGGCTCACGCATAAGAAAACCCCGCCATTTGGCGGGGTTTTGTGATTTTTATTTCTTTGCCTTGGTGGGCTTTTTATCACCGTCATCGGCTTTCTTTTTTGCCGCTGGCTTTTTCTTGGCGCCTTTCAGCTCGACCTCATCATCTTCCTTCAACAGTTCCTCGATGGAAACTTCCTTGTCGGTGATGTTGGCGTCATTGAAAATTATTTCGACAACTTTTTCTTCAAAGATCGGCGCGCGAAGCATATCAAGGGCGTTGCGGTTTTTCTGATAGTATTCGAATACCATCTTTTCCTGACCCGGATATTTCTGCGCTTCCATGATAACGGCACGCTGAATTTCCTTGTCGTTCACAGTCACTTTGTTTTTTGTACCGATCTCAGACAGGATGAGGCCCAAACGAACGCGGCGCTCGGCGATCAATCTCAACTCTTCTTTATCATCGTCGGTCAACTCGCCTTCCGCTGGGTTGGCTTTGCGCTCCGCTTCGATCTGCTGAAGAATCCCCTTGTACTCTGCTTCCGCCATGTTCTGGGGAATTTCAAAATCATGCTTCTCGTCGAGAATGTCGAGAAGCTCGCGCTTCAACTTCATGCGGGAATGCATTTCGTATTCGCTGCCCATCTGTTGTTCGATGGCTGCACGCAATGCTTTCAAATCTGCCATACCGAGCTTCTTGGCCAACTCGTCATTGATCTCGGCTTCCGCTGGTTCGCTGATCGATTCAACAACCGTATCAAAGATAGCATCGCGGCCAGCAAGCTCCGTCGCGCCGTAATCTTTCGGGAACGTAACTTTCACTTCGACTGTCTCGCCTGCTTTTTTGCCGACCAACTGATCTTCAAAACCCGGAATGAAGCGTCCACCGCCAAGCTCCAGCTCAACGCCGTGTGCGTGCATACCTTCGTGCTGAACATTGTCGTCCGCCGTGCGGCCATGGAATGTAATCACGGCAACATCGCCCTTTTTCGTAGCACGGCCTTCAACTGGTTTCATAACGCGGTTGCTTTTCGCAATACGCTCCAGCGTTTCATCAATGGCCTTGCCTTCAATCTTCGCGACAGGGCGCGTCAGCTTAATGCCTTTCAGATCGGCGACTTCAATGGTTGGTAATCTCTCGATTTCCATTTTGAAAATCAGGTCTTTGCCTTCGTCGAATTCTTTGACTTCGATTTTTGGCTGCATCGATGGGCGGATGTTCTTTTCTTTCAGCACTTGCTCTGTGGCATCATTGACAACCAGTTCCAGAACTTCGCCCATAACGGCGCGGCCGTATTTCTTTTCCAGCATATCCAAAGGCACTTTACCGGGACGGAAACCGGGCAATTTGGCTGTCTTGCCAACTTCCTTGAGGCGCACGGCTTGCTTCTTCTTGATGTCGTTCGCCGGAACGGTAACTTCCAGTTCGACTTTCAGGCCTTCGGATTTGATATCTTTAACTTGCATGGTTTTCCTAATGTCTTGCTTAAATGAATTGGCTTGCCAAGCCGTAGCTTTTTACAGTCTGCCTACGCCGTTGGCTACGGCACGACAGCTTCTCGCTAAACTTGCTATGCTCGTTAAGCTGCGAAGGCTGGTGCGGGTAGAGGGACTTGAACCCCCACGGGTCTCCCCGCCAGAACCTAAATCTGGTGCGTCTGCCAATTTCGCCATACCCGCGTTCCGCCGTGGGTTTTACCCCAAACCCCTAGGGAAGCCAAGGCTTTTTCTCGCATTATTTGCTCGACCCAAAAGTGATAATGTCGAAATATAGCGATTATGAAATAATGATGCGGCGAGCCAAAAGCACACCTCTTCTACTTTGCAAATGAATGGGGAAGAAAATGGGGCGATCGACGGGGCTCGAACCCGCGACAACCTGGACCACAACCAGGGGCTCTACCAACTGAGCTACGACCGCCATGTCCGTAATCGGGACGGCTTTTTGTATAAAGCAACACCATGTGAGGTCAAGGATTTTTCATCCCCTCCTTTTGCGCTACACTCCCGCAAAAGGCCTAGACGCCATATGTTGCATATGCTAACAAGCTATGCATTAAGCGAATGCCTCCATTCATTTTTCGTATAACACTCTCAGATTCACAAGGAACTCCATCGATGGTCACTTCTCCCTCCGCCCTGAAATTCAAAAATCACGCTGAATTCAAAAAATACGCCGATGAAAACGACATTCAGTTTGTTGGCTTTGAATTCACTGATCCGCGCGGAAAAATGCACCATACCGACCAACACATTTCCACGTTGGATGAAGGCATGTTCAAAGAAGGAATCATGATCGATGGCTCTTCCATCGCAGGCTGGAAAGCAATCAATGAATCCGATATGTGCCTTGTACCGGACTGGAGCAAATGCTTCATCGACCCCTTCGCGGCGCAGCCAACTTTAAAAGTATTCTGCACCGTATTCGAACCTATCTCCGGCGATGGCTATGGTCGTTGTCCGCGCACCATCGCGCGGCGCGCCGAAGCCTATCTGAAATCTACAGGCATCGCCGACACTGCCTACATGGGACCGGAAGCCGAATTTTTTATCTTTGATGACGTTCGCTTTGATGTCTCCATGCACCGCGTCGGATTCGAACTGGATTCCATCGAAAACCCCAGCAACTCGGCAAAAATTTACCCTGAAGGCAACACAGGTCACCGCCCGCGCGTGAAAGGTGGATACTTCCCCGAAGCCCCAATAGATTCCGCCTCGGACCTGCGCGCCGAAATGCTCACCGTTCTGTCATCCTTGGGTGTGGCTGTTGAAAAACATCACCACGAAGTGGCCGCCTCGCAACATGAACTCGGTATCTTCTTCTCAACGCTCGTTGATTGCGCCGACAATATGCAGCTCTACAAATTCGCTGTACACAACGTCGCACACATCTATGGCAAGACGGCGACATTTATGCCGAAACCCGTTTTCGGCGACAACGGTTCGGGCATGCACGTTCACCAATCTTTGTGGAATGGCGGCAAGCCAATGTTCGCAGGCGACAAATATGCCGGCCTATCCGATATCGCGTTACATTACATCGGCGGCATCATCAAACACGCGCGCGCATTGAATGCTTTCACAAACCCATCGACCAACTCATACAAACGTTTGGTTCCGGGTTATGAAGCACCAGTTCTGCTCGCATACTCCGCACGCAACCGCTCTGCCTCTTGCCGCATTCCGTTCGGCAATTCGCCAAAAGCAAAACGTGTGGAAGTGCGCTTCCCAGACCCAACCGCCAACCCTTATCTCGCCTTCTCCGCGATGTTGATGGCCGGCCTCGATGGCGTGAAAAATAAAATCCATCCGGGTGAAGCCATGGATGCAAACTTGTACGAACTACCTGCCGATGAGCTGGCAAAAGTTCCAACCGTTTGCGGATCATTGCGCGAAGCCGTTCAGGCTCTGAAAGCGGACCATGAATTCCTGCTGGCCGGCGGCGTCTTCACAAAAGACGCAATCGATGCCTACATCGATCTGAAAATGGAAGAAATCGATGCGTATGAAACCATGCCACACCCTATCGAATTCCAGATGTATTACTCTGCATAGGTAATAAAGTTTTAAAAACCCGCCGCTTGGCGGGTTTTTTCTTGCCCATTTTTTGGAATATGTCTATCTATAGCCCTTCAATTTCAAGGAGTAAGCAATGACATACGAAGCAACAATGACCCACAATGCGCAAGACATCCGCCGCGACGGATTGGATTTTAACGCCTTGGTTGATTTCGCGAATAAAGCATTTGATGGCAAAGGTGTTCTCTATATTGGCAGCGTGATGAACGGCTGCCCCGCCAGCATTGATTTAGAAAATCAGCGTGTAAAACTTTTGAGCACGAGCGAAGCAGCGCAAACAGGCGCACCGCTTTTCATCAACGTGCCCGCTCCGGCAAACGCCTAATTTAAAAACCCGCCACACCGGCGGGTTTTTTCTTATTGCGGTTCTTTCATGTAATCAAAATACGGATCGTTCGCATCATACTTGATGTTACTGCGGCGAATTGACTCATTAACGATACGGGCAACCGCCTTGTTCCGCGTCCAAGTTGTAAAATCATGATTACGCGCCGGTGAAATCAGACTGGTGATGTAATAATAATCCTCACCCTCCATGACGCTGACCAATATTTCATAGGACTGCATATTCACCTTGTCGTCAGGCACCAATTCATAGATTTGCGATTTTCCGCTTTTGATGGATGGATCATACTTGTAATTCAAGCTTTCAATCATCCCGCCAAGTTTATAGCGCGGCAGCTTGAGCTCCTTACGCCAGTTCTCTATCTCTTGCGCCAGTGTCGTCTTCAAAAGTTTGGAAATGACATTGATTTTAAAATGCCCTTCCAGAACGGAAGTCTCATCATCCATACGCTCTTGCAGAATTGTCGCGCTCATACGTTCGATGGATAAAATGTTCTTTTCCTTTAAAACCCATGACGCCGGATAATCAAAATAGGATTGATCCATAAACCCGTAAGTCATGCGCTTTTCCACGCCTTCTTTAAGGGGTTTATCCAACTTAAAAGACGCCAAAATCTGTGCGGCCAATGCTTTTTCATCTTCTATATTTTCTTGCGGAATATAGTAACGGACCATGAATAATGTCGGCCCATTGATAACAACGCGCGTCCTTACAACATAACTTTGGTCACGATCAACTTGCACATAAATCGATTCAATTTCACTGGCTGATTTTTCGGTCATGGCCGTTGGCGCAAAACCGTTCTTCGTTACAAATCCGGCAAACCAATCGGCTGCATTGATTTCATAGGGAAGAGTTTGCGCTTCAATCACAACATAACTCCGTAAAAGATTTTTCGGCGCGCCCGTATATCGCGCCAACATCCCCAAAACGGAATTGCTAAGCTTTCCAACCGTGCCGCTGGCCACCATAGATTTTTCCGTGTTACCCGTCCAATCACTCGGCACACGCAATTGATACGCGAACGCAGGGTCATTATACGGCGCATCTTCTTTTTCTATTTTCGTTTTCGCCTCAAACTCCGCTTGCGGCAACAAAGCCTGTTCCTTCAACGGCGGAATTTTGGAAACATCGATCCCCGCCGCCATCACAGGCACGGAAGACAGACACAAAAGCGCGATGGAAAATAATTTAAGCAGCGGCAATCTTCGTTGGCTTGCGGTTTTCATCGATATGGACATAGGTGTAAAGCCCTTCGGTTACCTTGATATATTCATAGTTGCGACCAAACGTATGTCTCAATGCCCAGCTCTCTATCTTTATTGTAATCGAAGACTGCCCCACTTTGGAAACTTTGGTATAAAAGCTCACCTCATCGCCCAGAAACACTGGGTGATGGAAGGATATGGCCTCGACGCCCACAGTGACGATTCTGCCCATGACGTATTGATAGGCTCTGCTGGCGCCCGCCAAATCCATTTGCGATAAAATCCACCCTCCAAAAATGTCCCCGTTAGGGTTGGAATTGGGCAGCATCGGAATAACCTTTAAGGTCGGCACGCGCCCCTTCAATTCATCGGGCAATGCGAATTCGGTTTCTTGAAAACTATTCTCGGTCATGGGTTTTGGGTTTCCAAAGGCTGGGGAATTGGGCTATTGAAGAAGGGCAACATTACTACGGGTATTATCATGGCGGATTTGTTTAACGAGGGCAACACGGCAAAGGCGGCGTCTTACGGCGCGGCGGATATCGAAGTCCTCGAAGGTCTTGAACCGGTTCGCAAACGCCCGGGTATGTATATCGGCGGAACGGACGAACGCGCCCTTCACCACCTTGTCGGTGAAATTCTCGACAACTCGATGGACGAAGCCGTCGCCGGCCACGCGAACCATATTGACCTTATAATGAATGCCGATGGATCGATCACCGTGACCGACAACGGTCGCGGTATCCCTGTGGATAACCATCCGAAATATCCCGGAAAATCGGCTCTGGAAGTCATCTTCACGACATTGCATTCCGGTGGAAAATTCTCTGGAAAAGCCTACGAGACTTCCGGCGGCTTGCACGGTGTTGGGTCGTCGGTGGTGAACGCCCTCTCCGAATGGATGGAGGTAGAGGTCGCCCGTGACAAGCAGCTGTTCAAACAGACCTTCAGCCGCGGCAAACCAACCTCCAAACTACAAAAAATTGGACCGGTTCAGAACCGCCGTGGAACAAGCGTTAGCTTTAAGTTCGATCCAGAAATATTTGGAAATAAACTGAAATTTAAACCTTCATGGTTGTATCAAATGGCCCGTTCAAAGGCCTATTTGTTCAAGGGCGTGGAGATCAGATGGTCTTGTGATCCGTCTTTGCTTGGCGATTCTAAAATTCCTGCACAAGATATTCTTCATTTTCCCAATGGTTTGCTAGATTTTCTTAAAGCATCACTAGAAGGTCGCGACGTCATTACGGACAAGTTTTTTAACGGAAATTTGAACTTACCTGACAAGGCTGGCCGCGTTGAATTCGCCATCGCATGGCCAGAAGACGGCGAACCGATCAGCCACTCATATTGTAACACCATTCCAACCCCGCTGGGCGGCACGCACGAACAAGGCCTTCGCACGGCCCTAACCCGTGGCCTCAAATCCTACGGCGCATTGGTAAATAATAAAAAAGCCGACCAGATCACCTCCGATGACGTCATGAATGGCGCGGCAATCCTGCTTTCGGTATTCATCCGCGAACCACAATTCCAAGGTCAGACCAAAGAAAAGCTGGTCAACGTCGAAGCCACGAAATGGGTCGACTCCGCCATCAAGGATTATTTCGACCACTGGCTTACGGCAGACCCAGCCGCCTCCAAAGCACTCCTTGAAACGATCATTGAGCGCGCCGAAGAACGCCAACGCCGCAAATCCGATAAGGAAATGTCGCGCAAATCCGCAACCCGTAAATTGCGTCTACCGGGCAAACTGGCCGACTGCTCTCGCACAGACTCTGATGACACAGAAATCTTCCTCGTCGAGGGTGACTCCGCTGGTGGCTCCGCGAAGCAAGCCCGCTCCAGAGAAACGCAAGCCGTTCTTCCCCTGCGTGGTAAAATCCTCAACGTGGTTTCCGCCACTGCCGATAAAATCCGCGCCAATCAGGAAATCCAAGATCTGATCCTCGCGCTCGGTTGTGGCACCGGTAAAGATTGCAACGCGGACAAGCTTCGTTATGAACGCGTTGTTATCATGACAGATGCTGATGTTGATGGCGCGCACATCGCCTCGCTGCTGGTGACATTTTTCTACACGCAAATGCGCCCGATCGTCGACAAAGGCCACTTGTATCTGGCTCAACCACCGCTCTATCGCCTCACCGCCGGAACGCTTTCCGAATACGCTCGCGATGACGCGCATAAAGACGAACTGCTGAAAACGACATTCAAGGATAAAAAGAAAGTCGATATCTCGCGCTTTAAAGGCCTTGGTGAAATGCCGGCCGCGCAATTGAAAGAAACAACCATGTCACCATCCAGTCGGACGCTTTTGCGTGTGACGATTCCGGATGCAATGGCTGCTCTAGGTATTACTGAAGAAATGATCGGCAACGACAACGGAAAAAATACTGCCTCCGAAGTCGATGATCTGGTTGATCGTTTGATGGGTAAAAACGCCGACGCACGTTTCCAGTTCATTCAGGAAAATGCTGAATTCGTTCAGGATATCGACATCTAATTCATGCCTGCTCTTTTTAAAACCATATCCGCGGTTCCACGCAGAATACGCTTTATTGGCATTGTGATTTCAATCACAGGCCTGTTCGTCTGGTTTGCGACTTCTTATATTCCCGCCACCACCAAAAGCAATCTGGAATCCATTTTGGCAAAGGCCGGTTTTCCTGCCGTATCCATCGAAAATATTTCGCTCCGCCCCTACGGCCTTCTGGCCACCAACATCAAACTCGATGAATCCGGCTTTGATGGAATTGAATCCATGCGTGTAGGCGTTAATTGGGCATCCTTCATAACAACTGGCGCAATCTCCGCGCTTGAAATCAAAAACATTCACATCAGCTCGCAAGAAGGAATGGAATCCGCCTCCACTCAAAATCTGGCAAAAAATCTTCTGAACCTTCCTGAATATCCTTTAAGCATTTCTGGTGGCATTTTTGATCTAACGACGATGTTTGGTGAAATCCGCATAACGTTCGATGCTGATATTCGCGTCTCTTCCGAAAAGGGCCGCACGGTAAAGGCTCATGTAAACGCAGACCAATTCCAACTGGGTTTCAAAAGCGCATGGGAAGGCGTTATCGACGAAAGCGGAAAACTGGATATTTCTGGAACGGTTCTTGATGGCCGTATGAATGCCGGCCCGCTTCGTATTTCACGCTTTAATGGTTGGCTTGGCATATCTCTCGATCAACACGGCTACGCCTTACAAAACCAAATGGAGGCAGGCAGCGCGACGTTCATGAATGTCCCTCTATCCAACCTCACGCTCGTTCAGGAATTCACACCATCCGAAGGCAATCTTCTTTTCCGCGCCAGCGTTTCCGGCATGCAAGATGTTCTTTTTACCGCTGACATGATCCGCAGCGCTGGCAAGGAAACTTTTAAATCCAGTTTGAGCGGTAAAAATCTCGGAAATCTTCTTGATTATGCCGGTGAAGTTACAAAAACGGACAAGACGATCCGTGATGAATTACTCCATGTTGAAAATTTTGAAGCGCATTTCGATTTCGAATCCGAAAAACGATTTGTCGGCGGGCCGTTGCCTTTTTCGGTCACGCTCAACACGCCGGATGAAAAATTGGTCAGCGGCAACGTGCTTTTCTATCCTGATACTTATGATGTCCGCGGCTCATTGGAAACAACCAACGATATGGCTTTGGCCTTACAGGATTATTTCAAAATTCCATCATCCAGTATGAAACAGAATTATATTCGTCTTGATGGGAATGCGCGCAAAATACTTGAAACGAAAGAACAGCCCGCTTCAAATCCTGCAAATTAAGGATAAGCGCAGGAATCGAATACGACTTTGGCAAAAGATTTCGCGCCTTCTTCGATCGTGAAACGGAATTCGCGATTGCCGACGACAACGGAATGGCGGATTGGAAACGCGCCTTTTTTCACTTCATTGCCGCCTGCCGTTACAAAGGTAACGTTCACATCTTTGGCCGGATCGTACCAAGCTTCCGGTTGCCCCGCCTTGTTTGATGCGGACACACCGCTTGCTTTGACGATGACGGCACCATCGGCGACAGATGCGCTGGAGTCAGGCCCCGTATAATTTGGCGTCGACACCACAAAACGTTTTGTTTCGGGATCTGTACACCCTGTTGGCGGACGCGCGGATTTAATGACGAACGACAAACGCTCTGGTGCCATACCCTGCTCCAATTGCTCACGAACCAGTTTGGTCAAATCCTGAACCGGCCCTTCGGGAAGAACGGCGTTATATTCCGCCTTCACCTGTTCATAGCGTGTATTGGCGGTTTGCGCTTCGGCGCGAAGCTCCGTCACATTGCCTTGTAACAGAGTGCGCTCTTTAGTCAGACTGTTGACTTGTTCTTTCAACGATATGACGTTTTCAACGCCATACTGTTTGCCCATCCAGAATCCCACACACGCAGACAAACCGATAACCAACACCATGCTCACCGCATTGGTCATGCGGTGCATTTTTCGCTCGCGATAGCGGGCATGAGGGTTATAGGAATTAATAGTCATTTATATATGTTTCCGAAATTCAGCCAGACTTTATAGCATTCTGACGGCGCGGGGCAAGGCCCCCAAAATGTTAATCATTCTCATCATCGCGGCCCCCGATACTAATGCCCGAAGTCTCGAATTGTCCCAGATTTTTGAGGCCAATACGGAGCATGATTTCCGTGCCGCTATCCCCTGTGGAGTCCTCGGTCAAGGTGCGCTCGGTCGTCAGTGCAAGGTTCCAGCACTGGCCGTAATAATCTATCCCGTAATAAGCCTGCCTTAACCCTTCATTCTCCCCAAGGTCATAGGCCATGGATCCGAACAAGGACCAGTCACCGTAAATACGAAGACGTGCGTACGGCCAAATTTGTTCGCGCGCCACATCGAGATCGGTTCCTTCAATCGCGTTGGCGTAGAAATAACGCGTACCTAGTGAAAGGCGATCATAGGCCGCATAGGTATTCAATTCATGACGCTGCGAAGACATATTTTCGTTTTCCAACTGGAAACGGTAATCCAGATTGAAATGTGATCCTAAATTCGCCGTCACTTGCCCCACATAGTCGGATGTTTGCTCCGACAATCCCGAACCAACATTGAATGGATTGTTGTTGTCATCAAAACGGCGGCTCTGCCCGAAGAACACTTCACCGCGATATCCTTTATCGCCGTAAAGGCCGGTGCGGACACCGTAAGTCACGCGGCTGCGGTCTTCGATCAAATCGTAGCCGGGGAAGCGGTTCGGCTCGAACAAATTGGTGGGGTCGAGCGTAAAGTCTTGGCTATCCTCGTTCGGAATTTTCCCATCGTAATCTACGTTCGTTCCGGCCGTGATGGATGCTACAGGTGAAATCACCATCTGCGAATTCTCAAAACGTTTCACAAACGGATAACTCGTTTCCAAATTGGCCTGCGCAAACCCTCGACCTTCTGTGGAATTGTCACTGCCACCAAGGCCGCGATCCTGCACGTTATAAGCATCGCCGCGCGCCATGATGTCGAACTTGTTCACAAGACCAAAGCCGGTGATGTAACGACGCTCCCAACCCAATTCCGCCGATCCGCGAGCGACATCTTGGCCGTTTCCATCACGATACAATCCCAGCGCTGACATCTCCGCTTTCCATCGCCCACCCAACGTATCGTTCGGCGCGCCATAGAATGATGCGATGACTTCAGGCAAAACGGCTGGCTGATCCACTTGGCGGCTACTGATACGGATATCTTGGAACGCCATCGCACGACCAACCATGTAATCACGCCCATCGAAACGCTCGGCGTAGATTTCGTTTTCTAAAACGTCATCGCTGTCGATATTGTACTGACGCATATATTGATCGTCGGTCGTGGCCTCTACTTTCAAACCTGAACGCCAGTTTTCGTTCATGTCCCAACGGCCATCTGCAAACAAATGTCCGCGCCATTCATCATCCACGAATACTGATTTTCCGCCTATGCTATCCGTGCGGCTTGAATAAGTCGTGCTGCCGTTAAACTTTAATTCGGCATCTTCAAACCTGCGACGATATTCCGCCATAGCAACGGGATTTACGTCCGTTGATACCATCGTACCGAACGTCGCATCTTCATCCGGTGAAATCGCCCAATAATATTCCTGCTGATACGACGCGCCTAACTCGCTGTCAAAACCGGCTGTGGGCGTTAAGAAACCGCTCTTTTGTTTCTCCGTTCCATCAGGGTGCGAAAAATAAGGTGTATACATCAACGGAACGCCGGCAAATTCAAACCATGCATCGCGGTATGTCACGCGCTTTTCGGTTTCGTCATGCACCACTTCATCGGCGCGAATTTGCCACACCGGTGGGGCCTCCGGATTTTCCTTACATGGCTCGCACGGCGTATAACTCGCCTGCTTCAATTCTATAACGGTACCCTCACCCTTAATTGTGCGCGTACCATGTGTTGCCGCAAAGCGCGATCCATCGGCCAGCAATATCTGCAATCCGTCGACAAAGCCGTTCTTCATGTCTTGCGTTAATTCAACCTCGTCGGCGAAATAGGTCGTGCCATCCGTTTCGCTCAACACGACATTTCCGGTCGCGTGCACCTTGTCGGTTTGCAGGTTGTAAGAAATCTTGTCCGCCTTGACGATCTTACCCGCCTGCACCAATTCCACATTGCCGGTTGCGGTTACTGTCTGCGTTGCTTCGTCATGGGTAATGTTGTCGGCTTCGAGATCTACGGGAGGATCGCCAGTGGGAACGGCCTGCGTCGCCACCTCGTTCATCCCGTAAGTCTCACCACCGACTTGTCCTTCGGTAGGCGCGGCCATGGATGAGCAAAGGCAAAACGCGGAAAACGCGCCCGTCAAAAACGTGCAAGCCAGAAGGCTGAATCCGCGTCTTCGAATAATAAGAAATCTCCCAAAAAACCCGTGAAAATTTGAAGCCCGAATAGGCCCCTTTATCATTGATTAATCTGGGAAAAAGTCAATTGCGAAAGCGTCGTTATCGCAATTTGGATTTAGCGGAAAAAGGCCGGCATATCGTCGCCAAAACCGGGGCCGGCTTCGTCATCGCCGCCGTCTTGTTTCTGGGGACGCTGATCGCGTGCCTCTTTTGGCGGCAATTTTGGACGCTCATCTCGCGGCGGGCGCGGCGTTTCCTGCTTTTCCGGGCGTGGCTCGCGCTTTTCATCCGGCGTTTTTAAATCGAAAACAGGAATCGGTTTTTTTATGAGTTTCTCGACATTTGTAAGAAATTTCTCATCCTCTTTCGCAGCCAACATCCATGCCCGACCGCTCATACCGGCGCGGCCCGTACGACCGATCCTGTGAACATAATCATCCGGACTCATGGGCACATCGTAATTGAACACGTGGGATACGGCGGAAATATCCAAGCCGCGGGCGGCGACATCGCTGCAAACCAGAAACTTGACCGTTCCATCGCGGAAATCCTGCAAGGTCTTGGTTCTCGCCGCCTGCACCATATCACCATGCAAAGGAGCAGCCGCGTAACCCATCTTTTTAAGGAAATTGGCAACATCGCCGATATCGCGCTTGCGGTTTAAAAAAACGAACGCGTTTTTGGGCGCTTCTTGTTTCATCAACTGGCCGAGCACTCTTTTCTTATCGCGCTGGGTTGTGTGAACGAGAAATTGCTCAATATTCGATGACGTCGTCGCAGGCGCAGCAACACTCACTTCTTTCGGATTGCTCAAAAATTTATCGGCAAGACGTTTGATTTCCGGCGGCATGGTGGCCGAGAACAATAATGTCTGGCGGTTCGGCGGAATAAGAGAAACGATTTTTTCGATGTCTGGAATGAAACCCATATCCATCATGCGGTCGGCTTCGTCGATCACGAGGATCTTGATGTCATTGAGCAGAATGGAGCCGCGCCCGAACAGATCAAGCAAACGTCCCGGTGTTGCAATCAAAACATCAACGCCCTTATCGAGCAATTTCGTCTGATCGCCCATGGACTCTCCGCCCACCAAAAGAGCCATCGATAATTTGTGGTACTTGCCATAGGTTTTGAAATTCTCGGCAACTTGCGCAGCCAATTCACGTGTCGGCTCCAACACCAAAGAGCGCGGCATACGCATACGCGCACGACCGCCCGAAAGCGCATCGATCATCGGCAGGGTGAAACCAGCCGTCTTACCGGTTCCGGTTTGGGCAAGCCCCACCACATCCCGCGCCATCATGATGATGGGGATCGCTTTTTCTTGGATGGGGGTTGGGGTCGTATAGCCTTTTTCGGTGACCGCTTTCAGCGTTTCCGGACTAAGACCCAGATCTTCAAAATTCATGTAATCAAGTACCTTATGTCCGCGTATTTAGCAGATTTCCGACACTTTAGGCAAGCTATTGATTTTTAATATTTATGGGGCTTTCTTGCGTCATAAGCGATGATTTATCTGCAAACCACGTAGAACGGTGAATGGTGGCATAAACCACGACATTGACGACGAATAGAACCGTGGCAATCTTGAGCACCAAATGGGCTCTGCTTTTGCGAGGCGCGCAGGTACCATGAGCACAGCCCGTACTGTGGCAATCAATACGGCCGCTATACCATGTGACCGCCCATCCCAACGCCAGAATAACGCCCGAAGATATGATCATCGGCACTTCTAACTCATGGATGAAATTATGCGCCGATATCAAGGAGGCCGGCATAACCGTGAACATACCCACACCGGCCAGAATACCGATCAGGCTGAAAATAGTTGGGAAGACGCAGCAGAACACGTGGCTGGTTTCCGAAAGTATCACCGCCCAGTTAAGGGATTTCTGAATGGCCTGCTTCATAAGGCCATTCATTACCCCGCCCCGAACAACAAGGCAAGAAAAATGTTATTATGTAACAGGAGAAGACCTCAAAGTCTTTCAATAAAGCCCACGATCTTTGTCTTCAGGTCTTCCATCGTGTACGGCTTCACCAGATAATCATTCATTCCGGCACTCAAAGCCTGCTCGCGATCTTCGGGCCTTGCGTGCGCACTCATTCCTATAATGGGGGTTCTTCCTCTATTCGTTTTTGTTTCGAACGCGCGGATTTGCTTGGTGGCCTCTAAACCATCCGTTCCTTGCATCTGAACATCCATCAAGATCATCGCATAATCACCAGCCTTGAATTTTTCGATGGCCGCATTTCCACTATCCGCAATCTCGCACTCATACCCGAATTGACGGATCAGATATTCGGCTACTTGTATGTTCGGCGCATAATCATCAACCAAAAGAATTTTTTGCTCTTTATGGGCGACGATAACTTGTTCAGATTTCGATTTTTTAAGTCCGCTCTCAATGTCTGCTTCTTCACGAATTTCCATTGGTATGGCCACGATGAATGTCGTACCCGTTTTTCCATCGCTTTCAACAATGATCGTTCCACCCATGATATTCGTCAAACTCTTGGTAATCGCAAGACCTAGGCCCGTTCCACCATATTTCCGGTTGATTGATGTATCGGCTTGCACGAATTTTTCAAAAATTTGCTCTTTCTTATCTTCTGGAACACCGATACCTGTGTCTTTCACTTCAAAACGCACCATTCTTTTATGCGGAGCATCGCCGCGTGCGCTCGAAAGACGTATGGTCACGCCGCCCTTGTCCGTAAATTTTATGGCGTTACTGCAAAGGTTGAGCAGGATTTGTTTTAATCGGTGTGGATCTCCGGCAAAATATCGATCGCCACCTGCCCTGCTCTCGAATTTCAAATACAGATTTTTCTCCTTTGCTTTGATACTCATCATCGTCGCGATGTCATCGATCAAGGATTCCATATCGAACGGAATCGTCTCTACTGAAACTGTTTGTGCTTCGATTTTTGAAATATCAAGAAAGTCATTGATCAATGCCAGTAACGTATCCGCACTGGATTGAAGCGTTTTTAGAAATTCTTGCTGCTGCGGTGTCAACGGCTTGCTCTGCGAGAGAATATTTGAAAGCCCGATAATCACGTTAATCGGCGTGCGGATTTCATGACTCATATTTGTAAGAAAATCGCTTCTGGTGCGATTGGCCGCTTCCGCATTTTCTTTGGATAATCTCAAATCTTTCGTCTGAAGAGTCACAAGCTCTTGCAAATTATCCCGATGCTTGACCAGCTCATCTTGTATTTTTCGTTGTTCGGTAACATCATGCATGGAAACAACTGCACCAATCTTGGCACCCTTGTCATTATAAATAGCCTGACCGCTGGCCCGAAGAATCTTGGGGTCCTCACCCTTAACCTTGATCATCATTTCTTGGTCTTCGACATATTCACCATGAAGCGCACGGTACAAAGGAATTTCCTCCTTCGGCATCAGCCCCTGATCATCAGGCCTATAAAGACTGTAATGCTCCGCCCAACTTTCCGGCGGCAAAGGCTCATCTGGCAATCCATGTAGCTTTTTTGTGGCTTTGTTAAAAAGGCTGAGATTGCCTTCTGCATCACAAGCCACAATTCCGTCCGTGATGTGCTCAAGGATAGCTTGTAAAAATGCTTGCTGATTTTCAATCTCGACAGTGCGCTCTTTAACGCGCTCTTCCATTTCGTCATAGGCTTTTTGAAGCAAGCTTTCCGCTTTTTTCTTCTCGCCAATATCTCGTGCCACCTTGGATGCGCCGATAATTTTGCCGCTGCCATCGCGAATGGGCGAAACGGTGATGGAAATATCGACCGGACGTCCGTCTTTTGCCTGACGGACCGTTTCAAAGTGATCGATCCTTTTTCCGGCTTTTATCTGGCTAATGATCTTGAATTCTTCATCAAGGCGATCTTTTGGAATAATCAATTCGATATGTTTGCCGATCGCCTCGCTCGAAGTATATCCAAAAATACTTTCCGCCGCCGCATTCCAAGACGTAATTATACCATCTAGATTTTTACTGATGATGGCATCGCTGGAAGATTCAACGATTGCGGCCAGATAAGCTTTCGCAATGGCGTCGTCGATAGCCGGTTCATTGATTTTTTCTTTTGCCATAGACGTACAAACTAGCGGAAAGAAAGCCAACTCACCAGCCTAAAGTCGTACATACAAAGCTTAATTTTAAGGCTTTTCTGGCGCTTTCACATCATCCGTGTAAATGACGGTTTTCCGCATGGCCGGTGACAGCCACGCCGCCAATGTAGCAACGAGCAATGTCCCAGCCCCGCCAACGACCACAGACCAAGTGACGCCAATAAATTTAGCAAGTGCGCCGGATTCAAACGCCCCAATTTCATTGGAAGAGATAATAAACATTGAATTCACGGATGATACACGCCCCCGCATATTTTCCGGCGTTAAAATTTGCATCAATGTCTGACGGATTACCATGCTTACACTATCAAACATTCCGGACAAAGCGAGAAACACCAAAGACAACCAAAATGACGTGCTCAATCCAAAACCGATCATGGAAACGCCGAAACCAACAACCACCCACAAAAGGCGTGTCATAGGAATGGTTCGCATGGGTTTCACCGCAAGATAAAGAGCCATGATGACGGCACCCAGAGCTGGCGCACCGCGCAATGCGCCAAGTCCTTCCGATCCAACATTCAAAACATCCGTCGCAAACGCAGGAAGCAAAGCAATCGCGCCACCGAATAGGACAGCCAACATATCGAGCGACATAGCACCGAGAAGCACCGGCGTTCTCATAATAAAATTCCAGCCTTCCTTGATACTTTTTACGGCAGGCTCTCGCACCTTGTCCGGCTTATTGTATGGCGCGCCTTTCACACCAAGCATCATGAAAAACGCGGCCGACATGAGGAACACTGGCATAAGCCACGCCGCAAACGCTCCATACCCGCCATAAACAATTCCGGCGATGGCGGGCGCAACAATCATCGCCATCTGGAATCCACTACTCATCCATGCGGACGCAGAAGAAATATCTCGTTTGGGCACGATCTGCGCTAGCAACGAAAAAGAGGCAGGCATGATAAACGCGCGGAACAACCCAGACGCAAAAATCGCCGAATACGCTAATACCAAAAACAAATTGGTTGAAAGATTGATGATACCGCTGCCGATAAAAAACAAGATCAACGTGTTCACGGCGAGCGCTAGCAAACAATAAAGATAAACGCGCTGCGGGCGACTGTGATCAACCACATATCCCGCAAACAACGCGCAACTGATGGCGGGAATGGCTTCTGCCAATCCTGTCAATCCCAGTAAAAGCGGATCTCGGGTCAGTGTGTAGATTTGCCATCCGATAATAACGGCTTGTGCCTGCAACGCCGAAAGCGCGAACATACGCGTCAGCAGCAGAAGCCGAAAATCACGAATTTTCAAGACAGAAAAAGAATAATTCTCACGCGGCATTCTGGGCGGCTTCTTGCGCTAACGCGCCGTCGGAAACATGGAATTCCACGGACTCGCGCCCCTGCCAATTGTTGATCTGGAACTGCCCCGCCAGATGGAAATTGCGCTGACCGTGTTTGAGCAATTCTTCGCCCAGCTTTGTTCCAACGCCGTAGAACAACATACTCTTCATGCGCGAGCCGCCTTCCCAATCGGAAAGCTGCAAACGAATATGTTTATCTTTCAATACATCCACCATCTGCACACGAACATTGGCGAGCGCAAATATAGGCTCGGGATTTTGTTGGCCGAAAGGCCCGATATTGTCTGTGACAAGTTTGACGAACTGGGGTTGTGCACCACGGATACTGGCAATGCCGTCAATTTGCGTCTCTTGCGTAATCTCGACACTTTCCATCTGCTTGGCGATATTCTTGGCTAGAAACTCTCCAAATTCCTGTAAACGATCCGGCATCACGGTAAAACCGCCCGCCATGGCATGTCCGCCGCCTTTGACAATAATCTCTTCATTGCGTGCTTCGATAAAGGCTTGCGCCATATTTACGCCGTTGATCGAACGTCCCGATCCGCGCCCTTCTAGAACGCCTTCGGGATTTTGCGCGAATGTCACGACGATGGCGGGCTTGCCGAAGCGATCTTTCAATCGCCCCGCGACAAGTCCGCTCAAGCCCGGATGCCATTCCGGATCGGACACGACGATCACAGGCCCTGTATCCAGACCTTCTTTTTCAACGCGCTCAATCGCCTCTTTCATCATCTGCGATTGGATTTTCTTGCGTTGTTCGTTGCAATCATCGAGAACGAATGCAATTGATCTCGCCTCGTCAAGATTATCGGTTGAGAGTAACTTCGCACCCAGATCGGATTTGTGAACGCGCGAACCTGCGTTGATTCGTGGACCTAGTGTGAACCCAGCATCGGAAAATTTAGGTGCGCCTTCTAAACCGGCCACTTCACACAGCGCACGAATGCCCGCATTGCTACGCATCGCCATTTGATGGAAACCTGCACGTGTGAACAATCGGTTCGGCCCCGTCATTGGCACCATATCGCACACCGTTCCAAGCGCGACCAGATCGATCCAGCTCTTCATCGGCGCATCCGCGATATTATTCTTCTCAAAAAATTTCTCACGACGCAAAACATTGTTGATCGCCACGCAAGACAGGAACGTCACGCCACACGCCGCCAACATATGAAGGCCCGAGACATCATCGCGACGTTTTGGGTTGATCAGATGGTTCGCATTGGGAAGCGTTTCTTCGGCCTCATGGTGATCAAAGATGGAAATCTCCAATCCCATGTTACGGCCCGCCGCGACAACCGCGTGAGAAGTCGTCCCACAATCCAGCATCACAACTTTTTCTGCACCCTCGTTTTTAAGGGCCATCAATGCATTGACGTTCGGGCCGTACCCTTCGCTCAACCGGTCCGGAATGTAAATCGGAGCAGCCATCCCGCAATGACGCAAGAACCGCGTAAATATCGCTGCCGATGTCGCGCCGTCCACATCAAAA
>CAYYPX010000011.1:0-23605 GCA_964473655.1 uncultured Micavibrio sp.
CCCATACCGCCATATTTCGGATCGGAGGTTGCGCCGCACCAACCAGCGGACGAGAACGCATCATAGGCTTCTTTAAAGCCTGTGGGTGTTCTAACTTTGCCGTTGTCCCATGTGCAGCCTTCCTTGTCGCCGGATTGGTTGAGCGGGAACAAAACCTCCTCACACATCTTTGCGGCTTCTTCCAGAATGGAGTCGATCAGGTCCGGCGTGACGTCTTCATGCCCCGGCAAAGCCGATATGCTCTGCGTTCCCAGCACCTCGTGCAGGACAAATTTCATGTTCTCTAGGGGGGCGTTGTAGACAGGCATAGGATTCTCCTCGAATGGACCGATTTGGTGCTGTTTTAATATAAACCAAAAAGGTTAAACGGCTATTGAAAAAGGGAAATTCGGGGCGTAATTGTTGCAAAGCAGTAATAATTTTGTGGAGGCAAAAGGCTATGTTTCTCACCGATCTGGACCCTGTTTTACTGGCGCGCATACAATTCGCCTTTACGATATCCTTCCACATCATCTTCCCCGCCTTCACGATCGGGCTTGCCAGCTGGCTCGCCGTTATCGAAGGGCTTTGGCTAAAAACCAAAAAGCCGGTCTATCAGGAACTTTATAAATTCTGGATCAAGATTTTCGCAGTCTGTTTCGGAATGGGCGTGGTGTCGGGTGTTGTCATGTCATACCAGTTCGGCACCAACTGGTCCGTGTTCTCGGATCGCACAGGAAACGTAATGGGCCCGCTGTTGGGCTATGAAGTTCTGACCGCTTTTTTCCTTGAAGCTTCTTTCCTTGGCATCATGCTATTCGGCTGGAACCGCGTTTCCCCAAAAATGCATTTTGCATCCACGATCATTGTCGCTATCGGCACGGTGATTTCCGCATTCTGGATTCTATCCGCCAATTCATGGATGCAAACGCCACAAGGATTCCGCATCGGAGACGATAGTATTCTTTATCCCGAAAGCTGGGTGGAAGTTGTGTTTAACCCATCTTTCCCGTTCCGCTTTGCTCATATGTTGACGGCGGCATATCTGACGACCTGTTTCGTCATCGGCGGGATCGGTGGATGGTTTTTGTTCAAAAAGAAACATATCGAACACGCGCGCATCATGCTCGGAATGGCCGTGTGGTTTGCCTTTATCGTGGCACCGATACAAATAGCCATAGGCGATCTTCATGGTTTGAATACGTTGAAGCACCAACCGGCGAAAGTTGCCGCGATGGAAGGCCATTGGGAAACGTCGGGCAATGTTCCACTACTTCTGTTCGGCTGGCCGGATCAGGAAGAAGAGGTCACGAAATATAAAATCGAAGTTCCGGATGGTGCGAGCTTGATTCTTACGCATGATCGTGCGGGTGAATTGAAAGGCCTTAAAGAATGGGCCAAGGAAGATCGACCACCCGTCGCCATCGTGTTCTGGTCTTTCCGTGTGATGGTCGCCATTGGTATGTTGATGCTGCTGACCGGTATGATCGGTGCTTTCCTGCATTGGCGCGGAAAGCTTTTCACCGCAACCAAATTTCATCTCTGGGCGGCAGTCATGATGCCATCGGGATTTATAGCGGTGCTTGCCGGATGGTTCGTCACCGAAGTGGGGCGCCAGCCATGGACGGTTTATGGTGTCATTCGTACGGCGGAAAGTGCGTCGCCCGTCCTGCCGGAGTATATCGCGCTTTCGCTGATGATCTTTATCGTCGCCTACATATTCATCTTTGGCGCGGGCACGTATTATATCTTGAAGCTGATCGGGAAAGGTCCTGAAAAATTGGCCCATAAGGACGATAAACGTGAAACCTATGGATCGCACGGCGTGGAAAATCCCGCCATTGTTGGTGACGACGACAACGCACCGAAAGGAGCCAGATAATGTTTTCTTTTGCCGATTATATTGATCTTCCTTTGATCTGGGGCGCGATCATCGCCACCGCTGTGCTGCTCTATGTGCTGCTAGACGGGTTCGATCTGGGTGTAGGGATATTGTTTCCCTTTGCACCGAACGACAAAGCGCGGGACCGTATGATGAATTCGATCGCGCCCTTCTGGGATGGAAACGAGACATGGCTGGTTCTCGGCGGCGGCGGATTGTTCGCAGCCTTTCCCCTTGCGTATTCCATCGTCATGCCTGCGCTTTACGTGCCGGTCATTTTGATGCTGATCTGTTTGATCTTCCGCGGCGTTGCCTTCGAATTCCGTTTCAAAGCGGACACATCAAAAAAACTCTGGGATTATGCTTTTCACTTCGGCTCGCTCGGTGCGTCCTTCCTGCAAGGCATGATCCTTGGCGGCCTCGTACAGGGAATTACTGTCGAAGGGCGATCCTTCGCTGGCGGACCATTCGACTGGCTTACAGAATTTTCCGTCATGTGCGGTGTGGCAGTAACATTCGGTTACATGCTGCTGGGCGCCACATGGATGTATATGAAAGCGGAAGGTGAATTACAGGACTGGGCCCGCAAATGTGCAAAATATGTTTATATATATGTAATCGGCTTTATGGGGCTGGTCAGCCTCTGGGTGCCATTCCTCGATAATAATATTGGCGATCGCTGGTTCTCCGGCCACAACACGCTGTATCTCATGCCGATCCCGCTTGTGACCGCCTTCCTGTTTTTCCATCTGTGGCGTTCCTTGCGCCCACAAGACGACGACGGACGCGGCGATTACAAACCGTTCATCATCACCCTTGCGATTTTCTTGATGGGTTATCTGGGTCTGGCCGTCAGTCTCTGGCCAACGATTGTTCCCTATGATGTGACGCTCTGGCAGGCAGCAGCCGCGCCGGAATCGCTCTCGCTCTTACTGGTGGGCGTTTCGGTCATGCTCCCCGTGATCTTAGGCTATACGGCATGGTGCTATTGGATTTTCCGAGGAAAAAGCGATGACAGCCACACCTACTGAGAATAAATGGAAGCAATGGGGCTGGTTCGTGGCCCTATGGTGTGGCGGTTTTCTGACATTGTTCGCGATCAGCATGGTCATCAAACTGATCATGAATATAGGGTAGGCCTTACCTTTTTTTGTCAGGCTTGCCTTCACGCATCATGAATTGGATATTGTCGCGGACCTTGCCCTCGTCGGCGGCCTTGATTTGCGCCTTGGCCTTTTCGATGATGTCCGAGGTCTGTTTCTTGAGCATGGCTTGCTTGATCTTTTCCAGCGTCTCATCGCCGATCTCGGCACGGGCGGCTATGACATTGGCTTTTGCCTGCGCCAATATTTGTTCGCGGGTTGGTTTTGCTGGTGTTGCGCGCGGTTTCTTGCGCCAAAACATGGAATTCATCCTTTCTTAACAACCTTAGCATTTAAGGGTTAAAGCAATTTTAACCTCAAAGGTGCAAGGTAAACAGGGATAAATTACTGTTATAAAGGCCTTCTTTCATGACCGAACAAATGCATTTGAAATCCGTTGCCGAACCAGCCGCCGGATACAACGACCTTAAATATTATTTTTCGAACCTGCACACGTTATTTTCCATTCGTGGAATGCTGGCCATCGATATGATGACGGTGATGCCGTCCGGTGGACTTGCGCGCCGTATGCATGATATTTCCGCCATCACAAAACGCATTTATGCGGAGACGACATCGAATGCAGTCACACGCCTTCTCGATCAGGTTGAAAACGCACACGCCGCACACACGGGCGAATGGAGCGAATGGGATAGTGCGAACCTTTCTGAAATGCGCCGCATTCACTCCCACCTCTCTGCATTACCACCAGATCTATATATAGCGTCTGTTCAGATTGCGAGCGAAGGCCGCAAACACCATGCCGCGGCACAAGCAAATCCTGATTGGTCACGCATCAAGCCGTATCTTTCACAAGTCGTTGATCTTTACCGCCGTATCGGTGAATTGAAACAAAAAAAATTCAATGTGCGCACACCGTACAAAGCATTACTTCTCGGTTACGCCAGCGATATTTCGATCACGCAGATGGATGCACTTTATGACTCTCTGCTTGATCCTTTAACGAAACTTCGTGATACCGCCTTTGAAAAGCAAAGCTCGATGCCAGCACCATTACCGCTCGATGCAGAATTCTCGCGCGATGATCAAATGTGGCTGAACAAAACCGTTCTTGAAATCATGGGTTTTGATTTTGCACGCGGATCGTTGCAAGTAACAGGTCTGTCGCCGATGTGCGGTGGCAATCATGATGATGCCCGTATCCTTGTACGCTGCGGTAATTCTAACACATTCCTAGATTCCATGGGTGATACGCTTTATCAAGGTGCGCGCGGGCTTTATTTGCAAAACCTACCAGCCGATTGGATGAGCCAGCCGGTTGGACAATTGCAAGGAGCGCTATTGACCAATTCGCTCAGCATTTTATACGAGACGATCCTTGGCCGCACGCCGCAATTCTTTGACTTTATTTCGACACGTGCGGAAGGCGTTTTCCGTCAGTTCAGAAATAAATCATTCGAGCCAGAAAATCTTTATCGTCTTCGTAAAATCATCACGCCAACGGCGAAACGCAATGATGCCGATGAACTGACCAAAATCTTCCATGACGTTATGCGTTATAGAATAGAGCGCGATCTGATCAACGGCGATCTTTCGATCGATGATCTGCCCGATCGTTGGAACGCAGACAGCAAACAATATCTGGGTATCTATCCAAACGAGCCGCAAGAAAGCCCGCTCCAGAATCCGGACTGGTTCACGGGCCGTTTCGGTTACATTCCGACCAACACGCTCTCGCACATTATGGCGGCAACGCTGCATGAGAAAATCTATACCGATCACGGCAATCTTTCTTCCATGGTGGAATTCGGCGATTTGAAACCGATCAATCAATGGCTGAAAACCAACATTCATTCCAAGGGCCGTAGTACGGGTACATTGGAGCTGGTGGAATCTGCAACCGGTGAAGCCTTATCGGCAAAGCCGCTTCTGACCCATCTGGAACGCCGCTACTTGAGCGATAAGCGCTAATCCTCTAAAAGAGGGTATGAATTACCGTCACATCTATCACGCCGGAAATTTCGCCGATGTCATGAAGCATCTGGCGCTCGCGCTCGTGCTCGATCACATGAAGAAAAAGGATACGCCTTTTTGCGTCATCGATGCGCATGGGGGCCTTGGCAAATACGATCTCAATTCCGAGCAGGCAGGAAAGACACGCGAATGGGAGGCCGGTATCGGCCGTTTTGCCGATATATCCGATATGCCGGATGATTTCGCGCTTTATTACGATCTTGTGAAGGCTGATTTGGCGAACAGCTTTTATGCAGGATCGCCGTTGATTGCGCAGCGTATGATTAGAAATACGGACAGGCTGATCGCGAACGAGCTTCATCCAGAAGATGTTCAAACATTGCAGGAAGTCGTGGGGCAAAAGACAAACACCATCGTGACGCAGCTTGATGCCTATGAATGCATCCGCGCCAATATTCCGCCGAAAGAAAAGCGCGGCCTTATCCTCATTGATCCGCCGTTCGAGAAGACGGATGAATTCCAAACGCTTTCCAAACAGATGGATGAATGGAAGAAAAGATTCGCCACCGGCATTTACATGATCTGGTATCCGATCAAATCGCATTTGGCCGTTGACGAGATGAAAGGAGCCGCCACAAAGCTCGGCATTAGACGCACATGGTGCGTGGAAACGCTACTCCACCCCCGCGCCAATGAGGGCACGTTCAATGGCTGTGGCCTCATCATCATGAACGCCCCCTATCAGGTGCCGGAACGTATCGAGGCTCTGTTGCCTTTTCTAATCTCTAAAATGGGTCTTCACGCCACGCCCTCCGCGTGGCTTGTCCCCGATTGATGGGATGCGAAAACTTAAAGGCCCATTGTTGCAGGAATGTCACACCTATATCATTGGCCCATAGAGTAAAAAACGGCTGATTTCTGCGGGTTTCAGAGGCATCATAAAAGCCATTTGAGCATTATCCCGCAATGGGGAAGACTCGGCCTACAATCGTCCCGCTATATTGACTTTGCGGCTGTATCCTTCATATTTGCCCTCGGTTTTAACTCTATTTGTTGGGAGATTATTGAGATGACCAAGTTCGTAAAAATCGTTGCTGTTATGGCAGTTGTTGTTTCCTTGGCTGCTTGCAGCACGGGCCGCGCTCAAAACGAGAGCGTTGTTAAAGGCGACCGCACATTCAACAGCGCACAAACGAAGTAATTTCGTTTTGTTCGAATTTAAAAGCCACCCAATGGGTGGCTTTTTTATTTGTCTGATTTTTTAGTTTCATTGTCGTCATCCGCTTTGGTTTGCAAAGCGTCGAGTCAATGAAAGTTAATTGCGCAAAGGTTTACCTTTTTCCAGCATATGCTCGACGCGCTGGATCGTGCCGTCATTGCGGACGAGCTTCATAAACTCCTCGCGTTCCAGACGGTAAAGGTCTTCCTCGGTCACTGGCTTTGTCCAGTCTGCCTTGTCGCCGCCGGAGAGAACCTTGGCCACCGCGCCGGACACCGTTACATCGTACGGCGTTGCCTTGCCGTTCTTTCGCATATCGGCAACAGCCATATCGAGGGCGACTCTACCCGTCGGGCCGGGCAAGCGAATTTCCGTCACTGGTTCCGGCACTTTGTAATCTTTTGCCAGTTCCAGTGCTTTTTGTTTCGCATCGAATAAAAGGCGATCGCGGTTCATCGTGATGCCATCAGTCTTCTTGAGATATTTGATCTCTTTGGCTTCTTGTGCGGATTTTGCCACACGAGCAAGCGCAATGGTTTCAAACGCTTTACGTACCGCGCCCATCGGCGTGTTCTTCGGCGAGAACCATATTTTACGACCGCCAGTGTTTTTATCGAACTGCTCGCGTTCTTCTTCTTGATAGCGCAGCACCATTTCCTTGCAACCGCCCCAACCCGGAATGAGGCCAACGCCGACTTCGACGAGGCCGGTATAGGTTTCGGCATGTGCCTGAACATGATCCGCGTGCAGCAAAATCTCGCAACCGCCGCCGAGTGCCATACCCGATGGTGCGGCGACAACAGGGAACGGTGCGTATTTAAGCGCCTTATAGATTTTCTGACCACCCGAGACCAGTTCTTCAATCTGCGGCCATAGCGCGATATTCATGGCGAAGACGGCCAAGCCCAAGTTTGCACCGGCGGAGAAGTTCGAACCTTCGTTGTAAATCACCATAGCTTTATATTGGCCATCGCCTTTGCCGATCATCTTGATTGCCTGCGCGTAGGCATCGAACACCTGATCATCCAACGCATTCATCTTGCCGGTGAATTCGACGCAGAGCACGCCATCACCCACATCCCACACCGAAGCAGAACCCGTTTTGATCACAGGTTTGGAATTCAGTTTGATATCGGAGAGAAGCAACACGCCCTGTGCGCGTGGAACCACATGATATTTTCCATCTGTGCCGAAATATTCGAGCTTGCCAGAATCGGTTTTGTAGAAAGAGCCATCGCCGACTTTTTCAATCATCTTTGGAACGGCAATGCCTTCGGATTTCAATCTCTCGGCGAACCATTTCGCGCCCAGCGCATCGATCATTTCGAACGGGCCTGATTTCCAGTTGGTGCCAAGACGCATGGCTTCATCGACTTCGGCCACGCTGTCCGCAATATCGGGCACGAGGGAGGCTGCATAAACCAGCGTATCGCGCAGAACTTTCCATGCGTATTTGCCGCCGACATCATCCGATTCGACAACGGCGCGAAGGCCTTTCTTACCGGCATCCATCGAGCCTAACTTCGGTTTGTCGGCCTTTTTGTAATTGGATTCATCGAAGCCCGCGGCTTGCAAATTCAGCGCCTGTTTCTCTTTTGAGCCATCGGGATTCAAACGATAGAAACCGCCCTTGCCTTTGCGGCCGGTGTAGCCTGCCTTGATCATGCCGTCGATGAATTCATAGTCCTTGTAAATCTTACGGTAGGAATCATCTTTCGGCAGTGTGGCTAGAAGAGAGTCTGCAAGGTGTGGCATCAAATCCACGCCGACCAGATCGATCAGGCCGAACACGCCCGTCTTTGGAATGCCGACCGGTTTGGACAAAACGGCATCAGCCACTTCGATGGAAACTTTGTCTTCGACCGCAACATTCAGCGCGCTCTGCATAAAGAATGTCAGGATACGGTTAACAATAAAGCCCGGCGTGTCTTTACATTTCACAACGCCCTTGCCCAGTTTGATATCGCAGAAATCAACGACTTCTTTGACGGCTTTTTCATCCGTGTCTTTGCCTGTGACGATTTCAAGCAGGCGTAGATAACGCGGCGGGTTGAAGAAGTGCGTGATCAGGAAATTCTTCTTCAAATCTTTGGAAAGATTTTTCGTGAGCATCTCGAGCGGGATCGTTGACGTGTTTGAAGAGAGGATCGCACCTTTTTTCAAATGTTTGGAAATCTTGTCGTATGTGATGTGTTTGATATTGAGGTCTTCGAGAACGACTTCGCAAACCCAGTCGCAATCTTCCAGCAATTTCAGATCATCTTCCAGATTGCCCGGTGTGATCAGTTTCGCGTTGCGGTTCGACATCAACGGCGCAGGATCGGTCTTCAATAATTTTTCAATCGCACCCTTGGCGATTTTGCTGCGGTCTCCGCCCTCTTCCAGATTCTTCGGCACGATATCGAGCAGCACGACAGGAATGCCCGCATTGGCGACCTGTGCGGCAATTCCGCTTCCCATGACTCCGGACCCGATAACGGCGACTTTTTGGATAGGCATTTGGTAAGACCTCTGGCTGGTTGTTCGTAGAAATTATGATAGCGCGAATTCGTTAAAAAGGGAGTGTTGATTTGTTGGTAATCGTGTCGGGGCTCGGGATGTAATCTTTGGTATGGGCAAGCAGTTTTTCCAGAATGGCGATGGTTGTTTCCATGTCGTTGAAAATGGTACCCAGAGAGCGGAATTTCACATGGGTTTGTTCGCGAATGGGGGCCAGAACCTGCTGCTCTTGTATGCGCGCCTGATGCGCGTCCTCCAGTGGTCTTGCTGCAAAGCACACTAATTTCGCGTGCTGGATGATAAGCCCCTCCAGCGAGCCCACATGGCCGAGCAGATAGCCTTGGTGGATCAGGTTTCGGTATTGGAAGGTCAGATAGGGCAGATTGAATTTATCAAGAAATGCGTTGAGCTTCATTTCATCGCCGCGCAGGAAAGCGGACATCAGGCTGAGTTCACCCGAATGCAGAATAATGCCATCGGCGGCGCGAAGCTCCACCACGTTTTTTTGGATATGGTCGATCAAAAAGCCAGCTGCCTTGCGAAGGTCGGCCTGTTTCCATTTGGAGACGATCTTTCTCGCCTCATCGAATTGTTTTTTGCGAAGCGTGCCTTTGAAGAGGGTTAGCTGATGATCGCCAATTTCCTGTCCCATGATGCGTGGCAGTTCTGCACCCAAAGATTCGATGATCGGGTCGGATCGTTGCAACAAATGGCGAACACGTTCCAGCCTTGCGCGTTTGTCCATTACTTCAGCACGGTCGCGGTGGGCACGGATCAATATTTCACCGGTGCCGTTATTGACTTCCAGATCAATCGCGTCCTTGTCCGGCGTGTATCCTTGTGCATAACGCGAGAGCTTGCCACGCATTTGAATCAGCGCGCGGTTAAGCTCCAGATAGCATAGCGCATAGCGATAGAATTGTTTTTCAAAGGTTGGGATCAAGGCCCATGCTTCGCTGATCGTCTCGCGCGAAAGCGGGCAGCGAATGATGTCCTCGAACCGCTCTTCTTCCTCACGTTGCCAGCCGCGCATCAAATCGAAATAGGCGCGGCAGCGATGACGCAGGTCGTTCTCGCAATCGGCGAGTTCCAGCGGATCACGGATTTTTTCTGCCGCCTTGATAATGTTCCAGATATCGACATGAAACTGGCGCGCCTGCGCATCCAGCGAAATGCCGTTTTTCTGAAACGCATATTCCAATTGCTCAGAATCTAAAAGCTGCACGCCTCAACCCCAATGAACCCGATCCTTTATTGTACGAGATGGCAGTAAATATTTATTAAGTTTTGCCTAAAATTTTAGGCAATAACGGTGATTTTCCCGCGTTTTTGGGGCATCATGCCGTGATGAAAGACCAAAAAATCGAACAAAGTGAGCGGATGGAAGGCATTGATGCCTTTCGTTACATCGCCTTTCTTTTCGTGGTCCTTCTTCATTGCATCAGCCTGCAGCAATATGAGGTGGAGCCAAGGGGTGTTCTGGATCATGTCGCCCGCTTTGCCGTTCCCTATTTCTTCATCGCCAGCGGATTCTTTTTGGGCAGGAAAAACGAAGACGCACTCGCTACGATCATGCGCATCGCGAAAAGATTGATGCCTGCGTTCTTGCTCTGGGTTTGCGTCTATACAGTGCTGGCCGGTCATGCGGCAGAACTGATAGATCCAGCCTATATCGCCCGCGCGCTTTGGGCCGGTGGATACGGCTATCATTTGTGGTTCCTGCCCGCGCTTGGCGTTAGTGCCGCCGGTGTGATTTTGCTGCAAAGATTTGGAATGGGATTGATGGCAGCGGTGGCGGCGATCCTATACATCGCCGGATTGGTTTTGGGGCCTTACGCATCGTTTTTAGGGATAGAGAAAATTTTCATCGACACAAGAAACGGGCCATTTTTCGGATTTTCTTTCGTGTTGATCGGATATTTTTTGGCGCGAAGAAATTCTTATTCCTTCAAAGCCGGTATCGTGATGGCAGCAATCGGATTTTTGCTGCAAATGTCGGAAGCCTTTCTTTTGTCGACAACCGGTAACGGTGCTTTTATTCCCTATGATTTCCTGATCGGAACAGCCTTGTTCGGAAGCGGCGTTTTCATCTGCTCGCAGCATATTCCAAACAGGGCATGGACAAAGCCTCTGGCAAAATTGAGCCAAGCGTCTTTCGTGATGTATTGCCTACATTTGGCCGTTGTGTGGCAATTGAATGAGTTCATCGTAAAAGGTGATCTGACGATGGATCTGGTGAAGGCGTGCATGGTCGCCGGCATCACAACGCCACTGGCACTGGCGTTGCTGAAGATCCCCTACCTAAAGAAAATCATATCCTGATTAGATTTTTTCCAGCACGACGGCAATACCCTGACCGCCGCCGATACATTGCGTGGCAAGGCCATATTTTTTACCTTCACGTTTCATCAGGCTAGCCAGTTTGCCAACGATTCTTGCGCCGGTCGCGCCCAGCGGGTGCCCCATCGCAATCGCGCCGCCATCAAGATTCACTTTCTTGATATCGATACCAAGATCACGAATAACGGGAATGGATTGCGCAGCAAAGGCCTCGTTCAATTCAACGACATCGATATCCTTGATGGTAAGACCTGCACGCTGCAAAGCTTTTTGAGAGGCGGGTACAGGACCGATCCCCATGATCTCAGCAGCGCAACCCGCAACCGCCACGGATTTAAGACGGGCGAGTTTTGGAAGCTTGTGCTTGTCGGCATATTCTTCGGAACAAACGAGAAGCGCACTGGCACCATCCGTCAGCGGTGACGCCGTACCAGCGGTCACTGATCCTTTTTCATCGAAGGCGAGTTTGAGGCCCGCGAGAGATTCCAATGTCGTGCCTTCACGGATCGTGCCGTCTTCGGTTACGCCATTGATAGGAACGATCTCATCTTTGAATTTACCCTCAGAGGGCGGAATTTCACATGGGTTTGTTCGCGAATGGGGGCCAGAACCTGCTGCTCTTGTATGCGCGCCTGATGCGCGTCCTCCAGTGGTCTTGCTGCAAAGCACACTAATTTCGCGTGCTGGATGATAAGCCCCTCCAGCGAGCCCACATGGCCGAGCAGATAGCCTTGGTGGATCAGGTTTCGGTATTGGAAGGTCAGATAGGGCAGATTGAATTTATCAAGAAATGCGTTGAGCTTCATTTCATCGCCGCGCAGGAAAGCGGACATCAGGCTGAGTTCACCCGAATGCAGAATAATGCCATCGGCGGCGCGAAGCTCCACCACGTTTTTTTGGATATGGTCGATCAAAAAGCCAGCTGCCTTGCGAAGGTCGGCCTGTTTCCATTTGGAGACGATCTTTCTCGCCTCATCGAATTGTTTTTTGCGAAGCGTGCCTTTGAAGAGGGTTAGCTGATGATCGCCAATTTCCTGTCCCATGATGCGTGGCAGTTCTGCACCCAAAGATTCGATGATCGGGTCGGATCGTTGCAACAAATGGCG
Source organism: uncultured Micavibrio sp. (assembly GCA_964473655.1). Taxonomy (GTDB): domain Bacteria; phylum Pseudomonadota; class Alphaproteobacteria; order Micavibrionales; family Micavibrionaceae; genus Micavibrio_A. Next base: position 12,103 of record CAYYPX010000011.1, read on the forward strand.
AACACGTTCCAGCCTTGCGCGTTTGTCCATTACTTCAGCACGGTCGCGGTGGGCACGGATCAATATTTCACCGGTGCCGTTATTGACTTCCAGATCAATCGCGTCCTTGTCCGGCGTGTATCCTTGTGCATAACGCGAGAGCTTGCCACGCATTTGAATCAGCGCGCGGTTAAGCTCCAGATAGCATAGCGCATAGCGATAGAATTGTTTTTCAAAGGTTGGGATCAAGGCCCATGCTTCGCTGATCGTCTCGCGCGAAAGCGGGCAGCGAATGATGTCCTCGAACCGCTCTTCTTCCTCACGTTGCCAGCCGCGCATCAAATCGAAATAGGCGCGGCAGCGATGACGCAGGTCGTTCTCGCAATCGGCGAGTTCCAGCGGATCACGGATTTTTTCTGCCGCCTTGATAATGTTCCAGATATCGACATGAAACTGGCGCGCCTGCGCATCCAGCGAAATGCCGTTTTTCTGAAACGCATATTCCAATTGCTCAGAATCTAAAAGCTGCACGCCTCAACCCCAATGAACCCGATCCTTTATTGTACGAGATGGCAGTAAATATTTATTAAGTTTTGCCTAAAATTTTAGGCAATAACGGTGATTTTCCCGCGTTTTTGGGGCATCATGCCGTGATGAAAGACCAAAAAATCGAACAAAGTGAGCGGATGGAAGGCATTGATGCCTTTCGTTACATCGCCTTTCTTTTCGTGGTCCTTCTTCATTGCATCAGCCTGCAGCAATATGAGGTGGAGCCAAGGGGTGTTCTGGATCATGTCGCCCGCTTTGCCGTTCCCTATTTCTTCATCGCCAGCGGATTCTTTTTGGGCAGGAAAAACGAAGACGCACTCGCTACGATCATGCGCATCGCGAAAAGATTGATGCCTGCGTTCTTGCTCTGGGTTTGCGTCTATACAGTGCTGGCCGGTCATGCGGCAGAACTGATAGATCCAGCCTATATCGCCCGCGCGCTTTGGGCCGGTGGATACGGCTATCATTTGTGGTTCCTGCCCGCGCTTGGCGTTAGTGCCGCCGGTGTGATTTTGCTGCAAAGATTTGGAATGGGATTGATGGCAGCGGTGGCGGCGATCCTATACATCGCCGGATTGGTTTTGGGGCCTTACGCATCGTTTTTAGGGATAGAGAAAATTTTCATCGACACAAGAAACGGGCCATTTTTCGGATTTTCTTTCGTGTTGATCGGATATTTTTTGGCGCGAAGAAATTCTTATTCCTTCAAAGCCGGTATCGTGATGGCAGCAATCGGATTTTTGCTGCAAATGTCGGAAGCCTTTCTTTTGTCGACAACCGGTAACGGTGCTTTTATTCCCTATGATTTCCTGATCGGAACAGCCTTGTTCGGAAGCGGCGTTTTCATCTGCTCGCAGCATATTCCAAACAGGGCATGGACAAAGCCTCTGGCAAAATTGAGCCAAGCGTCTTTCGTGATGTATTGCCTACATTTGGCCGTTGTGTGGCAATTGAATGAGTTCATCGTAAAAGGTGATCTGACGATGGATCTGGTGAAGGCGTGCATGGTCGCCGGCATCACAACGCCACTGGCACTGGCGTTGCTGAAGATCCCCTACCTAAAGAAAATCATATCCTGATTAGATTTTTTCCAGCACGACGGCAATACCCTGACCGCCGCCGATACATTGCGTGGCAAGGCCATATTTTTTACCTTCACGTTTCATCAGGCTAGCCAGTTTGCCAACGATTCTTGCGCCGGTCGCGCCCAGCGGGTGCCCCATCGCAATCGCGCCGCCATCAAGATTCACTTTCTTGATATCGATACCAAGATCACGAATAACGGGAATGGATTGCGCAGCAAAGGCCTCGTTCAATTCAACGACATCGATATCCTTGATGGTAAGACCTGCACGCTGCAAAGCTTTTTGAGAGGCGGGTACAGGACCGATCCCCATGATCTCAGCAGCGCAACCCGCAACCGCCACGGATTTAAGACGGGCGAGTTTTGGAAGCTTGTGCTTGTCGGCATATTCTTCGGAACAAACGAGAAGCGCACTGGCACCATCCGTCAGCGGTGACGCCGTACCAGCGGTCACTGATCCTTTTTCATCGAAGGCGAGTTTGAGGCCCGCGAGAGATTCCAATGTCGTGCCTTCACGGATCGTGCCGTCTTCGGTTACGCCATTGATAGGAACGATCTCATCTTTGAATTTACCCTCAGAGCGGGCTTTGGCAGCCTTGGCGTGCGAGTCCACGGCGAACTGATCTTGCTCGGTGCGGGAGACAGAATATTTCTTGGCGAGGTTTTCCGCCGTCTCACCCATGTTGATATAGGCCTGCGGGAATGTTTCCGCGAGTTTCGGATTCGGCATCGGGTTGAAACCACCCATTGGAATGCGTGTCATCGATTCCACACCGGCGCAGATGAACACATCGCCCGCGCCCATTTGAATGGCACCAGCCGCAATATGAACGGATGTCATGGAGGAGCCGCAGAAACGGTTTACCGTTGCGCCAGCAACAGAGGCCGGAAGACCCACGATCTGGGCAACAATTTTGGCAAGGTTAAAGCCCTGTTCGGCTTCTGGGAAGGCACATCCCATCAAAACATCTTCGATATCGGCTGGATTAACCTTGGTTTCGGCGATCAGAGCCTTGATGACTTCGGCCGCCATATCATCGGGCCTTACACCAGCCAACGCGCCTTTACCGGCGGGATGATAGGGGGAGCGTTTATAGCCGCAGATTACAACTGGTTTTTGCATGGAAATCCTCTCTCTGACCCTTATTGTATTGCACAAAAATGACAATACTCTTAAGAGTTTAATAGATAAATGGGCCTGTCGACAATCGGTTTCAAGGGTAGGTCCGTGATTGCACTTTTGCTTTGACACAGCGGCCAAAATCGGGCAGTCAGAAACCCTTATTCCGATTGATGAAACCTACCGCCGAAGGAGGCAATTTTGGCTGACCTAAAAGGACTAAAAAGGATCTGTATGAGCTGCGGCGCGCGCTTTTATGACCTGAACAAGAAACCGATCATCTGCCCTTCTTGCGAGACCGAGTTTACCGGCGAGATCAAGGTGAAAACCCGTCGCGGGCGCGTTCCAGCCGAAGAGCTTGAGGCCGAAGCCGAAGTGGAGGCACCAGAAGCGGAAATCGAGGAAGTCGAGGGCGATGACGAAACCGTCAGCCTCGAGGAAATCGATGAAGATTCCGATGACGCCGATGAAGATGACATTGAAATCGATGGCGACCTTGATATCGACGATGAAGATCTGGATGACCTCGATGACGACGATATCGACGAAGACATCGCCGAAGAAGAAGACGAGAAATAATCGCTTCGATGTATCACACGCTAACCTTGCATATAAAAGCCGGCCTGAACGATTCTCAGGCCGGTCTTTTTTCGTTCGCCTTCGGAGACGAAGCCCTCTCCTTTTCTTCCAAGAAAGATAAAGGCGGATGGGATTTCCTCTGGACGTTCGATGATGAATTGGATGCCGACATCGTTGCCGAAATTTTCGATGCGATGGCGGAAGAAATAGGTGTTTCGCCTGATTTGCTACGCGGTTTTAAAATCGAGCCGCTGGACGCTAACCGTGATTGGCTTGCCGAAAGCTATCGCGCGCTGCCGCCGCTGACCATCGGCTCCTTCTTTATTTACGGCTCGCATTATGACGGCGAAAAACCAGTCGGTAAAATTCCGCTTCTGATCGAAGCCGCCACAGCATTTGGATCTGGCGAGCACGGCACAACATCGCAATGTATGCTTGCGATCGAACATGTAAAAAATGGCGGCTTTGCCCCACGCAATATTCTGGATATGGGTTGTGGCTCGGGTATTCTTGCCGCCGTTGCTGCAAAACTCTGGCCCGATGTGACCGTTCATGCCGCAGACAACGATCCCGAATGCGTACGCGTCACGGATATTCATATCCAGACGAACAATATTTCGAATGTGATCTCGTACCGAAGCGAAGGGTACGAGCCGCAAAGCCCTGTATGGAAAGACGCGCCTTATGATTTCATCATCGCCAATATTCTGGCGGGGCCGTTGATCGAGATGGCGGCGGAGCAATCGAAAGCTCTGGCATCTGGTGGCTATCTGATTTTATCGGGAACCTTAAAGGAACAGGCAGAGCGTGTGCTGGGTGCCTACACACCGTGCGGGTTCAGCTTGATAAAAGAATTTCCTTGCGATGAATGGATGACGCTTTTGCTGCGTAAAGCCTAAAGACTTTTCGATTCCAATCCGATGTCGAAAGCAGCCTTAAGATCAGTTTCCAGCATTCGATCGTTTCTGTACAAGAACGCCTGATTGGGATGAATTTTATAAATTCGCAAGACGCGGTTGATATCCGGCACTGCGCCCTTTTCAATTTGTTTGATCAAAAATAGTGCGGCACTTAATGCGCGGTTCGCCGATCTTCTCGTGTGTGGAATGTGCGAGGCATAGGTTCTGATATCGGTTAGAAAACATTCGCGCGGCAATGACAAATCAAACCGGTCGAGCAGACTGAAGGACAGCACAGGATATTCGATGCTTTCATTCAGGATGGAATATTCCCAGCCTTGGATATTGATGTCGTGACGGAAGAATTTTTCGTTGTTCTTGAAAAGCGATACGGATTCGATCGAGTACTGAAGACCAAAGATCCTCGCCCGTGCGATATCCTTGGCAACCGATTGTCCCGATGGTGCGGTGATGGCCCCGAATTGCGGCCAGCCCGCAGGCGGCCACGTCGCCGTAAATGTCCCCAAACGTCCCATTCTCTTCTCCAAAAATCTTGGCCTTTATTCAGGCCGCTGACACCCCATGCCAGTACCGTGTTGACCACGGTTTCGTCTTTTAAGAAATATTAGAAGGTGAATATGAGTAAATACGAAAGTAAGGAAAAAATCAAGTATATAATTTTCCGAAATAATTAATTTATCGTTTTATGCCAATCATTAACGGGATTTAACGGCCCGAAACCGCGCGTTTCCGCAGATCCCAGAGATAAAGCATGACGAAGTAATACATATAGAGCTCCTGCAATTCGGAGACCCTTTCGAACAGGTGAACCTTCAAACCTTCGGCGATTTCCTGCGCCATATAGGGGACAAGCACGCCGAGCGCGGTCACGGCCAGAATATCGGGCGGAAACAACACGGCGAATTTTTGTGGCACGGCGGATGGCTTCCAGCGGCGCAGCGCGGGGATCACGATCCCACCGAACACGATACCGGCGAACAGGATCAAGCGCGGTTTCTGATCGAGCCATGCCGATGTGTTGTGCAGATTGGTTTCATTCTGGTCGTTGAATTGCGACCAATAGGCGGGCGTGTTCCAGTTCAATATATGCTGACCCCAGCTGATCTCCTCGCCGAACACATAAAAGCAGCAAAGACCGGCAAGCGCGAACCATCCGGCCAGCAGCTTGTCTTTGGTCCAATTGATCTTGGCAAGGCTCGCCACCGCGATCAAAAAGGCGATACCTAAAAAGATAGATTGCAGTGTCTCGTGCGGGCCGCCCTCGCTATGGATCGGCACTTTTTGTGCCTGCGTGTAGGCGAATTCGATATAAAACTGCGCCAAAATGAAGAAAACAGGCATAACCAGCCAGAAAAAAGGATGGATGGTGGATGTTTTCCCGCTTTGCAAAGACATGACGACTATCCTATAGATACAAACATGAGCACAGCCCCTCTTCTCCTTCAGATCCTGCGCAACGACAATATTCCGTTGCGACTTCGAAAAAAAATCGGAAAAGCGATTGGTACGCCGAAACCCGGCATAGAATTCCAAGTTAAATTGTTTGAAGGGGTTTTTGAAGGGAAAACTGGCAATCACCTCGACAATAAAATCTATTATTACGGCGCGCATGAAGCCTCGACGCTGTTATTGCTGCGCGAAATTGCCAGAAAGCAGCAAAACCCCGTCTATGCCGATATCGGCACCAATATCGGCCAGCATTTGATGGCCGTGGCGCCGCTTTGTAAAACGGCGTTCGGGTTCGAGCCTTGGGCCCGCGTGCGCGATATCGCGGAAAGCAAACTCAAACGCAACAATATGGACCATGCCAAAGTGATGCCGTTCGGGCTTGGTGAGGCACCAGCATTCTTATCATTCCAACCGCCGCCGGAAGAAAATCTTGGCACAGGCCTTTTCACGGATGCCGAAGGTGCGGACAAGATTTCATTGGAAGTTCGTCAAGGTGATGCTGTGATGGAAGAGCACAATATCGCGCCGACGCTGATCAAGATCGACACTGAAGGATTTGAGGCGCAAGTGCTGCGCGGCTTGAAAAAAACATTGGCACGTCACCGTCCCGTGATCGTGTTTGAACTGAGCGATACATCGAGAAAAGATTTCTCTTCGCTCGAAGCCTTGCAGTCCTTTTTTCCGAAGGGATATACGTTCCAAGGAATTTTGCCAAGCCGTGCGAAGCCGAAACTAGTTCCGTTCACCACGGGCCGCAAATTCGAAAATCTGGTCGCGTGGCCGGACCGCACGATCCAGATCTGATTATTCTACAGTTACCGATTTTGCCAAATTGCGCGGCTGATCGACATCCGTGCCTTTGGCCACGGCAACATGATAGGCCAACAACTGTACTGGAATGGAATAAAGGATCGGCGCGACGAACGGGTGCACTTCGCCCAGCGTGACGGACCAGCTCGATTGTTTTTTCAGTTTTTCCACGCCAACAGAATCGGAGAACAAGATGATCTTTCCGCCGCGTGCGACCGTTTCCTGAACATTGCTCGCCGTTTTTTCAAACAGAACATCGTTTGCAGGCGCAACTACGACAACCGGCACCTTGTCATCGACCAGCGCGATGGGCCCGTGTTTCATCTCTCCAGCGGCGTAGCCTTCGGCATGGATGTAGGAAATTTCTTTTAGCTTCAGTGCGCCTTCGAGAGCGATCGGGTATAACGCACCGCGGCCCAGATAAAGCATATCGCGCACATCAACCACATCCTTGGCGATTTTCTTGATATCCGCATCGTGATTCAAAATCGCAGCGGCCTTTTTGGGCAAATGACGCAATGCTTCGGTATATTCAGCGTGTTTATCCGCCGAAATCGTGCCTTTCTTCACCGCCAATGCCAATGAGAGACACGCCAATGTCGTGAGCTGTGTTGTAAAAGCTTTGGTTGAGGCAACGCCGATTTCAGGACCAGCGAGCGTATGCAGAACCGCATCGGATTCACGCTCGATCGTGCTTTCGATTGTGTTGACGATGGAAAGAATTTTTTGTTTCTGACGTTTGCAGTAACGAAGGGCTTCCAGCGTATCCAGCGTCTCACCGGATTGGGAGACGAAAATCGCTACGCCGTTTTCCGGCATCGGGGCTTCGCGGTAACGGAATTCGGACGCGATGTCGACTTCGCAAGAAACGCGCGCCACTTGTTCGAACCAGTATTTGGCGACAAGGCACGCGTAAGAGGCGGTACCACAAGCAATCAATGTCAGGCGCGGAGCTTTGGACAACATTTCCAAAACATCATCTGGCAGCGTGATTTGCAGTGTGGCCGGATTGATAAAGGAATTTAATGTGTCACCGATGACTTCCGGCTGCTCGTAAATTTCTTTGAGCATATAATGCGGGTACTGGCCTTTTTCTGCCGTCGTACCGGATTGCGCGGTGATGCGGATCGGGCGTTCGACATTGTCATTGGCGCGGTTGTAAATACGCACGCCAGATTGTGTGAGCGAAACGCGGTCGCCATCTTCCAAGAATGTTACTTTGCGTGTGAGAGAAGCCAGCGCGTAAGAATCTGAGCCCAGATACATTTCGCCTTCGCCATAACCAACCGCGAGCGGTGTACCCTGACGCGCGCCAACCATTAGATTATCATTGTCGGTGAACATGATGGCGAGCGCGTAGGCGCCTTCCAATCTATTGATAGCAGCGTCTGCCGCTTCTTGCGGTTTCATGCCTTGTTTCAAATTGTGCGTGACCAAATGCGCGATCACTTCGGTATCGGTATCGGACGTAAAGCGGCATTGGTGTTTGAGAAGTTCTTCCTTGATCTCCGCATAGTTTTCGATGATGCCGTTATGGACGACAGCAACTTTTTCGGTTGCGTGTGGGTGCGCGTTCTTTTCCGTCGGGCCGCCATGTGTCGCCCAGCGTGTGTGGCCGATGCCGATATTCCCTGCGAGCGGTTCTTTTTTGAGTTTGGCATCGAGGTTTAAAAGCTTGCCTTCGGCTCTGCGGCGTTCGATCTGACCACCAACCAGACAAGCGATCCCTGCGCTGTCATAGCCGCGATATTCGAGGCGGCGAAGTCCTTCCACCAAACGTGGGGCCGCATCTTCCTTGCCGATGATTCCGATAATTCCGCACATATTACTTCTTCTTTCTTTTACGATACATTGTGGCCCAGCCTTCTTTGATCATCTGATGCGCCCTCGCAACAATGAGCGCATCTTTGGGCACGTGATGGGTGACGACGGAACCGGCGGCGACGAACGAGCCTTCTTCCAGTTCAACGGGTGCGACTATGGTGGAGTTCGATCCCACAAACACACCGGCACCGATAATCGTTTTATGTTTGTCGAAGCCATCATAATTGCAAGTGATCGTGCCAGCGCCGATATTCGCCTTCGCACCAACCGAGGCATCGCCGATGTAAGAAAGGTGATTAACCTTCGCGCCGGATTCCAGTGTGGTATTTTTCAATTCGACGAAATTGCCGACCTTCGAGTTTTCTTTTAGGTGCGAGCCGGGGCGTAATCTTGCGTAAGGTCCGATCGATGCACCGCTCTCAACTGTCGCGCCTTCGAGATGGGAGAAGGAATGCACGACAACGTTGCTGCCGATCTTTACACTTTTACCAAACACGACATGGGGTTCGATCACGACATCATTGCCGATTTCGGTATCGTAGCTGAAGAACACCGTGTTCGGCTCCACCAGCGTCGCGCCATTCGCCATGGCCTTTTCGCGCAGCATTGTTTGCGCCATGCGTTCATGTTCCGCCAACTCCGCGCGCGTGTTGATGCCCCATACCCATTGGATTTCATTTTCGACAACGTAGGTCAGATATCCATCTTTTTCTGCAATCTTTGGAACATCGGTGAGGTAAAATTCTTTTTGTGCGTTGTTCGCCTGTAACTGGCCCAGCCATTTTTCCAGATGGGAAGATGGGATGCAGAAATTCCCCGCATTACAGAGGCGGATTTCTTTTTGTTCTTCGGTCGCGTCTTTTTCTTCAACGATGGAATCAAGCGTGCCATCATCGTGTACGATTATACGGCCCAAACCTTTTGGCGAAAGTGGACGCACGGCCATCACGGACAATCCGTTCCAGCCGATCATTTCTTCCAAGACTTTTTTATCAAGGAACGGCTCATCGCCCAGCAGCACCAGAACTTTTCCGGTAAAGCCTTTGAGCAATGGCAAAGCAGGCTTTACCGCATCGCCCGTGCCGCGCTGTTCTTTTTGAATCGCAACTGCGTGCGGCTTTACGGCTTCGGCAACGTCATCCATACCCGGTGCCGTCACCACGATGATTTTTTCAGGCCCCAAACTTTCGGCCGTTTCCAAAAGCCAGCCGATCATCGGGCGGCCTGCAATTTCATGCATCACTTTTGGCAATTGCGATTTCATGCGCGTACCCTTACCGGCGGCGAGAATAACAATAGCGAGTGGGTCTTTTCTTTTCATGGTCCTAACTTTTGTACGAATCAAGGCGCCAGCTCAAATCACAAGCTGTTGCAGAGCGTAACAGGGATAGCGTTATTTTTGCTTTATTGCCAGCGTTTTACCGCCGCCTTGATAGCCGGTCAAATGCATCATCAAAGCCCCATATTCGGTTTTGACGCGGATTTTAACCGGAACGGCAGGTTCGCCTTCCGCCATTTGCGCAAACCAGATGGTGGGCATCATGCCGCGCTCCCGCCCCTGTTCCTGAATGGACATCCAGCCGCGGGGTTTTTTGTGCCATTTTCCACCCTTGGGTTTGACCTCTATCGTGCATTCGGTGGCAGGGCCGCTATAGACATTCAAGCCACTGGCCTTTAATTCGGTTTTTTGTGTATGGGCGTAATGGAGAATGTATCTGCGGTCGCCATCGAAAATTTCATCCGATCCTTCGCATTTTCCGCCGCCCGCAATCTTGGTCATGACTTTTAACGTCGCGCTCAAGACATCAGTGGTATTACCGCTCAAATTCGGATCAGCGGGCTGTACGCCTTTTTTGTCATCATTGGTCAGGCGGTATTCCTTGAACGATCCATCTCTGTTGTACAGAAATTCCGTCAGTTCTATTTCATCGCGCCACTGGGTTTTGGAAAAATGAATTTCGGGTTGCGGGAATTGTTTTTTGGAATCATACCAGCCGTGCGTTTCAAACGTGCCGTTCCACGGTGCAAGCTTCGCCAGCATTCCATGCGTGTAGGCACCAAGCTTCAAATCGTATCTGTTCTTTTTGGATAGATTAATATCAAGATCGGCAGAGACGACATGAAGCCCGCCCGCATAGACGTCATATTCCATTTTCTGTTCGCTGGCTGCGAGAGATGATCCGCTAAACGTAATGACCGACAGTGCGCATAAAACGCCCGCCCACGCCTTCTTTGAAAGTTTTGATACCGGCCGCTGTTTCATCATTCACGCCTCCGAGGTCGAGTTCCTTGATGCCCCTATTTTTCAACGCCATCATGGCCATCCAAAGGCAGAGTTGGTGGGCGGCGGTTTCGCGGCCATCTTCCGATGACCAGCCGACCAGATAGGTCGCGCTGCGCCCATGCAGGGCAAATAACGAGAAAGCGATGGGAACGCCATCTTTCATCGCGCGGCCCAGCAGCAGATTGTTTTGCTGCGCCAGCATCGGCACATAGCTTTTGAGGAAATCTGCCGAAGGGCCGCCATAATCACGCAAAGCCTTGTCGGTTGCATAAATACCGAGCAGCCATGGCAAATGTGTTCCTTCCACATCCCATTCAATTTCGATGCCGGATTTTTCCGCCTTGTTCAATTTGTTGCGCCAGTTCGATTTTAAATTGGCGCGCAAGGTTTCATGATCTTGGGTGAGATCAACCCAAAAAGTTTCATAGCCGTTGCTTGGAAGGCGATTGAAACCCCATTGCGTGATCATCTTTTGAGCAGAAGGCCCATCTTCGATTTCAGGCAAGATGCGGCGTTTGCGGCCAAAGCGTTTTGGGAATTGTCGGTTGAATTCTTCGAAAAATCTTTTGACGTGCATAGCGTTTCCAAATCCATCGAACCATAACGGCCCACGGTCCAGCATCAACGCGTGAAGACCCAAAAATCCGACTTCGAAAATCTGCACCAATCCGGCATCACGCCCGTCGATCTGGATCAGCCCCCAACGAGCCCTTTGTTTCGCGATCGGGCATCTGGCACGGGCGTAGGTATAGCTCTGCAAAATATTCGAACGAGTGATAGTAGAGAACTTGCTTTCCCATTGGTCAATGGACTGCGTGTTGTAGTTTATCGTGCAAGACATGAGGATCCTCGTCAACAAAGCGAGCCTCATCAAAACTGTGGATCAGGTCTTTGTCAACGTCATT
>CAYYPX010000012.1:0-23498 GCA_964473655.1 uncultured Micavibrio sp.
CGTTGCATGAATAAATCGAGACGGCCGCCGTAATAGCCTTGAAACGCTCCGGCTGTGATACCAATGATTGAGCTGATGATCGTCAGTATTAGGCCGAATACAATCGAGATACGAAAGCCGTAGATAACGCGTGCGGCAACATCGCGGCCTTGGTCATCCGTTCCGAGGATATTTTCACCGGCAGGGCGGGATGGTGCAGGTTCGGGTAGGCTATAGCTTATGGTGTCATACGAGAAACGAATGAGTGGCCAGATCATCCAACCATTTTTATTGATCAGTTCTTGAACGTATGGATCGCGGAAATCTGTTTCTGTTTCGAAATCACCACCGAATGTTGTTTCCGGATAGGAATGAAAGACAGGAGTGTAGAGAGAATTATTGTAGGAAACCAGAATGGGTTTGTCGTTTGCGATGACTTCTGCAAACAAGCAAACGGTCAGGACGGCGATAAAAATCCAGAACGACCAATAGCCACGTTTATTAGCCTTAAACTGGGAAAGGCGTCGGGCGGTGAGGGGGCTTGGTGTTATTTTGAAGAACATAGGCCAAATCTATCGCAATCCAAACTGGTACGCACCTGAATAGTTTTAGTCTGCGCGATCTATCCTGATCATATTTTTCCGTATTCAACTGGTGGATGTTCTTAACAAAATCCTGTTCCGAGGCTATTAAGTACAGAACACCCAAAGCTTGCTCGATTTCTTCCGGTGTTCGGCCTTCAAATTCATCTGTCGGATTTTTACGGTAATCTTTGCTATCTATCGTTTCAAAAACTTCCAAGCGCTCACTTGTGCTTAGATCATCATAAAGATCACTAAGGTACTTTTTTTGTTTTTCCAAAAAAACGGAATAGGTTTGAGCTTCAGAGTTGAATTTGAATGAGAGGGCTATATCGATGAATTGATGAAGACCCATTAGTTTAGCCTAGCGCCATGCATGGTGGAAAGCATGGTTTTGAATGAGAGGTTTTGATTCCAATCAAAAAGATGTGCTGTCTTGGACGCAAGATCCTCTCGCTTACATCTTTTTAAAATTTGGCCGTCAATATCTTCTGGTCTGCATTTTAGGAAATGAGCCATTGCCACAAGACCGTATTGATATTGTTCTTCAGAAGATAGTTTTTCAAACAACGTGTCTTCGATGGCGTTTAGTTGAAGAATAACGCCGTTATCGTTTGCGGCTCGCGCTTTTTCGAAAGAGCTGATCAAAGAACATATTTCATCGAAAATGTGACTCATGGAACTCGTACCTATTGAACAAGTTCAAAGTTTACGAATTTACAAAAGTTTGGGAAAGTATTTTTAAAGATAGTTCACAAATTAGTGAACTACATATGATCCGGTGCCGGTTTTTTCGATGATACGGAGGCGCTTCTTTTGATCGTCCGACAAAGCGTTGTCGTTGCCGGCGCGCATGGCCATAGTGGCATTGAGTTTGTTCTGAATGGTGGCAAGCTCGTCGTTTGCCGTGATCAAGGTGCTGCTGAGGATATCCTTGAGCTGTTCTTCGGATACAGGGGAGATTCGACCTTCATCCTTGATGCGGTCGCGAAGCTCTGCCAGCTTTTTCTGAATGTCTTTCAGATCCATAAATCCCAATTCCCTTGAAGTGGATGGGAAATTACGGCAGATTCGTTATTCTGTCAAATATTTTTAAATTGGCTTAAACCGTGCGAGCCTCGAAATCGATACGGGGGTCGACCAGAACATAAACCACATCCCGCACCAGAGTCATGATAAGGCCCATCAGCGAGAATATATAAAGCGTTCCTAATACAACTGGATAGTCTCGGTTTATTACGCTTTCATAGCCAAGAAGACCTAGGCCATCCAGTGAGAAGATGACCTCGATCAGCAAGGAGCCGGTGAAAAAGATAGCAAGAAAAGCGGCAGGAAAGCCCGCAATAACAATCAACATTGCATTGCGGAAAATATGACCGTACAGCACATCGCGCTCGGGCAATCCTTTCGCGCGGGCAGTAAGTACGTAATGTTTACCAATTTCATCTAGGAAAGAGTTTTTGGTCAGCATGGTTAATCCCGCAAAGCCGGAAATGACCATGGCAGCCACAGGCAGAACCATGTGCCAAGCGTAATCAAGCGCAATGCGCCACCATGTAAGATCCTGCCAGTTGTCAGACAGTAGCCCACGGATCGGGAAGAGATCGAAATAGCGTCCGCCCGCGAATAGGATGATAAGTAGAATCGCAAACATGAAAGAGGGAATGGCATAGCCAATGAAGATGGCGGCAGATGTCCATATATCGAAGGCCTGTCCGTCTTTGACAGCTTTGCGAATGCCCAGCGGAATGGAGATCAGGTAGATTAGCAGTGTTGACCAGAGCCCGAGCGAAATAGACACCGGCATTTTTTCAAGTACGAGATCTATGACGGACACATCGCGGTAATAACTTTCGCCCAGATCGAACATGGCGTAATTTTTTACCATCTGAAAGAAACGCTCATGCGCGGGTTTATCGAAGCCGTACATTTTTTCAAGCTCCGCCACGAATTCCGGATCGAGACCTTGTGCACCGCGATATTTGCTGGACGCCCCGCCATCGCCGCTACCGGCACCAACCGCCATGTCGGCAGAACCGCCGCCACCGCCAAAACGTGCCGTCGCGTCAACGCTGTTGCCTTGCAGTTGAGCGATCATGCGCTCGACAGGTCCGCCGGGCACAAACTGAATAATGACGAAGGATATAAACATGATGCCGAGCAAGGTCGGGATCATCAAAAGCAGGCGGCGGAGAATATAATTCAGCATGGCGCCATTAAATCATTAACGGCCCTAACCCTAAAGAATTTAATGGCTTTTTCCCACTTTTTACCTATTCCATAATATTTTATGGAAGTTTTGTGGTCTATTTTATAAAAGAGTAGCCATGGCACAGGTATCGCGCGGAATAATTTCCAGCATTTACAACGCAACAATTGGCGATGCGTTGTTTATGTTGGGTGTGCCCAAAGACGGCTGGGAACAACGTGTTCGCCGCGAGACAGGCAAAGAAAATCCTACAGCTGATGAAATTGCCGTTAGTGAAAATATCTGTCGGGAAAATTTAATGCGCGAAAAAGACATGGGCTCGTCACCGGAGCTCGCATTGTGGATGATTGTTCACGATCATAAGCCATCTTAGATCATCGGCTTAAGATTCCAGCCCTTTAAGATCCATCTTCCATCGATATATTCGAATACGCAGATCGCTCCAGTGGAAATTTTCGGTTTGTGATCCTTTAAGAATTCTTCGTAATCATTGGTAATATAGGGCGCGAAGCGGGCGATGCCATTCGATGTCACAACCATGATGCAGCTTTGCTCATCTTCCACGATATGGTGTGCGAAGTTCTTCCAATCTTCGATGCATTTGGCGGAATCGAAATTCCATCCAGAAGGCACGATTGATTTTTCTTCCCAATCTTTCAAGGCTTTTTCGCCAAGACGAGCAATGACAGTGTCTTCCGGTTTGTTCTCATCAGGCCCGTAATCAATTTCATTAAAAATTGCGAGAGGATAAACCGGCTCTTTGTAATCTGCCTCTTTCAATGCAAGCTCGGCCGTTTCTTTCGTACGTTTTAAAAGCGAAGAATAAATGGCTTCGGGATAATGGCTATTTTGCTTCAGCCAATGGCCGATGGCGCGGCTCTGCGCACGACCTGTTTCAGTGAGCGGAAGATCAGTTGTACCCACGCGTCGCGGCGTTTCGTCTCTTTCAAAAGTATTGCCGTGGCGGGCGATAATAAGGATTGTCATGGTTGACCATAAAACCCGAATTAGGCCCGCATGACAAGACGCTATTGGTTAAGGGGAACGTTCGATTCCGCGAGTTTCTGAGCTGTTTCCATGTCTTGAGACGTACCTTGAGACAAAACTACTCCACTATGGATCACGCGCCATTTCCAACTATCGTTCTTTTGCTCGCATTCATAGCCATGTTTGAAACGTTCAATCAGAAGGTTGTAATCGCCGATCGTCGAGCATAGCTTTTCTGGTTGCCAGTCCATTTTTATATATCCTTTCAAAATAAATTTAATCTTATGATCTTCAAACTTTTGATTTTCGATCTAAGTTCCAAATAGCGCATATTTTTTAAAGGAAAAAATTCATGAAAAACTTGAATATTAAGGGAACCACAATTCCAGCATTGGGTTTTGGGACTTATGAGCTCCGTGGCAAGGAATGTGTAGAGGCGGTGCGGATTGCAATCGATTCTGGTTATATGCACATAGACACCGCACAAATTTACGAAAACGAAGCCGAGGTGGGCGAGGGGATTAAAAAATCCGGCAAGCGTGATAAGATTTTTCTGACCACCAAAATATGGCGCAATGAGTTCGCCGCGGGTACGGCACAAAAATCAGTCGATGAGTCTTTAAAGAAACTCAAAACCGACTACGTGGATTTGCTCTTGGTGCACTGGCCATTCCCCGAAGTGCCTGTCGCGCAAATGGTAGCAGAAGTCATGACGGCGAAAGAGGCTGAAAAGGCAAAAGCAATTGGCGTTAGCAATTTTACTGTTTCCCAAATGGAAGAAGCATTGAAGATTTCTGGTGGTGAGATTGTTTGTAACCAAGTGGAATATCATCCGTATCTTTCACAAAAGCCCGTGCTAGAGTTCGTGCAAAAGAGCGATATGGCATTGACGGCTTATTCACCCGTCGCGCGCGGTAAAATAATTAAAGATAAAGCCATTCAAGAAATCGGTTTGAAGTATGGTAAAAACGCTGGGCAGGTGGGGCTTCGTTGGTTGATCCAGCAGAACAATGTTGCCGCCATTCCAAAATCCGGAACGTCTGCAAATATCAAAAGCAATATCGATATTTTTGATTTTGAACTAACTGCAGAAGAGATGAAGAAAATCCATACACTTGCAAAAGTTGATGGGCGGCAAGTGAATCCGTCATGGGGCCCAAAGTGGGATGTCGCGGCTTAACGCTTTGCGCTCAGAAGTTTTTCGGCGCGAGCGACGTCTTCTGGAGAGTCTATTCCAGCCTGCGCCATTCCAGCATCTACTTTTAAGGTAACCGTTTGTACGGAGATTCCGTTTTCGAGCAGGCGGAGTTGTTCAAGACCTTCTAATTTTTCGTAATGGCCTTCGGGCAAGGATACAAATTTCTTCAAGATATCGAAGCGATAGCCGTAAAGACCAATATGCTGGAACACCGGTGAAAAGCCGTTGTCGCGCAGATCAGCTTCTTTTCGGATTGCGGGCAGAATATTTTTAGAGAACCAAAGGGCTTTGCCTTTGGGATCGATCACGCAAGTTGTACCGCTAAACGGAGTTGTCTTTTTACTGTCTCTTAAGTCATCCAGCTCACTCCAGCGTAATTGCACGATTGGCGTCACAACTTCGATATCAGGATTGCCTTGAAATGCCTCGATCATCTTTAACGGTGCTTCGACGGGCGTAAAGGGGGCATCGCCTTGCAAGCCCACCACAAAATCAAAATCACCGCCAAGAATTTGTGCCGCTTGCAATACGCGGTCCGATCCGGTTTTGCAATCGTCCGAAGTCATGACGCATGGTATGCCAATCTCGGTGCAGTGTTCTTCAATTCTCTTGTCTTCGGTGGCGACGGCCAATGTCACATGGCGCAATTTTTCCGACGCTTGTTTGGCCACATTGGCAACGCGCGACAACATACTTTGTCCACCGATCTCAACAAGCGGTTTGCCGGGAAATCGGGTAGAACCGTAACGCGCAGGAATAATAATGCCCGTTTTCATTCGTGAGGTTTTCCTAGTCTCTTCATCATTGGGGTCTGGCGAACCATGTATCCGTTACACCCGGCGTAAGTGGCGATAATTTTTTCGGACGTTCCAGTTTCTTCCAATAGGCCAGATTGAATTTATCGGAATGCCATTGCGGTATCACGTAATAACCGGCGAGAAGGATTCTATCCAACGCGTGGGTATAGGCGGCAAGATCTTCGCGGTTTTTGGCACGAATGATTTTTTCGATTAGATCGTCGATTGATTTATCTTTAATGCCGATATAATTACGGGAACCTTTAATGTCGACTTTGTCTGATCCCCAGAAATCGCGCTGTTCGTTGCCCGGTGAGTCCGATTGAGGAATTGATCCTATAATCATATCGTAATCGAAATCACTCACGCGGTTCTGGTGTTGGGCGGGGTCAAGCACGCGGTAATTCGCGGTCACACCGATTTTTTTCAGATTGGCAAGGAAGGGAAGAGTCCAGCGTTCGAACATCGGGTTTGAATCAATGATTTCAAATTTAAGTTTCTGGTTACCCTTGGCGCGAATACCATCCGCCCCGAGCTTCCATCCGGCATCATCTAAAATTTTTGCGGCGATCCGCAAATTTTCACGCATATTGCCGGTGCCGTCGTTTTTGGGTGGCTCATACCGCGAGGTAAAAACCTCATCAGGAATTTTTCCACGATATTGCTCCAGAACTGCGAGCTCCTTACCAGTAGGCGCACCTGCCGGTGCGGAAAGGTCTGAGTTTTCAAAGAAGCTGTCGGTGCGTGTATAACTGCTGTAGGCGAATTGTTTGTTCGACCACTCGAAATCGAAAGCGTAGGCAAGTGCTTTACGGACGGCAATGTCCTGAAACACTGGACGACGTATATTATAAATAAATGCCTGCATACCGGCGGGGCGTTCGTGTTTGACTTGCTCTTTTATAATCCGGCCATCCTTGACAGCGGGAGCATTGTAAGCGGTTTCCCAAAGCTTGGCAGTGTTTTCTAAACGGTAATCATATTGTCCAGCCAAGAAGGCTTCGAGCGCGACATTGTTGTCCTTATAGTAATCAATAACGATCTTGTCGAAATTGAAACGGCCTTTGTTGATGGCTAGATCCTTACCCCAGTAATCGGGATTACGGACATATTCAATCGAACGACCGGGAGCAACGGCACCAACTTTATAAGGGCCATTGCCGAGAGGAGGGGTTAGCGTGGTGTTACCGATATCGCGCCCTTCCACAGACCAGTAATGTTTGGGCAGGATGGCGAGTTGCGAGATGATCAGCGGAAGTTCCGCGTTGTCGTTGTGCGCAAATTTGAAAATCACGCGAGTGGGTGACGTGGCCTCGACCGATTTTACATCGCCATAATAAGCTTTGAAGAACGGCGCGCCTTTTTCCATCATCGTGTTGAAGGTCCAGATTACGTCATCGGCTGTAACTGATTGTCCATCCGCCCATTTGGCTTCTTTGCGTAGATTAAAAGCAACCCATGAATTATCTTTTGGGCGTTCGATAGTTTCCGCGAGAAGCCCGTACATGGAGAATGGCTCATCATTCGCTTGTTCCATCAAAGAGTCGTAGACCAGACTTTGTCCAAGAAAAGTCATGCCATCGGCAGAGGAGCCTTTAATGATGAATGGATTCAACGAGTCAAAGGTGCCGATAGAGTGGGTTTTTAAAACGCCGCCTTTCGGTGCGTCGGGGTTGGTGTAATCCAGATGGGTGAAGTCAGCCTTATATTTAAGATCTCCATGCATGGCGATAGCCGGTTGCGGCGTGGCCGTTTGAGAGAAAGCGGGGAGGGAAAAGGAAGATAGGACCAGACCGGTCAGGAGAATTTTTTTCAGCATTCCTATTTTTAGACCTAAAAAAATGGCATGGAAAGGGCGGGAATTCCGCCAATACCCGATAATTAACCGCTAAATACGTGAATTGTTATATGCACGTTAACTTAAGCTTAATTATTTTTATGTAAATAACATACCAATGGTTGTGTGGCCATTGGGGAATTCTAGTGTGGGGGATTATACTATGCGTGCAACTTTTATGAACAGACTTGCTTTTGCAGATCCAAAGAAACAAGGCGTGATCAAATACGCACATAATTTTCGGGTGGATATCGATCTATTAATCCAATACCGAGATTCAGAAGACAGGGATTGGGAAATCAGCTTTGAAGGGCAAGGTATGAGACGTGTGCCGGCGGGAATCCGTGAAGGGATGGCCCAAGAGTTCCGCAACTACATCGCCAAAAGGATGCACGCGAACATCCGCAAGCTGCGTTACGACGATTTCATCGATATGGCCAAAGCCGTAAGTATTGCTTGAGGTGATTTCATGGAAACGTCTTTGAACCAGCTTTTTAAATTCGATATGAAGGACAAGTCGTTGGAGTCTGAGATGACCATCGATGACGCCATCAAGCAGATGAAAACGAGCGGGAAGACATGTCTTCTAGTCAAGGCCGCTGGAGGAAAACCTGTCGGCGTGATTTCAGAGCACGATATTGTCACAGCGTTCGCCAAAAAAGGCGGTGACGTCAAAAAAGAAAAAGTCTGGTCCTATATGACGATCGATGTCGTGGTAGCCAAGGAAACAGATACGATCGACAAGGCATTGAAATTAATGGCCGCCAACAACATTCGACACTTGCCGATTTTGTCCGATGGTGGCGTGGTGGTGGATGTCTTATCAGTGATGGATTTGATTATCAAACAATCAAGTCGTTAGGCGTCTATACCTGTGGCCTTGGAGATGTGGGTGATTTGATCGCGCCCCAAAAATCCAGCCAAGCCTTTCAATATATCGTTGACGAGAGTAGGGCCTTGAAACACTAGTGCGGTGTAAAGCTGTACAAGCGAGGCACCAGCACGAATTTTATCATAAGCATCCTGTGCGCTTGAAATGCCGCCTGCACCAATAATGGGAAGCGTGCCATCTGTTAAACGATAGAACTTGCGAATGACGTCAGTGGATTTATTTGTGAGTGGTTTACCGCTAAGCCCACCTTGTTGACTGCGGAAATTTTCATTGAGGAAAGTCGGGCGATCCAATGTTGTATTGCCTAAGATAACACCATCGACTTTGGCTTCGAGTAAGCCAGTGGACACTTCTTTTAACTGCGCGTCATCAAGATCCGGAGCGAGCTTTACCAATAGTGGCGGCGGATTTCCGGATAATTTCGTACGTTCATTCAATATTCTTTCCAGCAGCGGCAAAAGATTCTCGCGCGCTTGAAGATTGCGAAGGCCGGGCGTATTCGGTGAGGAAATATTGACGGTGAGATAATCCGCATAAGATCCAAGGGCTTTGACCAGTGCGCAATAATCTGCGGCGGGGTCTTCCACGCCCTTATTCATGCCGATATTAATACCGACGATGCCATCTGGGCGTGGTTTGGCTTCAAAAAAACGCTCGATGTTGTGCCGGAAGGTTTCAAGGCCGCCATTCGGGAATCCCATGCGGTTGATGACGGCGTTATTCTCCCCATCACGAAATACGCGTGGTCGAGAATTTCCTTCCTGCGGTTGCGGGGTCACTGTTCCGGCCTCTACAAAGCCAAAGCCAAGGCGTAACATCGGTGCGATAACTTCTGCGTTTTTGTCAAAGCCCGCGGCAAGGCCAACGGGATTTGAAAATGTACGGCCCCACAAAGTTGTTTGAAGTCGTACATCACTAAATTTTGATGGGCAGGGAAGAAGGCCGATTTTCAATGCTTGCAACGTTGCCTTATGCGCATCTTCCGGATCCATGGAATGCAGGATGGGGCGTGCAAGTTTGAACAGCATTGTTTTAAACCTATATGTGTTTGTATCCGGCTTTTAGATAATTCCAGCCGGTGATCAATGTTATGATGGCGGCGATAGTCAGTAGAATTTGTCCGATCAATAATGTATCTGGAACAATCGTATCGCCGTAATCACCGATGACGAGGAAGCCGAGCGCGGTCATTTGCAATCCCGTCTTCCATTTCGCCAGTTTTGAAACTGGCACTTTTATATTTTGCGGGCCTAAATATTCACGAAGGCCGGAGATCAAAAACTCACGCGATAGAATAACGATGGCGGGAATAATCCAAATACCATCCAGCCGGTCAAAAGCGGCTAGAGCCATTAAAACAGAAACCACCATGATCTTGTCGGAGATCGGGTCCAAAAACGTGCCGAAGTTGGAGGTGGACCCGTAACGGCGGGCAAAATAACCATCCAGAAAGTCAGTCACGGCGCAGAAAATATAGATCCAGAGAGCCAGCCAAGCCGCCCAACGCTCATCTATAAAGAAGAGACCGATCAAGACCGGCAGCAGTACGATCCTTGAAATGGTTAAAATATTCGGCAGCTGTTGTAAGAATTTATCATTCATATCAATTACTTAACATTTATGTGCGCTAAGCGATCTTTGCAGGAATCAGTAAATTTGTAAATCGGCAGTTTTTATTTGCATAATAGTTTATGAAATGTTAAACATATTCCATAATTTTGTAAGCAATCACGGCTAAGAGGTTAGAAAACATGGATTCCAATATCAGCTACGCTTTCTCCGCAGCAGATTTCAAACCGTTGGAAAAACCCAATGTTGATGGTGGCGTCATCGCCCGCAACATTACGCTGGCTGTGGGCGAAGATGCTGATTTCAGACCCGAGTTGACATCGTTGGCAGGCGGCGAAGAGGGCGACCCAATTACTGTAGACTCTATCTATGAGCGCGTTGTTCCGACGACACCTGTTCCGGATGTAAAGCCGGAAGCACTGGTTGTCGAAAATCCAAAATTGATCGAAATTGAAAAACCAATTCACGTTACATCGATGGCTATTGGTGAAGAGGGTGACTTCATCCAATTGCCGGAAGAAAAAGCACCTGCGGCTGTAGAGCCTTCGCAGGTTGCGCCAGAAAATAGCGATGATACGGACGGTCTTTATTCTCCGAAAGGCGAGATTTTGCTCAAACCGATTGCTGTAACCAGCATGGCCGGCGGTGAAGAAGGCGATATGCCTGAGTTTAGGTTCGATGATCAGGACGTTTCGGTGTCTTCGGTCGGTGTAAATGGTAACCTTATACATTTGGTGCAAAGTTTTAATGACACAGCCGCAGATCAAGGTTTGTCTCTCTACACGGAAAACGATTCCTTCGGCTACGATGTGTCGGCTGATCCTGTTATCTGCTTCGCACCTGAAATGTCCATGACGGCCGAAAAAGTAATCGATATCGACCTTGTTTTAAGCAAGACCGATGACTTTGCACAGCTGATCACCGACAATTTTGGTGGAGAAGTGCAGACGATTAAATCTACACAAGACAGCGGCGATCTTTCTGGCTATGATTTTCTGGATCTTCACTCTGGCTTGTCGATAGAAAACATTGAAGTCCTCGCAGCATAATAATAACTCCAAGACTCCCGACATGCTAATCGTCGGTGGGGATTCCGATCCCAATATCATGCATATGGTCGAGCGTTGCTCTGAATTGGGTATCGATTTTACATCCGTTCTGATGGGCAAAAAGACGCCATCTGTCACCATAGACATTGCGGCCAATTCTTTGATTGTTGATGGCGTTCAATGCCGCCCGAAATCTGTTTTTATCCGCCCCAATGTTTTTGAATATCTGGAAACGAAAGATCGCGCAGCCTACACTCGTGCGACAGATTGGTTTGCTCTGTTCATAGGCTGGATGCTGGCCAATCCGGGCGTGCGGTTCTTCAACCGTCGCTATTATCACCGCAATGGCGTGAACAAGATTGAAACACTTCTTCTGGCTTCATCTTTGGGCTTCTTCGTGCCGGAAACCTACCTCACCAATGATCTGTCATTGATCAACGAAAAGGCGGGCGAAGGCAGATGGATCGAAAAGCCTGTAGAAGGTGGAGAACACACAAAGATTTTGGAAGCGCGTGATCCCAAAGACTATGCAGGTTCCGTTCTAATCGCTCCGACGACAGTTCAACAAAAGCTGATCTTCCCAGAAATCCGTGTGTTCCGCGCTGGCAACCTGTTGAAGGGTTTCATGGTAGATTCCGACAAGCTCGATTACCGTGATTCCAAGAACACGACCTTGAAACCGGTCGAAGTGCCGGAAGGATTCTACGAGCCATTCATGGCGTTAACCGAACGTATGGGATTGGAATATGCAGCGGCTGATCTGAAAACGGATGAAGCCACTGGCAAGCTGGCGCTTCTTGAAGTCAATTCCGGGCCTATGTTCGTAGGGTTCGACAAGTCATCCAACGGTGATCTGACCAAGGCGATGATTGAGTATCTAGTGCCATCAAAATAAAATCCCCGCCGAAGCGGGGATTTGAATTCATTAAGCAGACTTAGCTTGCTTGGTACTGGAGCCTTCCGCCGGATCGCGCAGGACGTAACCGCGGCCCCAGACAGTTTCGATGTAAGAATCGCCGCCTGTTGCTTGTTCAATTTTCTTACGCAATTTGCAGATGAACACGTCGATAATCTTCACTTCCGGTTCGTCCATGCCGCCATAGAGGTGGTTCAGGAACATTTCTTTCGTTAAGGTTGTGCCCTTACGAAGCGAAAGCAATTCCATGATCCCGTATTCTTTACCGGTGAGGTGCAGTGTTTTGCCACCAACATCCACTGTGCGTGTGTCGAGATTGACCGTGACGTTTCCGGTGATGATTTTGGATTGCGAGTGGCCTTGGGATCTGCGCACGATCGCTTGAATACGGGCGATCAGTTCGCGCTTGTCGAACGGCTTGGTTAGATAATCATCCGCGCCAAAGCCAAGGCCCTTGATCTTGTTGTCCAGTTCGGCAAGGCCGGAAAGGATCAGAATAGGGGTCTGAATTTTCGCAGCGCGCAAATTCTTCAAAACGTCATAGCCGTCCATGTCGGGCAGCATGAGGTCTAGAATAATAATGTCGTAATCGTAAATTTTACCCAGATCTAGGCCATCCTCGCCCAAATCTGTCGTATCTATAACGTAACCTTCGCTTTTCAGCATCAATTCGATGCTTTTGGCTGTCGAGCTATCGTCTTCTACCAATAGAACCCGCATATGTGTTGACCCCTTTTGTTAATCTTTGTCTAGTTCGTTCCCCGCAAAAAAATAAAAAAAGCGGGCCCCTTAACCTTCGTTAATATGAATCTTAACATAGTTTAAAAAGGTTAACAAAATCTATTCGCATGGCTTTCTTGCTCCTTTGTGCTTGACATTTTAACAATATAATAGGAATATAGTCCTTAATCAAGCCCGAATTGCGTTCGCAATCCGGGCTAATTTTTTGCCTTATCCTATTGGAATGAATCATGAAAATTAAACTGACCAACCGCGTCACCAAAAATGGTGAGGCTGACGCGGCGGATGTACATGCTCTTAAGGCAGCATTGAACCGTCTGGGATATTACACGCCCGATCCGGCCATTGGCATGACCGGGGAGGCGGAGCAGGCACTCTGGGATTCCCTCTATGCATTCCAGCGCAGGCACACACTTTATTATAACGATACCAAAATCGGGCCGGGCAGCACGACCGAAAGAATCATCAACCGCGAACTGGACGCACTCGGCGATGACGGTTTTTACATCTGGCGCACGGTCGGCGATGGCAAGGTGCGCGGTGAACATGCGACACGGGCCGGAAAACGTTTTGACTGGAGCGACGAACCTGCGGGTGGACATCCCGGCGAGGATTATAATTGTCGATGCTGGGCGGAGTTGGTGAACCCGCCACGCCATTCATGGATCGATTGGGTGAATAAAAAACGGGAAGAGCGTTTAGTGCAATCTTCTACTGTCGAACAGTTAGCCCCGCCGCGTGGCTTGAATGACGATATGATCGATATCAAAACACTGGCTCCATTGGATGCTATCAATGCAACAATAAGTCCACTTGATTTCATAGGTTGGGGCGCTATTCCGGCAATGAAAACAGTCAGTAACGCAATTGTTACCAAGATCGCTGCTAAGCAATTAGCTCAAGAGGCCGCCAAGCGTGATGTAAGTTGGGTTTTGGGATCTAAAAAATCTGCTATAACATGGGCCAATCAAATGAAGGATAGAAGCTGGACTGATAAAAAAATTACTCAAGCACTGAAATATGGAGAAAAACATCGGGCTCCTAATGAAGTAAATAAAGAGAATCAAGCTATCAGATATGAATACAAAGGAAGCTATCTAGTGCGCGATGAAAAGACAAAAGAGATTATTCACTTAGGTGATAAACATTTTAAACGCCCTATAATGAAATAAGAGATGATACATGGAAAAAATAGAAACAATATACGTACGGCTTTTAGATGAAGGTATTGAAGTTTTTCGTCCCGTACGAGCTGTTTGTTTGCAAGAAAAATTATACAAGATTATAGATCAAAATTATGACCCAGAAACTGAGACTTGGGAGTTTGTACCACAGGCGATTGTTCAAGTAGAATTTATGAAAAGCGATAAAAATGAAAATTTTTTAGCAGCAGTAAAATCTGCATAGGATAAAATTATTTTTCTATAATTTTAATTGAAAAATTTGGAACATTGAAGCGTGAAAGACAAAATAAATAAAATCTTGCAATTAGAAGATATTGAAGGATTGATTGAAGCGGGAGCTCCCTCTGATGAGTACTTATCAGAAGCAGAGGCGATTGCCCTCATAGTTTCCAATGCTTCAGAACAAGATTTATCAAATCTTGAAAGTACAATTTTTGAATTTTAGAAAAATATTTTTAATTTATCTTCTGATGATATGGTTTTAAGAAGAGATGCTATTCATCGCGTTGCAACGAATATAAAAACTTAAAAACTCAGGAAATCCAATATGACCATTATTCACGCCATGGACAATTTGTCCTATGGCGATATCGACGCTTGCGTCCATGAGAAAACGCACGCGCTCGCCATCGTCCATGCCTGCAAAGACCCGTGTCACCGTTGTGCGGCGGGCTATACCGAAAAAAGCCTGCCGACTGACCATCCACATTATCTGGCGCTGGAGCGTGGCAATCATCTTTATCTGAATTTAATCGATCCACCGGTGCCGTTGTTCAAGCTCGAAAGCTTCGTGAGGTTTTTTGAATTCATGGATCGACAGATCGCACATCGACCGGTTTTGATTCATTGCAACAAGGGAGAATCTCGTGCGCCGTCGCTCGCACTCTTATATATGGCGAAGCGGGGATTTTTGCCGGGGGAGAGTTACGCGCAGGCCCGTGCGACATTTGAAGAAAAATTCCCATACAAACCGGGAAAGGGGATCGAGAATTTTTTGAAAGAGAACTGGAATGTTCTTTAACCTTACGGTTCCATTTCGATTTGTTCGCGTTCCGCATCACCCGGTTCATCATCGTCTGTGTCACGGCTTTGCTGTTCTTCGGCCCAGATGCGGCAGCCTTCGACAAAAGAGTTAGAATTTCCGCTGCAGGAATCTGGCGTGGTGACGCCGCGTTTTTGAGCCCATTCCTAGCCTGCCTTGTGGCCGGAGCAATCTTGGGTGCAGGGGGAGCCTTTGAAATCCTTGGCGGAAGCCGCCATAGGCAAGAAAACAAGGCATAGAACGGCCAATAGGATGCATTTCATAACGATTTCTCCATAGCTTAAATTCTTGGTGGCGGTATGATAGACTAAATATCATGGAACGCCTCACCGACAAAGCCCTAGCCTCCATCAAGCCTATCCCCGTGTTCGAAATGAACGGCACGGTTGTGAAGGTACTCGGCCTTTTGGTTGAAATCACCGGATTCGGCAAGGAGCTTTCCATCGGTTCCATCGTCCATCTGCGCCCGAAGCCGGACAAGGATATTCCCTGCGAGGTCATAGGGTTTCGTGAAAATCGCGCGCTGCTGATGCCGTTCGGTACGTTGGAAGGCGTAGGGCTTGGATGTCCCGCCGTTATTCAAAGAACTGAGTCCGTCGTTTATCCGGATGATCGTTGGCTCGGGCGCGTGATCAATGCGCTGGGGCAACCGATCGACGGTAAGGGCCCCATAATGCAGGGCGCAACCGCTATTCCACTTAAGAACAAAGCGCCGCCACCGCACGCGCGGCAACGAATTGGTGAAAAACTCGATCTTGGCGTGCGATGCGTGAACACGTTTTTATCAACCTGCCATGGACAGCGTATGGGAATTTTTTCCGGCTCCGGCGTTGGTAAATCCGTCCTTCTTTCCATGATGGCGCGGTACACCGAAGCAGATGTTTCCGTGATCGGTCTTGTCGGTGAACGTGGCCGCGAAGTGCAAGAATTTTTGGAAGACGATCTGGGGCCGGAAGGTTTGGCTAGATCGGTTGTTATCGTGGCCACAGGTGACGAGCCGGCGTTGATGAGGCGTCAGGCAGCTTATATGACATTGGCAGTTGCCGAATATTTCCGCGCGCAAGGAAAAGAAGTTTTATGCCTGATCGATTCCGTCACGCGCTTTGCAATGGCGCAGCGTGAAATCGGATTGTCTGCTGGCGAACCACCAACATCGAAAGGCTATCCACCGACCACATTCGGAGAGTTAGCCAGATTGCTCGAGCGTGCTGGGCCGGGCACCGCGCATGAAGGATCGATCACAGGCCTTTTCACCGTTCTGGTTGAAGGCGATGATACGAACGAGCCTATTTCAGATGCTGTGCGCGGGATTGTCGATGGGCACATCGTGATGGAGCGTGCGATTGCCAGCCGCGGACGTTTTCCCGCCATCAATGTTTTGAAATCCATCTCACGTGCCATGCCGAAATGTTTGAGCACCGAACAGAATATCATCATCACCAAGGCGAAGCAGTTGATTGCGCGTTATGAAGATATGGCGGAGCTGATCCGTTTGGGTGCATACCGCAAGGGAACCGATAAGGAAGTCGATGAAGCCATTGCCCGTTATCCGGCACTCGAAGATTTCATGAAGCAATGGAAGGATGAATCGAACACGATCGACGAATCCTTCGCCAAGCTTGGGCAGATTTTGGGATTGCCTTACACAGGTGGTCAACCGGCGGTTGGCGAGGAAGAATTCGTCAAAGGCTATCCCGTGCCGCCGCGTAAGAAGATTTAAGGGGATAGTGCATGGCCAATCTTTTGTCGCTCATCAAACTGCGCCGTCACAATGTCGATGAAAAGCAAAAGGTTTTGGCCGAGCTTTATCGCCAGATCGAATTGATAGAGCAAAGTAAGAACACATTGTTGGAGCGCCTTCGCACCGAGCGCGAAGTTTTGGACAAGGCAGGCACGCTCGAAATGTATGCATACTTCGGACGGTTCTCGCAAAACATCAACCGTATGGTCGAGCGTTTAAACGCCGAAAAACAAAAACTGGAAATGCGCATTACGGTTGCGCAGGATGATGTGCGTGAAGCGTTCGCCAATGTAAAGCGTATTGAAATTGTTCAGCAAGAGCGCGACCGCGTTGAAAAGAAAGCGCAAGACGATAAAGAAGGCCGCGAAATGGATGATATCGGGATCGATAGTTTCAGGCGCAAAGAAGAAGCCGATTATTAAACCGATACGGCGAGCATTTCATCTTGTTTGATCACGCGCCAAGCCTTCACATCGCTCTGGAATCCGATATCACCGAATATATCGGTGCCATCAAGTGCTTGGGCGTATGAGGTACGCATGGCGTCCTGCATCGGTGCGCTGATTGGAAATTGCGTGCGGACGATCAGATCAAGCTGTTTGCCACGCACAATTCCATCAAGTTGTACATCACCCATGCGGGTAAGGGCAAGATCGAGCACAAAGCGCGTACAGCCATCCTTATTCTCTCTGTTTTCTTCCTGCGGTTCTTCGCGCACATGAAGCATGATCTTCGAAATCTCATTCTGCCATAGCATGGGAACGGGGAAGCTCTTCCATTCCGTTGGCGGCGCGTCAACATTCTGGAGCGAGGATGTTTCACCGGATAGGCGAGAGAGTAAAGAATCCTTGCCCAATTTTTGAATCATTTCCAGTTTCTTATCCCCGAACCATGCCTGTATATCGCCGGAACGAATGGCGGCGATGAACAGCAAGGCGGCAGGTCCGAAATTCGCGGCATTAGCAGGTGAGGGGATAATACGTCCTAATATCTGCGCAGCTTGCGGAGTCGCCTGATAAAAACTCTGGAACACTTCATCCATCACCGGCCACAAAGATGATGCTTGCATGAAGGGCAACAGCGGACGCCACGCGGGCGGCAATGTAGCGGCGGCCTGCGTGATAGTAGGTGTTAGTGTGGGTACAGTTTCCGGTGAAGCAAGAGATGCCATCATCGTCGGTGTTTGAATAGTAGGCGTTTGAATGGTTTGAAGATTCAATTGCGGTTGCAAAGTTATTTGCGTTCCAGCAGGCGTGTTGACGGCGGAGGCTTGTATCACAAAATTCCGCACCTCGCCGGTATCGGCGTTCATGACAATCGGAACGATTGGCATATTTTGCGGTGTGGGCGCAGCGATCGTTACGGTGAAGGGTTGCACAGGTTGTATCGCTGACTGCTGCGGCGGCGCAGGTGTGGTCACATACATCGTTGCAGAAAGTGGCGTTTGCTGTGTTAACGGATTTTGCGCGATGGGCGGTATGAGTGCGAGTATTTTTGCAGAAAGCACCAAAGGTTGCGTGACGATCGGTTGTGTTTGAATTGTTTGCGTTGTGTTCGACGTTACGATGTTCGCAGGGTTTTTAATTTGTAATTGAAGCGGCGCGGTCACGGAGGCGGGCAAAACAGATTTCACAGCCTGCAGTAATGTGGTGACCAGATTGCCTTGAGTTTTTTGGGCCGTAAGGGTTGTTTGCGTGGTCGTTTTATCTACGATTGTTTGCAGGATGTTGTCCGGAGAATCCAATGCAGGCGCGGCAATCAATTGGATTGTTTGTCCCACGTTCAATGGTGGTAAATTTGTAGGAAGCACGCCAGGTTTTGTGGTTTGCACCGGCGGCTGCCCCGAAACGGTTGTTTGCGGTTTTGTTGTTCCAGTTGAAATGTCCGGCAAAGCAGGCTGCGTGGTGACAGGCGTTTGTGGTTTTGGCGTTTGAGTGTTTCCGGTTTGCGGAGGTTGTGTCGGTTGCGATGTCGCGGGCGGCGTTTGCGGCAACGGAACATTCGGTTGCGGCGCAGGTGTCGTTGTTTGCGTGGGCGGCGGCGCGGTTGGTTGTGGCTGCGGAGCGGATTGCGTTGGCGCAGGACGCACGGTTACTTGCCGTGGTGGATGGCCGGTTGGAATATCGACTTCGACTTTAGTTCCAGATTGCGGTTGACGCCCGCGAATAGATACGTCGATATTACCTTCGGGTGTTTTGATGCGCGTGGTGCCATCGGAATTTTGTTGAACGACTTCGCCTTCGACGCGCATGGCACGCGATACATTTTGCAATCCTTCGGGCAGGGAAACGACCTGCACGACCTGTCCGCTATTGCCGGAAGGTTTTGGAATATTGTTCGGTGTGGTTGGAGGGACGCCGCTCATATCCTTTATTATAAAGGGAAAATCTTAAAGTGCAGCGAAGAAATTACGCGCCAGCCGCCACTTTACGCGTTTCCGCCAGTTCACGGATCACGTGTTGGGCGATTTTCTGGACGTCTTCGGCGGCATCCGCGTTAGGCGAGCGGATCAAGATCGGCGTCTGGTGACGGATGGAATCCT
Source organism: uncultured Micavibrio sp. (assembly GCA_964473655.1). Lineage (GTDB taxonomy): Bacteria > Pseudomonadota > Alphaproteobacteria > Micavibrionales > Micavibrionaceae > Micavibrio_A. Next base: position 19,265 of record CAYYPX010000012.1, read on the forward strand.
TCACGCGTGTATCGAGGCGGATCATGCCGGCAAGTGGCGGTGACAAGCGCAAGAAATTCTCGCAAGCCTTCAGCAATGTTTTGTAAGTGCGCTCGCCCTCAAGCACGCTCGACGCCTGATTGATCACGACTTCGATATGTTTGGACATACCGGCGGCGGAACCAAGTTTGATAAAGGCATAAGCGTCGGTGAGGGATGTGGGTTCATCCGTTGCAACGAGAAGTGTTTTTGTCGCGGTTGCGGAGAACATGCGCACGTTGCGGTCCACACCGGCACCCAAATCCATCACGACGACATCGTAGGAATTTGCGACTTCGAGCAATTGATCGCGGAGCAGCGTGAGGCGTTGTGATGGAAGCGCGGAGAGGGAGGCTTGCCCCGAGCGTCCGGCGACAATATCAAATCCGCCTTCTTCGTAACGTTGGGTCACTTTGTCGAGGCCGAGGCGGCCACGGATCACATCATTCAAATCGCGTTTCGGCATCAGGCCAAGTTGGACGTCTACATTGGCCAAACCAAGGTCACCATCGAACAGCAGGACTTTTTTGCCTGCCTTGGCCAGAGCGTGGGAAAGCGTTATAGAAAACCAAGTTTTGCCGACGCCGCCTTTGCCCGAAGCCACGGCGATCAGGTTTTTGCCCCGACGGAAGACGGGGGCGGCAGGCGTTTCTTCTGGTTTTCTATCTAGAGTCATGTCGGACATGGATTCTATCCTGCTTTTCTGGCGTTGGCGAGGGCCGACGCATCCTGCGCACCCGGCATCAACAATTGAGTCAAACGCTTGGCGGACAACGGAGAAAGTCCGTCAGCCACCTTTGCGGTATTCGATAGTTCTGCAAGAGTTAGGCCACCATGGAAGGCGGCGGAGAGCAGGGAACCGAGGCGGCGGGCGACATCCACGCGGGTGGAAATCATGGCTTTTGCGCCGATTGTCGCAAAGACACGGGCGATTTCGCCGGATTCATCCGCATCGATTCCGGCGGGAATGACCAGAACAGGATCGCATTCCGCGGCACCAATGAAACGGGCGAGAATTTTGACCGATTCCGGATCAAAAGGATTGACGCCGGCGGTGTCGATGATGATTTGGTCTGCGCCTTGAATTTCAGCAAGACAATCTTTTAATTCTTTTGGTGTTCCAGCCTTTTGCAGTTTGATCTTCATCAATCGCGTGAAGGCTTCCAATTGCTCTACGCCGCCTGCGCGGATCGTATCCGTTGTGATGACGGCAATGCGTTGACCGTTCAGTGCGCCGCGTGCAGCGATCTTGGCGGCGGCCAAAGTTTTACCAGCACCCGGCGGGCCGACTAAAATTAAAGGTTTGCCGTAAGTTTTGATCGGAAGTGGCTTGAATTCAAAGAAATTTTGCAAAGCGTTGTTCAAGGCTTCGCGTGGATCCGTCAGCCCCATGATATTGACGTGGGAAACGATGTTATCCAGCACTTCATCCGGTACGGCGTGGCGGAGCATGACTTCGGTAATCTCTTCCACCACGGTGGCGGAGTCATCATCATCTTCATATTGCCAGTCATCAAAGGCCACTTCGTTGATGGCGCGGGGCATGGTGGCTTCGGTGTCTTTATCGACGGCGGCGGTGACGCGCACGGTTTTACCGCCATTTTCTTCGCGTGTGGATACGATAATGGCGTCCTCGCCAAGCGTGTCGCGGATCATTTGCATGGCTTCTTTCATCGTGTTGGCCGAAAAGGATTTAAGCCGCATGGCAGTTTACTGTTCGAATCAGTGAATTGTACGTTTATCGAAAAGAGTGTAGCAGACCGGCATTCGATTGCAACCTTATGTATAAAGGTTATCAAAGGCTTTTAGGGGTTGGATTGGGCTCAGGTTTAGGTCCGGTTTGCATGAAGCGATAATTTCCATCCGGAGCAATAACGCAGCAGGTTAGTTTGTCTGTCCAGACAGCGCCGCTATCAATGCAGATACGCTGATGGCATATTTCCAAACCTCTTGTCGCATAGTGACCATGAACGACAAGTTTGTCGTATTTGCCCGACCGATGGATCATAGCTTTATTTCCCCATCGCAAGTCGTGAGAGCCTTGTTTATCCAAGGGCAGGTAGGGATTGATGCCTGCGTGAGAAAAGAAAGCGTGCTCTGTTTCGAGAGAATCTTTTAAAGACCGCAAGAATTGTAAATGTTCGACAGGAACGGATTCTCTTAAATCTTTTAAAATTTTTGATAGATTGTAATTGCTTACATCAACGGCAACGCCATAGCTACGAATGGTTTTATCCAACCCGTAACCCATATACATTTCAATATTATCTTTCAAAACATTTGGCTGAAGTGCGGAATGAAAAATTTCCTCGTGATTGCCACGCAGGCATATGATTTTATCACCATGTTCTTTTTTCAAATCGATCAGGCGTTGAATGACGCCTTTGCTATCAGGGCCACGATCGACGTAATCACCTAAAAAGACGATGCGCCAATCTTTGTCTTTGGCATCATCGAGGATTTTATCGAGAAGTGTATTTAAAAGATCAAGGCGGCCATGGATATCGCCGACGGCATAGTAAGTCGGGGAAGGTGTATTCCCGGTATTAGCAGGCTTAAATTTTCCGGATAGTGCGTTCATGAAGGGATATTAGCATGAGGGCAGGCTGTGGGGAGGGTCTTATTTTTATAAGCATTTCTAAAGTGCCAAAATTCTTTTGCCCAGAATGTCTTTTTTGACGGCGGTTTTCTTTAGTTCGGCGATGGCATCTTTGTGAACAACGATGCCAAGCGGGCCGCCGATGCTACCATAGACGGTTTCAAATTTTTCTTTTGTGGCCATGGCGGCGCGATAAAATTCACCCGGTAAGAAATGGTTGCTGCCCACTGCGTCCAGATCATGATCTGGACCGCGTGTTACAACCACCTTTGCTCCAGACCAGTGTGCCGCCAGCGGCCACCCGTCTTCTCCGCATTGAAAATCGCTGATACTTAATTCCCTGTTGTCACGAAAACCTTTGCTTGTGTCTCTATAAAGCTGGTTAAAATCTTCATAGGCCTCTTCCTGCTGCTGCCTTGCAAAGCAATGTATGAGCATTTGGGTGGACTGTCCGCCCCAGATGCCGCAGGTAATGATTAGATCGGTTTGGATGCGCGGCTCGGAAACCCATGCAGTTCTTAAAAAATCATTCCGTAGTGGAGCAAGCAAATTATAAAAATCAAAATGTGGATTTTTAGAAATAGTTACGCCGGCTCTTTGGAGAACATAGATCGCACGTTTGATCGTAATAACATCATCTGAATATAGATTATAATTTTTATCGAACAATCCACCAACCACGGTAATTTTTGAAATGGATGGTGTGAGGCAGTTCGTCATTTCTGGGCGCAACTGTTCGTTGAGCTTTTCGCTCGAATAAGGAATTAACTCAGTATCACACATGAAACTGTCTTATTCCATAGCCGAGTTTTTAGCAAAATTTTTTTGTTTAAATGTTGAAAAACTATTCTTTATTAAGAAATAAGGCTCGCAAAACCATGTTCACTATACTGAGGACGATTGCACCGAAGAAGGCTGCCATGAAGCCCGAAATAGCAAAACCGGGCACTAGCTTCGCCGCCACCAAAAGCATAAGCCCATTAATAATAAGCCAGATCAGCCCGAGCGTGACGACGGTAAAGGGAAAGGTTAAGACCTTTAAGACAATGCCCAATGTTGCGTTTACTAACCCTATGACAATCGCGGCGAGTAGGGCGGCACCAAGGCTATCGACTTGGAAACCCGGTACTATCTCCGAAACAAGCCAAACGGCAACGGCGGACAAAAACCAGTGAATGAGTATTTTCATGTAAGCTTCTTAAATAACCTATCTTGGTTCAAAAAACTAAACCTGTCCCAAAGTGCGGATTTTCGCCTTTGGGTGGATTTCATTCTGGGACATCACGATGGTGGAAGGACGGAAACGCTCAACCACGGAGCGCACGAAGGGGCGGATGGAGGGGGAAGTTAATAGCACAGGCGTTTCGCCCATTTGTAGAAACTTCTCATAGTTTTCACGCACGGCAGCGATGAAATTTTGAAGCTGTGTTGGTGCCATGGCAAGTTGTCTGTCTTCGCCATCGCCCAGCAAGCTTTCGGCAAATGCCTGTTCCCATTCCGGAGACAAAGTCAGCAGCGGTACGAAGCCAGAACCGTTCGTGTTCATGTCACAAATCTGGCGGGCAAGGCGGGAGCGAATGTGCTCTGTGATGTAAGCAATGTTTTTGGTATAGACGG
>CAYYPX010000013.1:0-21643 GCA_964473655.1 uncultured Micavibrio sp.
TTTTTTTCCGCCCAGCAAATGGATGTGGAAATGCGGCACTTCCTGACCACCGTTCAAACCTGTGTTGGCGATGACCCTAAAACCGATATCGACCAGATCCAAATCACGCGCCACTTCGGACACGGCGCGATAAAACCCGACGATTTCTTCAGGGGAAGCATTCTCCCCAAAATCGGCAATGGAAACGTATTTGCCCTTTGGAATGACCAGAACATGGACGGGAGCCTTTCCCGCAATGTCATGAAACGCCAGCGCGTAATCATTCTCGAAAACCTTGTTTGAAGGAATCTCCCCGCGCAGGATTTTCGCAAAAATGTTGTTATCATCGTAAGGCATACAGGGGGTCTCCTTCTTTACAATTTCTTGATCCATCTATACTAAAATTACCTATGATCATCTACCCCGCCATCGACCTAAAAAACGGCCAATGCGTTCGTTTGCACAAAGGCGACATGGGCGCGGCCACCATTTATAACGACGATCCGGCCCAACAGGCCGCCGAATGGGCTCGCCAAGGTTTCTCATGGCTGCATGTCGTGGATTTGAACGGCGCGGTCGACGGGCACCCTGTGAATGTCGAGGCCGTGCGGGCGATCTTGTCCGCCGCCGATCTTCCGGTGCAATTAGGCGGTGGTATCCGCAGTCTCCAACAAATCGAGCACTGGCTGGGCGAAGGCGTATCCCGCGTTATTCTCGGCACGGCAGCCGTCAAAAATCCGGACCTTGTCAAAGAAGCCTGTAGCCTTTTCCCCGACCAAATCATGGTCAGCATTGATGCGCGCGGAACACGCGTCGCTACCGAAGGCTGGGTTGAACAATCCGATATGGAAGTGAATGATCTGGCCGCCATGTTCGAAGACGCTGGTGTCGCCTCTATCATCTATACCGATATCGAACGCGATGGCACAGGCAGAGGTTTGAATATGCAAGCGACAATCGATCTTGCGCAATCAACCACCATTCCGGTGATCGCATCTGGCGGTGTTGCCTCGCTCGCTGATGTGCGTGCAGTGCGTGCGGCAGCCCCCCATGGCGTGACCGGTGTTATCATAGGCACGGCCCTTTATGATGGCGCGATTGATCCCGCCACCGCTTTGCGCGAAGCATTATAATTCTTGGCCTTTCAAGGGGCCTGCGCTAAGGTTTTTCCATGTTGAAAGTCCGCATCATTCCCTGCCTCGATGTCAATCAAGGGCGCGTCGTCAAAGGCGTCTCGTTCAAAGAATTGATCGATGCCGGTGATCCGGTTGAGCAAGCAAAAATTTACAATGATCAAGGCGCGGATGAACTCACCTTCCTCGACATCACCGCCAGCCACGAAGGACGCGAGACGATTTACGATGTCGTGCGCCGCACGGCCGATTGTTGCTTCATGCCGCTCACCGTTGGTGGTGGTGTTCGCACACTCGATGATGTTCGCAAACTTCTTGATTGCGGTGCCGATAAAATTTCGGTGAATTCCACGGCCGTCAACAATCCGCAATTCGTGCGTGACGCCAGCAACAAATGCGGAAGCCAATGCATCGTCGTCGCCATCGATTCAAAAAGAAAAGCGGATGGCAGCGGATGGGAGGTCTACACCCATGGCGGGCGAAATGCTTCCGGCCTCGACGCGGTGGAATTTGCAAAGCAGATGGCAGACTACGGCGCGGGGGAAATCCTGCTCACCTCCATGGATCGCGATGGGCAAAAAACCGGCTTCGATCTGGAATTGACCAGAGCCGTGGCCGATTCCGTCCCCATCCCCGTGATAGCGTCCGGCGGGGTCGGCAGCCTGCAAGATCTGGTCGACGGGGTTAAAATCGGCCACGCCAGCGCGGTTCTGGCCGCCAGCATCTTCCATTTTGGCACCCATACAATCGCGGAAGCCCGCGCCGCGATGGATAAGGCCGGAATAGCCGTCAGAAGTTATTGACGTAATAATATATTTTCGGCTATGCGTACGGGTATGAAACAGACCCTGACAAAAGACAGAACCATCTTCGCGCTGGACCTTGATGAGACATTGTACTCGCTAACGGATGCGGGCATAAGCGCAACAGCGTTTTTCGGCGATGCCAAAGCGCGTGCCGTTCCAAAATTGCTTCCCCATCTATCTCAGGATGAAATAAGAGCCATCGGTAAAAAAAGTTACGATAAGTATCATGACGGCCTCAAACTTTATGCGGTCATTGCGGAAGAGCACGGTCATGACATCATTACCTTCGAAAGACTACTTCATAGAGAATTCAACATGGCCTCCAATGCCATCGCGGAAGAAAGCGAAACTTTCCGCAATCTCTTCAAAGCCTGCGCCACCACCAAAGAAAATTTTGTTCTTCTGGGCGATCACGTGCGCTTTGGTGTTTTAACCCATAGCTGCCGTGAAACATGGGCCGTTCCGCGTCTTCAGGCGCTGGATTATCTTGAGCACATGGAAGTAGTACTTGGTCTTCCTGATACGGATTTTGTTTCGAAATCCGTGAGCGGAGAGCCACTGACCGCTTTCATGCAACAAATGGGTGCTCATCCTCATCAAGTTGTTTTTTGTGACGATAATACGCACATTCTTAAAATCGCAAAAGAACATCACCCTGAAATACTCACCGTGCAGGTATGCCACGGTAAAATAGATGAAGATGTGCCTTCACATATCGATCTTCGGGTGAATCGTTTTTACGAAGTGCAAAATGAGATGATAAAAATTCTTGGCATCGAAGCACCAGCCCGCAAACGTAGCGGCCTCGAACTTCATGTCTGATATCCTCAACGCGTTGTTTCAAACCATTCTGGAACGCAAAGGGGCCGATCCGGAAACATCCTACACGGCATCGCTCTATGCCAAAGGCACCGCCAAGATCGCCCAAAAGGTTGGCGAAGAAGCCGTTGAAACCTGCATCGAAGCATTGCAGGGCGACCGCGAAAAACTGAAACAAGAATCGGCGGATCTATTGTTCCACTTGATGGTTCTCTGGGCGGATCAGGGACTAACGCCAGACGATGTTCTGGACGTGTTGCAAAAACGCCAAGGCGTTTCCGGCATCGCGGAAAAAAATTCCCGCTAGCGTTTATTTAAAGAAATCCGGATTGATGTTCTTGTAGTAATATAGGGATGAGATGGTTTTGCCATCCGCTCGCACCGAAAACGGATGCTCACCGAACCGGACATATCCCATCGCTTCATAAAGCTCGATCGCACGGTCCATTGTGCTTCGCACATCCAGATTGATCACGGCAAAACCTTTTTCGCGGGCTTTTTCTTCAACCGCTTCCAGCAACATACGCGCCAAACCATGGCCACGCGCCCATGGGGCCACGAAGTTCGTTGTCATCTGCACCATATGGCTTTGCGCTTCGTTGTTGTGTGGCGGCATCATCAATTGCGTTGTACCACAAATAACACCATCCAGACGCGCTACAAAAAGTAAGCGCGATGGCACGGTGATTACACCCTGCCAGTATCTCTCCAAAAGCTCACGCTCGGGAACTTCAAGCCAGCCGAAACCGCCGCCGCCTTCGATGGCCGCCGCCGTCGCGTCACACAAATCATTCAGATCATTTTTCGAGAGCGGCTGAGTGATATAATCAACCGTGACTTTCGGATCTGTTTTTTTGCTGGTTTGTTCGCTCATGCAAGAAAGCCTTTCAAGGTTTCCAATGTAGAAATCCACGGATCAGATCAAGCCCCGCCTGCTGGCTTTTTTCCGGGTGGAATTGTGTCCCGATCATATTGTCTTTTGCCACCATCGCGGTGAAATCGCCGCCGTAATCGCACAACCCCACAATATTTGCCGTATCCTTACAGTCAAACACAAAAGAGTGAACAAAATAAAAATCCAATGCGGCTTTTTCGTGTTTTTTTGTGATGCTTTGCAGCACAGGATGCGATGAATTTGTAGGAATTTTCATCGCATTCCAACCCATATGCGGAATTTTTAGACTTGCATCATTGGGCGTCATCTTGCGCACATCGCCGGAAATCCAGCCAAGCCCGTCATGCTCGCCGAATTCGTGGCCTTTGGTCGCGAGCAATTGCATACCGACACAAATCCCGAAAAACGGAACACCTCGGCGAAGAACGGATTCTTCGAGTGCACCTACCATCCCATCCACTTTTTTAAGCCCTGCAATGCAATCACCGAATGCACCCTGCCCCGGCAACACAATCCGGTCCGCCTTCGCGATATCTTCGGCATTAGATGTAATCAGCGACGCGCCGGAAATATTTTCTTCGCGCAGAACGAAATCGAACGCTTTCGCCGCAGAACGGAGATTTCCGGAACCGTAATCGACGATTGCAATGGTGCGGGCCATTTTTCTTTACTTCCTTGGTGCGAATATGCTTTCTATAGCACGAATAGAGGAAAATCACCCAATGAATATCGGCTTTTATAAATGGTCTGAAACCGACGACGCAACCAAACAACGCATCCTTCGACGCGCCCAACGCGATATCGAGGATGTCACGCACACCGTCAAGCCGATCTTGGAAAATGTACGCCAATGGGGTGATACGGCCCTGATCGATTACGCCAAAAAATTTGACCGCGCAACGCTAACATCCTTGAAAGTCGAAAAAGAAGAATTCGCCGTCGCCCGCAAATCCATCGACCCGAATTTAAAGTCGGCATTGGAACGGTGTATCGCGAACGTGCGCAAATTCCACGAAGAACAAATGCGCCGTGTTGAAGACCCGTGGATGGTCGAAATAGAACCCGGCGTTTTCGCAGGTGAAAAAGTAACACCCATTACATCTGTTGGCCTCTATGTGCCCGGAGGAAAGAATCTCTACCCTTCCGCGCTCTATATGTTGGCCGTTCCAGCCGTAATCGCAAAAGTTCCTAATGTTATCATCTGCACACCGCCGCGCCCCGATGGCTCGGTCAGCGATGTTCTACTGGTCGCTGCCGAATTATCCGGCGTTACAGAGGTTTATAAAGTCGGTGGTGCGCAAGCGATTGCCGCGATGGCTTACGGAACGCAAAGTATCCCTAAAATGCACAAAGTGCTCGGGCCTTGCAGTCCTTATGGTGCGGCGGCGAAACAGATGGTTGGTGGTTTGATCAATCCTGGTATGCCTGCGGGCCCCAGCGAAGCCATCATCTTGTGCGATGAAAGCGCTGATCCAGATAATACCGTGCTGGATGTTTTGAACGAAGCCGAACACGGGCCAGATTCCGCCGGCCTTCTTGTCACGCACGATGAAACACTGGCGCGAGACGTTCACGAGAAGCTGAAAACCGAAATTGAATCACTGCCCGAACCGCAACGCGGATATTTAAAAACCAATATGGCAGAATATAGCGGCGTGATCTTAACGGACAGCCTCGAGGCCTCCATCGATTTCGTCAATCTTTACGCACCGGAACACGTTCTGGTTAAAGTGCGTGATCCGATTTCAGTTGCCCCCAAAATCGTGAACGCCGCAGAAATATTGATCGGTGAGAATTCCCCCTCCTCGCTCGGCAATTTCGGGATCGGTACGAACCACGTTCTACCGACAGGCGGCATGGCACACTCATATTCATGCACCACAGTATGGGATTATCTAAAGCGCATCACATTGGCGCGCGTCACGGCCGAAGGTTTGAACAATCTCTCGCCTGCCGTCACCGCGATTGCGGATTACGAAGGTTTCCCTGCGCACGCAAACGTGATCAGAAAACGTAAAATCCATAACGATTAAAGTGCACCTTTGGTGCTTGGCAATTGATCGGCCGCTCGCGGATCAAGCTCAGTTGCCATGCGGAGCGCTTTTGCAAAAGCCTTGAAGACACTTTCGATGCGGTGATGATTGTTTTCCGCGTAAAGATTTTCAACGTGCAAAGTAATGCCCGCGGCTTGCGCCACCGCGTTGAAGAATTCATAGAAAAGTTCTGTTTCCATCTGCTCACCCAGACGGTCGATCGTGAATTTTACATTCCAGATCAGATATGGACGGTTCGATAAATCGAGCGCAACGCGCGACAATGCTTCATCCATCGCCACATAAGAATGGCCATAGCGGCGAATTCCCATCTTATCGCCAAGCGCTTCCTTGATCGCCTGCCCCAGCGCAATGCCAGTATCTTCCACCGTATGGTGGCAATCGATCTCTAAATCGCCTTTGCAAGAAAGCGTCACATCAAACAAACCATGCTTGGCGAGCTGCTCGAGCATATGATCGAAAAATGCAATCCCGGTTTTGATATCGGATTTCCCCGTTCCATCAAGGCCGATGGAAAGATTGATATCCGTCTCTTTTGTTTTACGGGTTATGCTCGCGCTTCTCATGGGCTGACTCTATCAAACGTGCGGATGATTATCGCCGCTTTTGGTACGCAGCATGGATGCCACCACGCCGCCCACCAGCAAACCAACCGTCATACCAAGCGCAACAAACGCCGGCACATGCTCACCCGTAAGCTCGACATATATGACCTTGAGACCGATCAAGATCAGGATAAGCGAAAGTGAATATTTCAGATATTCGAAACGATGAATGACGTGCTCGATTGCAAAGAACATCGCGCGAAGGCCGAGAATCGCGAAAATATTGGCAGTAAAGACGATATATGGATCGGTAGTCACGGCCAGCGCGGCCGGAACGGAATCGAACGCGAACATAACGTCGGTCAGCTCGATCGTACACAAACATAAAAACAGCGGCGTCGCATAAAGAACGGTTTTGGAAGAATTCACGGATTCCTTCATACGCACAAAAAACTTATTACCGTGCACTTGGTCGTCCACACGCAAATGACGCTTCAAAAACTTCACATATGGTTTTTGCGTGTAATCTTCTTTTTGTTCGGTATCGGTTTTCAAAAGCTTGATACCGGTCAAAATAAGGATCGCGGCGAATATCAACAAAACCCATGCATATTGCTGCACCAACGCGGAACCGGCGGCAATCATAATACCGCGCAAGACCACGACGCCCAGAATCCCCCACACCAGAACACGGTGTTGGTATTGGCGTGGAATAGCGAAGGAAGAAAAGATGATCGACATGACGAACAAATTGTCCATCGAGAGGCTGAGCTCCAGCAACCAGACGGTATAGTAATCCGCCGCGGACGCACCTCCGTTATTGTAAAAAATCCAAAGCCCGAACAGCAAACCAAGCGATGCGTAGATCGCTGACAGGTGAAGGGACTCTTTTAATTCGATGACATGGTCTTTTTTATTCAAAACGAACAGATCGACGAAGAGCAGCGTGAAAACAAATCCAAGGAATAGCCCCCACAGCCAGACAGGCTGACCTAAAAAGCTATTGAGAAGAAATTCGGGAAGTATCGCTGCGTCCATTTTATCCTGCTTTGTTGTCCCTTGAAATTTCGATCGAAAGACACAGAAAATATGTCTTTTTCAAGGGGATGGCGTTAATGCCCCATCGTACCGTGCGAGGATCGGCATGGCAAATTGTAATTTGTTTTAAGAGATGCGGGCGGAGGGCACAGAAAACAGGTCTTGAGCAACCGCCGGAGCTTGCAGCGGCCAATATTTTTCATTGATCGCCACGATTTGCGCGGATTTATAAACACGAAGTGTTACTTTTTGTAGCAAAGTTGTTTCATCACCTACATTCAAGGGCCGTGTGGAAATGCAGATGACCTTTCCCTTGTCTTTCATAATGTCTACATCGAGGGCAAGGCTTGGATCATCGCACAAAATGACCGGCTTGATCATGGCACCGGACACGACGTCATATTGCGGAGCGCATTCAAACTGTCTTTGCCACAGGCGCGTCATGTGTATCTGCGATGTCGGCTTCACAACAACGATCCCACAATCCGCAAGCGCCCCTTTGTTGAAATTTCTAAGGTTGAGTGCCTGTTTGTTCAACCGCGCATAATCGTTCGATCCGAAAAACAACGCGCCCCATGATTTGAATTTTCCACGATACTCTATTTGTATGTCTGCAGCCTCGGGAGCATCGAGACTTCCAAAATTTCTTTCTATGAAGCTTGTCATAGATTGCAATGTGGTCATGGGCGATGGCGCTTGGTTTCTTAAATTGTGTAGAAATTCTTGGGAATAATAATCCGAAGGTCGTCGATCGATGTCCGATGATCCCATTTCAAAAGACGCACGAAGATGGAGCTTGCTGTCTTTCAAAAGACAATAACGGCTGTTTTCGTTCGCGATTTTTTCAAGATCGGGCGATGTCATGATATTACGCTACTATTGCAACAATGGCTTGGGCAAGCCAAGCTCCAATTGGTTTTCTTTCTTATGCATCACCTTCCAGTAATCACCCGAAACCTCGCATAATTGCTCTGGCTGCTTGACCAAAAGGGTTACACGCTGCTGCGGAAAGTGAGATGGCATTCTTGCAGGGCCAGCATTGAACGGACGCGCCGTTACACACAAAACGCTTTTTTTCTCTAGCGCGCTGACGATCATGTCGGTCGTCTCATTACCATCGCAGACGATCACAGGTACGACATATTGCCAGCGATTATCGATCTTCACGCGCTGGCTTTCACATTCGAAACGACGTTTGCCTTTATCGTTTATGCTGGCTTCCTTTACGGGTTTGACGATCGTAATTGCGGGCGATGTCATCGTGCGATCACCATCGAATTTATAATTTCGTGCACGTGCGTTCAACTTATCGTACTGATCGCTGCCTTTGAACAAAGAACTCCAAGCAACGGAATGACCTTGATAGATGACTATGATTTCAGAGGCTGCATCAGAATCCATCGCTCCGAAATTCTTTTCGATGAAGGAAGATAAATCATGCAACGAAGAAAACGGTTTGATGTGATCGTAAGATTTAGCGCGCGCTGTGAACTCTTCAGTCATATGGCGTTGCGGATATAAATCACGTGTCGATGCGCCCAAAGGAAAATTCACGCGCACGTGCGGCTTGCCATCCATCATCGTGATGTAATCATGATTTTCGCGAACGATGCGTTCGATATCGTTCGGACATCCCGCCTCGTGTGAGGAGCTAGGATTTTTTACGAACGTTGCATAGATTTTTTCAGTATTCCCGCCGGCCATATGCGCTTTGCGGAAATGAAACGTACAGCCGCAATAATTTGTCGGGCATTTCAGATCAAAGGCGCGGCGATCAGATTCTTTAAAACCATCGGCATTCAAAAGGCCGACAACGTTGGTTTCTTTATGGGTGCCAATGACGCGTTTCATGACAGTTTTTTAAGGCAATCAGGGTTTTTTGTCAATGATTATGTCAATTAATATGTTAATCGGGCCGCTGGCGACGCAGATAGATATACCAAGCCCCACTACCGCCATCCTTTGGCGCGGCAGGCAGGATTTTCAAGATTACCCCCCTCAAAGGAGCCATCCCCAGCCAAACAGGCAGTTTTTGACGCAAAATGCCTTCTGTACGTTCCCCGTACGCGCTCTTATTGCCACCTTTCCCGGTGATGACTAGAAGGCACCTCTTACCCCTAGCATGAGCGGACAGGATGAAATTGTTCAGGACTTCATGGGCTTGCTCTTGATTATAGCCGTGAAGGTCGAGCCGCCCGTCGATCGGCATCTTCCCGCGCTTGAGCCTTGCTTCGGTACGCCCATCCAGTTGGGGCGGCTGGGTTGCGCTTGCCACTTTTGGCCTTGGCAGGACTTCCCGATCCACCTTGATGGGCGCCTTCTCCGGCTTTGAACTCACGCTTGGCGGCGCATCTTCTTCCAGATTCCACTTCGGCTCTTCGAGGGGTTCGATATCACGCGTGAACGCCTTCCAGAGTTTGAAATCCTCCGGTGGTAATTTTCCGCCCTCGCCGCGCTTCCCCGCCATAATAATTTTTCTTTTCAATCCCTTTGCCGCATAATCATAGGATAAACCGATGGATGACCGCCAGTGATTTACATCAATCCTATGAACATTAAAAAATCCCGTCTGGTTTTTTTCAGCCTCCTCATTTGCGCGCAACTCACCGCAACGTCATCCATCGCGCAATCCATCGTCAAACAATCTACATCCGAAACTATCGCCATCGCGTTTTTTAAAACGGCAAACACGCGACCCGATTTTGATTCATGGGCGCGAGGATCGGATGCGTATGATACCGCGCCGCCCGCGCGTGCGAATGAATATCTGGGTAAAGAAAAACAAAGACTGCAAAGTGCGTTCAACAATTATGATCCGGCAACTGATTTTTTGAATGTACAAACGATCGTCGATATCGAAGCAGAACAAAGCACGGATGCAAATGGCAAGGCGATCTATATGCTCTACATCATGCGCGATGCCGGCGGTATCAATTATTTCCCGTTCGAATATCGTGATTATAAAATCGCGCTGCTGCCGCAAAAAATTGAAATGATGATGGCGCAGCGCATTCCAAAAGAACAATATGAATTGATCGCATCGCAGATCGGCGGCAAAAAAGGCGAAGCGCGTTTGTCGATGGAATTGAAACCGGTAAAATCCTATCTTGATCGCCCCTATGAAATGGATGGCACAGAGCAATGGATGTTCTTGTGTGATATCGCGGCGATATCGCTTCATTCGAACAACAAGAACGCAACAACGCTTTGGACCTACGGCGCGGATTGGTATATCTCGCCGGTGAAACAAGAGCTCAACACGCTTTATAAATCACCCGAAGCCGTGATCGCCCCGAAACGCCCTGCCCCGTAAGAGCCTGATTTTTGGAATAAAAAAAGCGGGCGATTCGTAATTTTCTTACCCTGTGCTATAATGGGACTTAAGGAAAGGCCGATAGAGATATGTTTTCCCAATTGGGACCTTTGTTCAGGACGACGATGAGACAGGCGGAATCAACCGATGCCCGCCTTGAAATCCGCCGTGAAGAAAAAGAAAATTCCGGCAAGAAGGAAGATGAACAGGCCGAAGACGAAACAACCAGCCAGTTGTGGGAAGACAGCACAACGGTCAGCGTTATGGCATTACGTACATTCCTCGTTGAGTTTTTGAAATCGCGCGGCGATGAAACACAAAGCACACCCGCTAACAACGCCCAAGACTTTGTTTATACAGATATAACACCCGAAGTGCGCGAACCCGTCACGCCTATCGCCGCCCGCGCGGTGAAGGCGTACACCAGCATGGCAAACCATGCCGCGCCGCCACCCCCGCCGGTAGAATCCAAAAACAAGGAAGAAGAACAAGTCGACCTTGCCGATCTTTTGAAAGCCGACGAACTGCGTACCATCCATGTTTTGATTTCTGAATTGGACCAGCTCGACCGCCGCGGTGTTCAAACTTTGGTGATTGAAAAAGCGGATACGTTTTTGGAAGCTTTGGTTGCGGCTGTACGTCTTCAAAAATCCAGCGTCTGATTATGGCTTGATAGAATAACCATCTTCTTGTGTGAGAAGAATCTGCGGATTTGAAGGATCTGCTTCGATCTTCTGGCGAAGACGATATATGTGAGTCTCGAGCGTATGTGTCTCGACCCCTTCCGCGTACGACCAGACTTTTTCAAGCAGATCCTGTTTGCTCACAATGCTTGGTGCCGCGTTTTTCAAAAACGATAGGATCGCCACTTCCTTTTCGGTCAAACGAATGCTCTCGCCCGATGCCAAAATCCAAAAACCATGACGCGTATCGAGCGTACAGCCCCCGATCGTCAGGCTTTCGGGACCTTGCGCCCCAGCCATTAGCTGCTGGCGGATTTTTTGAACCAAATCTGCGGCTTTTATGGGGGTTTTGATGGACTTATCATCGATCGTCATGATGGCAGCAATGGCCCGATCAGCCTTTGCACGGGGTCTGCCACCGGCCAACACAACGATATCGGCCAGATAGCGATAGGTCGTATCGCTCTGGGCAAAAATATCTATGAATTTAACGTCATTCATGGCGATTTTGGGCTCCTTGACGCCCGTTCATCCTCACTAACCCATTGATTCGGCATTGTCCAGCCTTGGCACGGCTCTTGCAAATTCTGGTGTAAGGAGCAGCCCGCAAGTGATTGAAACCGCAACAGCCTTTACCTCCAACCAAGCCCGCGAAGATGCCGGATACAAATCATGGTCCGCGGCTGGCAAAACTTCTGTGATGAAACACGATCCCGAAGCACGCACAGCCGCCGCCGGCCCCGTGTTCGGATCGATGGTCAAAGATGCAGCCTCTATCCATCACCATGCTTACGCCCCCTCTTCCGCGTCCACCGGCAGCGAAGCGATCGATCTCGATTACGCATCAACCAAAGATGATGATGGCTACAGCTTTGGTGACATCATCGACATCATCAACCCGTTGCAACATCTGCCCGTTATCGGAACCCTCTATAGACAATTCACCGGCGATACGATCAAACCATTCAGCAACATTATCGGCGGCGCAATTTTCGGCGGACCCGTCGGCGCAGTCAGCAGCACGGTGAATGTAATTGTGAAAGATCGCACCGGAAAAGATTTGGGCGAGACCGCGATGGCGCTGGCTGGTTTCAGCTCCGATAAAGAAAGCACAAGCAAAGCAGAAATCGTCTACGACAAGACGGCTACCGTTGCAAACACCAGCAGCGCAACCATTCAAGATATGGCAACAGCAGCTTATCTGGCGGCGGATGGACGTAAAAATTTTGCGGCGCGTAATATAGCGCAAACTAGCTGGAACGCTTAATTTCGATCACCGAACAAAGCTGATCCAACACGCACGTGCGTAGCACCCAGCGCAATTGCTTTTTCAAAATCCGCGCTCATGCCCATGCTGAGTTGATTGAGATTATTTTCAATTGCTAGTTTTTTGAGTAGCGCGAAATGAAGTGCGGCGGGTTCATCCACTGGCGGTATGCACATCAAACCAACCACACTCAATCCGGCTTTGCGGGCATAATCCAAAAGCGATTTTAAATCATGCGGGGCAATGCCGGCCTTTTGTTCCTCTCCGCCTGTGTTCACTTGAATGAAACAAGATACTTCCCTGCCCTGTTTTTTCATCTCGATCGCAAGCGCATCAACTAGCTTTTCACGGTCCAGCGTTTGAATGAAATCGAACAACGCTACTGCTTCTTTTGCTTTATTGGTTTGCAACGGCCCGATCAAATGCAATTCGATATCCGGATATTGTTTTTTTAAATCGGCCCAGTGTGATTGCGCTTCTTGAACGCGGTTTTCACCGAACAGCCGTTGGCCAAATTCCAGCGCGGCGCGAATGTCCTCATCGCTTTGGGTTTTGGTCACAGCGATGAGTTTGGTCGCTCTCTCTTCGCGCCCATGCGTACGCTCCGCCTTTTTCATGCGGGATATGATGTGCGTGAAGTTTTCGGCGATGCTCATGACAGGAAATATAGCGTTGGATCGACGCTTTGCATAGCAAAGCGGATGACGACAACGCTCTTTAAATAAGCACAAAAAGAAAGAGGCGCCCGAAAGCGCCTCTTCCCAATTTCGTGTCAGCTTCGATTAGAAGTTGAACTGAATACCGCCGAGAACGGAAGTAGCGTCAACATCTGTGTTTACGCCCGGTACATCGTGATCGATGTAGCTAACGGAACCACGAAGTGTCAGACCTTGTGTCAACGTGTAAACAACGCCGCCTGTGTAACGATCTGTTTCGATATCGTTGTTAGCACCGGCTGGGTTGATGTCGTTGTTCAGGTAGGAAACGCCGAACTGGAAAGGACCAGTCGTGTAGTCAGCGCCGAGTACCCATGTTTCGGACTCGTTACCTTTAGCGGCTGGGCCATCTTCGTTTTCTGTGTAAACAGCGCCGAGGCCGAATGCACCGATATCGAAGTCAGCACCAACGTTCCACTCTTGGAAATCATCGGAGTTGTTGCCAAGACGGTCAGCTTCTACGTCGATGTGCGTGTAACCAGCACCCAGAGCGAAGCCGATGTTGTTGAACGTGCCTTCGTAACGAACGGCAGCGTCATAACCCGAACCGAAGTTGTCTTCTGTGTCGTCATCAGCAAAACCGAGCAGACCTGCACCGTTTACGCTTTCAGCCAAGTTAGAAGCAACATCAGGCGTATAGGACAAACCGAACTGGAAGCCGTTCCAGTTTGGAGACAAGTATGTAACTTTCTCGTCTTGAGCTGTTGCATCGTTGTCGTAGTCGATACCACCAGCAGCAAAGCCAGCGCCGAGAGCTGTCAGGCCGTAGTTAACTGGTTGGATGTACTGACGAAGACCGTCGATGTTGGCATCAGCAGAAGGAGCAGCAACTTGAAGCAAGTAGTTTGCGCCGTCTTCAGAACCCAAGTTTACGCGGCCGAGGTTGGAAGCCAAGTACAGGTAGGATTCTTCAACTGCGAAAGCATCTGCGCCATCAACTTCGGATTCAACGTGGAAACCGTATGTCAGACCGTTGTCGGCTGTGCCTTCAGCATTGAAGTGGATTTCGGATTCACGCAGCATATCAACATTGCGCTCTTCGTTAGTCAAACCAGCTGTAACATCTTGGGACATATAACCCATGTAGTTTTTCGTGTGACCGCCAACCGTAACGTCAACTTGTGCCATCGCAGGAGCAGCGGCAAAAGCAACGCCAACGAGAGCAGCACTGCAAAGCAGAATTTTTTTCATTTTCATTCCTCCAAATATTAAAAGATTTCTTAGCTGGTCTAGAACAGACCGAATAAGAAAATCATCCGGAACCCTCCGAATGATGTCATCATTTAGTCGCAAAGGACTCTTAGGGTCAACGCACCTGAAGCCTGTCAAACATATTTAGAAAAGGGTTGTTGCAGAATTGCAACATGAGCGCACAGTGACGTTAAATGTATTATGTCATTTAAAAAGACATTTTATATTTGATCCAAAAGCCGCGGTTTTTCGCGGGTCTCTGGACAAAACGGCGAGAACGCCGTAGCCCCCTTGAGCCATCACTATGGGCATGGTAATCAGGAAATGTCTTAACAGCAAGCGCGCTTGCCCAAGGAGCTTTAGTTTTATGAATTTTGTTCGATCCTTTCTTCTTATTATGATCCTATTTGCGGGATTAATTTCCGTAACATCGTGCGATCGCTACAAAGGCGAAGCGAAATACCCATCCGGTATGGACCGCACCACGACTGGCGGCGATATCTACGCAAAAAGAGAGAGCATTTTCGGCAAGGGCGGCATTCTAGGCGGCGCCAAGAAAGAAGCGAACGATGGCTCGAACGGTATCGGCGTGAACTCTTATCTATGGCGCGCGTCTTTGGATACGGTGTCCTTCATGCCGCTGGCTTCGGCCGACCCATTCGGCGGCGTCATCATCACGGATTGGTATACAGCCGATGAAAAACCGGATGAGCGTTTCAAGGTCAACATCTTCATCCTCGACAAACAATTGCGCGCGGATGGCATCAAGGTAAAAGTTTTCCGTCAGGTGAACAAGGGCGGCACGAAATGGTCTGACTCTACCGTTGCCGACAACACCGGCCCGCAAATGGAAGACGCAATTCTTACCCGCGCCCGTCAGTTGCGCGTCGCGGATATGGAAGGGGAAGAGTAGGGGTTTCCTTACTCTCTCCATTGCCGTTGCGCAGCAGCGGCGATTGCCCCATTTCCACACGACGCATCAAGCTTGAAATAATCGTCTTGTAAATTTTCTCGCCGCCTATCTGGTCTTCGACGCCGGCGTCGATACTTGGATTATCATTCACTTCCATCACGATGATTTTGCCGTTCGACACTTTCAAATCGACACCGTACAAACCATTGCCGATCAGCTTCGCGGCTTTCAATGCCGTTTGCATTACATCGTATGGCACGGCGGAGAAGGGGACGGTCTCATGGTCACCGGATCTACGTTTGATTGTCTTAGCGTTGTGGTTGTAAATCTGCCAGTGACCGTTCGCCATGAAATATTTGCAAGCATATAAAGGCTCGTCATCCAGAATGCCGATACGCCAATCGAATTCGGACTGCACGAATTCCTGCGCCAAGATAACATCCGACTTTTTCAAAAGCTCGCCCGCCGCGATGCGGAAATTCATCGGACTATCGACCTTCACGACACCGCGCGAAAAAGCACCATCCGGAATTTTTACGACGACGGGATATTCCATCTGCTCGGATAATTTCTTTTCGTTTTTCTTGTCGACGATAAATGTGCGGGGAAGGGGGATGCGTTTTGATTCCAACAATTCATATTGAAACACTTTGTTGCAACAACGGATCATCGATTGCGTATCGTCGATACAAGGAATGCCTTCACTTTCGGCTTTTGCCGCAAAGCGATACGTGTGGTGATTGATCGCCGTCGTCTCGCGGATGAGAAGGGCTTCGTACTCCACCAGCGTCGAATAATCGTTCTTCGTCAAAAATTCGACCGACACATTCAAATCTTTTCCAGCCTTGAAAAATTTCTGTAGTGCCGCCTTGTTCGATGGCGGTTTCTTTTCCATGGGATCATAGAGAATGGCCAGCCAGTTGCGTGCGCGCTTTTCGCTTTTGATCCGCCATGCGGATCCGGTAAATTTTTTCAAATAGGTTGTGAAATTCTTGTGCTTGTCCGGCGGCAGGTCCGAAAGCGCGAGCGGCTCCACCGATTCAACGCTCCATTTGCCTTTGCCGTCTTGTTTGATTTCAACCGACAACATCGGAAAGCGGAACAAATCGAACAGCTTTTGCCCCAAAGGCTCTAGTGATTCTTCTTTCATCCGCCCGAAATAGACTGTGTATTTATAAGAGCTCGGCTCGATATCTGGTGCCTTGAAACATTTATCGACCAACGCGTTCAATTCGGGCAGGGCGGTCTGATAGTGACGCTTCCAGTTCAGCGAGATCATGTCGGCCACGCCGGGCACGCAGCGCATACCGCGCGCTTCGGCCATCAGCGAGCAATAATAGCCCTTACTCAAATAATCATAAGATCCGCAAAGATTGATAACCTTCGCGCCCGCCAGTTTTCTGAAATCGAAATGCGCCTTGTTGGCAATGAAATCGGCGGACGTCACAAAGAGCGTGTGCGGGTCGTCATAGTCGATGTCCAGAATGCGTTCGGACACGATCACATATTTATATCTGTATTCGCGCCCGCCATTCAGCGGTTGAATATCGCTGGGCATCTACGCTTCTTTTCCTTGAACCACTTTACTCTCAACCATTGCAGTCATTTCCGGCGAGAAATTTTTCCCGATCGCCAAAATGGGTTTCACGCAATTCTTGTTTACCGTTGCGCGTTTGGCGATACCAATAGATTCAGGATCGTCCAATGATGTACGGCAACTAGGATCGAATATTGCATAGGGTGATTTTCCACACAACGCTTTAATGCATTCGAAATCGGTGAACGCAGCAAGCCCGTTGTAAAAGCTCCCTTCGTCTTTCGTGATCGACTGGCAATAAACACTCGCGCCCTTGATGATCATCGTTTGCACGAAGACAAGCTTGTCGGCATCGTAAACGCGCATCATCAGAAATTGTTCGGGGCGAATTTTTTGAACCACATCCGCCCACAAAGTCTGACGGAAAGCATAGCCCGCTTCTTCGGCCCATTTTTTCTCAAGATTGGTTTTCACAAAATCCAACTCTTGCGATGTAAGGCCGCGATCGCTCATCTCGAACCGCAAATTCGTCTTTTCAAAATCGGCAACCGAACGGCGATATTTCTTGCGACGCTCGGATGTCAGGCTTTCAAGATAAGGCTCAAAAGCTTGATCAAGCGTTGCCACGGGACTATTGAGCCAAACCAGACTTTCATGCTGTTCGGTACTGCTTCCGTAGCCATCTTTAAAAGAAAAACTATCGGTGAAAATAGGCTTGGAAGCTTGTTCGCGAAGCTTCGGCAAATCCGCAACAAACCCCGCATAATCAATCCCGATATTGATATCGATCAGCGAGCTAGATCCCGCCACATTCCATCCTTCGCGGTCGGTATCGAGATCATTCAGATAGAACCCGTATCTATCGGCGAGCACGATCACCTCGATGGCGTCGACATTCGCGCCTTCGTTTTTTAAACGCGTATAAAACTCTTTTAAAACGCGCGGATCGTTTTCAGGGAAGGGTGAGCTTTGTGAAAAAATTCCGCCCTTCGTTTGATGATCGATATAATCAAAAATATTCATGCAAAACTCCGGCGCATGATGAGTGCCGCGCGCCCATCATCGTAATAGGGGTCTTCCGTGCGCTCGATCACATATCCGTTTTTTGTCAGCATATAAATCGCGTGCTTATCGTGTGCGTCGACATGGCACCAGATCGACGCTGCTTTTATTTTTTGGGCAAGCTCGTTCGCGAAAACATAAAGCGCGTTGCCCAAACCTTTGCCGCGATATTCTTTCAAAACGGCAACCGTATTCAAATACAAACTCTTGTGCCGCGCGTTCGCTTCCAGATGCAAATATCCGATCATCTCCGACCCCGAAAACAAACCGATGATGCTTGCGTGCGCGATGGTTAGGAAACGCTTGATCTTATGCGTTTCCGGCTGGTCCGATTCAAAACATTTGCAACCAACATCCATGATGGCGTCTGTGTCTTTCACTGTGGCGGCGCGGATAGAAAATCCTTTTGGAAGAGGGCCCTTTTTATTGAACGCAGTGGCGGTGGCCGCACAGATATCTTGGGTCATTCTTTCCATGGATATTTTTTGATAACACAACCGCGAAGACGCGTGCGGTTTATGCATGAGGGGCATGACCTTTTTCCACAACGCCGCCGTTAAGACTTTTCGCCTCAAAATTGGTCGTGACCTTTATATTTTCTATGCTAAAAACGCACTATGAATGAGCGTTACAATATAAAAGACACCGAAGCCAAATGGCGCAAAGTATGGGCCGACCGCAAATCATTTGAGGTCGTCGAAGATTCCTCCAAGCCGAAATATTACGTGCTGGCCATGCTGCCATACCCGTCGGGCCGCATCCATATCGGCCATGTCCGCAACTACACGCTGTCCGACGTCGTTGCCCGATACAAAAAGGCGCAAGGCTTTAACGTTTTGAACCCGATGGGTTGGGACGCGATGGGTCTTCCGGCCGAAAACGCCGCTATGGAACGAAACGTACACCCATCCGATTGGACGTACAGCAACATCGCCCAGATGAAAGAACAGATGCTGTCCATGGGTCTGGCCATCGATTGGTCCCGCGAAATCGCGACCTGCCACCCTAAATATTATAAGCACCAGCAAAAGATGTTCTTGTCTCTCTACAAGAACGATTTGGTCTACCGCAAAGAATCCATGGTCAACTGGGACCCGATCGACAACACGGTGCTGGCCAATGAACAGGTCGTCGACGGCAAAGGCTGGCGCACAGGCGCGCCGGTCGAACGCCGGAAACTGAACCAATGGTTCTTCCGTATCACAAAATATGCCGAAGATTTGATCGACGGTCTCAAGACTTTGGACCGCTGGCCGGAAAAAGTTCGCCTCATGCAGGAAAACTGGATCGGCAAATCCCAAGGGGCACAATTCAAATTCGATTTAACCACCTCAGATGGCCAGATCGAAGTTTACACCACGCGCCCAGACACATTGTTCGGAGCATCCTTTGTAGGTTTGGCATTTGATCACCCGCTGGCAAAAAAACTCGCCGGCGATAAATCCGGCTTCGATGCGTTCGTAAAACAATGCCAATCCACCGGCACATCCGAGGCCGCCATCGAACAGGCCGAAAAAATCGGTTTCGATACTGGCCACAAAGTCGCGCACCCTTTCATCGCGGGAAAAGAACTTCCCGTTTATCTCGCCAACTTTATTTTGATGGATTACGGAACCGGCGCGATCTTCGGATGCCCTGCGCATGACGAACGCGATTTCGAATTCGCAACAAAATACAATCTATCCATCCTGCCTGTCGTCGATATACCCGAAGGTGAAAAACTTCCCTACACCGGCGCGGGTAAAATCGTGAATTCGGAATTCCTCAACGGCAAAAATATTGAGGAAGCAAAAACAGCAGCGATAGCCGAGCTTGAAAAACAAAAGCGTGGAAGCGGCATGACAAAATACCGCTTACGCGATTGGGGCGCTGTGCGTCAACGTTATTGGGGGTGTCCTGTTCCACTCGTTCACTGCAACGATTGCGGCATTGTTGCTGTGCCGGATGATCAACTACCGGTCGAATTGCCGCGCGACATAAATTACGATCATCCGGGCAATCCGCTGGATCGTCATCCAACATGGAAACACACAGAATGTCCGAAATGTAAAAAGCCTGCGCTTCGCGAAACCGATACGCTTGATACGTTTGTGGATTCCAGCTGGTACTTCTTACGTTATATGGATGCACGCAACGACAATGAAGCGTTCTCTGCGAAAGCCGCAAAATACTGGGGCAGTGTCGATCAATATATCGGCGGTGTCGAACACGCAGTCCTGCACCTTCTCTATTCTCGCTTCTACACACGCGCACTTCGTGATTGCGGCTATCCGATCAATGCGGACGAACCGTTCACCGGCCTGTTCACGCAAGGCATGGTCAACCACGCAACCTTCCAGACGGCTGATGGAAAATGGCTCTACCCAACCGAAGTTGAAAACAACGACGGCAAATGGGTAACCAAAGATGGCAGCAAGCCTGTGACCGTCGGCCCGCAAATCAAAATGTCGAAATCGAAAAAGAACACGATCGACCCGCAAGACATTATCGACACATATGGCGCGGATGCTGCGCGTTTGTTTATCTTGTCAGACTCACCGCCGGAGCGCGATATCGAATGGACGACATCCGGTATCGAAGGATCGTGGCGTTACATCAACAAACTGCACCGCATGATTTCGGACGCAACACAAAATGTTGCATCTATCAAAACAAAACCGAACGCCTTCTCGGATGCAGCGACAAAGCTCCGCCGTGAAACGCACAAAGCAATTGATAGCGTCGGCCGCAACATCGAAGCATTCCACATGAACAAAGCGGTTGCCGTTCTGCGCGAACTTTCCAACACGATCTCCGCCTTCAAAGCGAATGACGATGCGGACAAATGGGCGCTTCGCGAAGCAATTGAATCCTTCCTGATCATGATCAACCCGATGATGCCGCATTTGGCCGAAGAAATGTGGGAAGCACTTGGCAACAAAACGCAGCTCACAGAAACATCATGGCCGAAGGCCGACCCCGCTTTGCTGGAATCCGATTCCATGACGATGGCGGTGCAGGTGAACGGCAAAATGCGCGCGACAATCATATTGCCAGCAAACGCCGATCAAAAAACTGCCGAAGCTGCCGCGCTTGCCGAAAACACAGTACAGGCCGCACTCGAAGGAAAGTCGGTTAAAAAAATCATCGTTGTCCCCGGAAGGATCGTCAATGTCGTCGCCGCTTAAAATTTTCTCAGCACTTCTCGCCATCACACTCGCCGCCTGCGGCTTCACACCGATGTACGGCTCCGGCGGCGGCCTTAGCGGAACGGATGGCATGAACCAAGTGGAAATCGCGCTCATCCCCGATGAAAGCGGTGTTTATCTTCGAAACATTCTGATCGATCATTTCTATCAGGACGGCTATCCATCCTCGCCGCAATACACGCTGGTCGTCTCCCGCGTCTCCGAAGTCGAAACTGATCTCGACATCACGGTTGAATCCGAAACCACCAGAAAACAGATCCAGCTCAACACAGCCATGTCGCTGATTGATAAGAAAACCGGTAAGGCCGTGGTAAACCGCTCGCTGACCGCGCTCACCAGTTACAACGTCTTGGGCAGCCAATTCACAACCCGTATTTCCGAGGCTGACGCTCGCGAAGCCTCACTTGCCGATCTCGCCCGCCAGATCGAAAATCACGTGGTTTTATACTTCAAACGTTAAATCTATTGACAGAATGAGTTAACGCTCCTAACTTATCCACATAT
>CAYYPX010000013.1:21653-23159 GCA_964473655.1 uncultured Micavibrio sp.
TTGGTGGCTATTCGCGGATTTTGATGGGGCAGCTTGCACCGCGTAAAAAAGGCCAAAGAGCGCTATAGCTTCTCGGAATAGCTATGGTCCCGGTACTCGAATTGGGACGGTTTTCCGGCTTTGAAGCATCTGCCTTCGAAATACCTTCCCGCAAACTATTTATTCAAAACGAAACACAAAAGCTGTTTTGCTGAAGGAAAAGTACAATGAGAACAAGACCAAAAAGACCCGCCGAAGACTTCCTGAAGAGCATTGGCATTTTCTACATTCCGGATGATGTTGATCTGACATTTGACGACAGCGTTGGTTATATGGATCGTACGACAGGAAATTGGATTGGGCGGCGCAAGTTCACAATCCAACGTCTGGATGATAAGGGCAGCATCATTCAAACAGAAGATGTTCAGGCCCTTGAAACCAAAGACCGCACGATGGGTGTGATTTGGGATGCTCTTAAAGGCGTATTGATTCAAAAATTTAACGCCATTCCCGTGCAGCACGGGCTGGTAACAGACATTTCTAAAAAACAACAAGAAAAAGAGGAAAAACCCATGAGACACAACAATCTACATTTGAAAATGAACATCGTGCCGGGTGGCAGAGGTCAATTGCGGAGAGAAGGCGATGGAATCGCATTCGTTTTAGCAGGGCTTCCAGAAACATCTGACAACAGAACCGGCGAGCGTTTGCTGGAAATCGTGGGTGTAAATTGTTCGCGACGCACACTTGCGGAACGTTTTTCTTATTGGGCGCAAGAAAATGGCGCGGCAGTCAAAAATCCTGATGGTTCCAGACTGGTCGTATCGGTTGTTCACAATGTGCGCGACGGCGGAAATCGTTACGGCTCTGCTTGGGCGCTCGCGGTACAACCTGCCGATGAAAGCAAACCGGCCGCAATGATCGGAACCATGATCCCGTTCAGCCATGGATATGGCGCGGTCAAAGAAGCATTGATGCTTGAATCGCTATCCAGAGTTGGTATTCATCTCACGAATTAACGAATGGCCCTTCGGGGCCATTTTTTATACCCATATCCGCGCTTTTCACGATGAAAAGGATGGGCTAGGCTGAACTCATGAAGCTTGCGTGGAAAGATATCGAACCCTTCGTCAAGAAGCCGGACGCCAAAGCACGCGTCATTCTTGTCTATGGGCCTGATGACGGATTGATGCGTGAACGCGCATCTTCAATGGCAAAATCCGTCGTCGTCGATTTGAATGACCCTTTCAACGTTGCAGTCCTAAGCAGTTCTATTTTAAGCGAGGACCCTGCGCGGTTGAATGATGAAGCCAACGCCATGTCGATGATGGGCGGCGCAAGATTGATCCGCATCGAAGATGCTTCCGACAAACTCACCACACTCATCAAGGAATATCTAGCAAGCCCTTCACCGGAAAATCTTGTGATATTGGAAGCAGGAGAACTCGGCCCAAAATCATCACTACGTATGCTTTGTGAAAAGGCCGGTAACGCCGCCGCCGTTCCTTGCTACGTCGATGATGAAAA
>CAYYPX010000014.1:0-22235 GCA_964473655.1 uncultured Micavibrio sp.
ATCGCGTTGCAAGTAATGTTCTGCTGCGCAACTTCGAGTGCGACTGTTTTCGTCATGCCGGCGATACCGTGTTTTGCGGCGACATAGGCGCTCTTATACGGCGATGCTACTAGCGCATGGGCGGAGGCCAGATTGACAACGCGTCCCCAGCCTGCCTCTTTCATGTACGGCAATGCAAAACGCGTCATGTGGAATGCGCTAGTGAGATTGATCGCGATGATCTGATCCCATTTTTCGGGCGGGAATTCATCGATAGGAGCGACGTGCTGAACGCCAGCATTATTCACGATGATGTCGACCGATCCGAATTTGGATTTTGTTTCCTTGATCATGGCCTCGATCTGATCGGGCTTGGTCATGTCTGCACCGTTGAACAAGATCTTGGAACCTGTGTCTTTTTCCATCTTCGCTCGTTCGGCCTCTATTTGTGCCGCATCGCCCAATCCGTTGAGCATGACGTTGCAGCCAGCTTTGGCGAGAGCAAGTGCCATTCCTTGTCCGATACCGCTGGTGGAACCGGTGACGATGGCTGTTTTACCTTTGAGCATGATGAGAATTCCTTGATGGTTGAACCATCATGAATATGGGCCGCTTATGCTACGAGATCAAGCTGGCTTCCGCGAGAGGAAGAGAATGCGGCCAAAGGCGCAGTTTGCGTGGCTGTTCCACCGGTCAGGATAAAAGGATCGGTCACCCTATAATCACCTGTGATCTGGGTCGCGACTTCGCCGCCCTCATCTTGAAAACGCTGGGTGCGTCGAAAATTACCACTGCCTTCGCGGTCCAGAACTTCTTCGTATCTGGTGATACCGCCGGATGGGTTTTGCTGGACAACCGAACGGCGTGTACCGCGTTCGGTAAAGGCAAAATCTTCAATGCGGGTAAACTGGCGGCCATCATCGCGCTCGAATATCTGGGTGCGGCGGAAACCGCCATCGCCCAGTTCTTGGCGCTGTTCATTCACCAGTTGCGTGCCGCTGGCGTTGAAACTTTTAGAGCTATTGGTAACAACCGGAAGGTTAGGGGCTGTTTGTGTGGTTTCTGCTTTGCTAGATGCGGGTGTCCCGTAAGCCTGAGCCCGTTTCAGGGCGGCCAGCGTGTCGGGCAGTTTGGTGGAAACGCTTAAATCCATTAATGGACGTGATCACTCTCGTATTTTTTATGGTAAGAACACGCCGCGAAATCTACCCGATTCTTACCAAAATCGGCTTATTCTGCGCAAGCTTGGCGAATAGGCAATCCCCGCCTTTCTTTGCTTGCCAAGCTGGCCTTCGTTTTCTAAAAATAGGGCAAATTCGCCGATGGGGGCAAAACGCCATGAATCAAAGACTTCGCACTGCGCTCAGCTACACGTCATGGCCGTTTCTGGTTACGGCTTGTATTGCTGCGACTACGTTTGGCTTTCAAACGACCCATCCGATGCTGGCGTTCAACATCATTTATTTAAGCCTGATCATTTCTCTCTTTTTACTCGAAAGATATATGCCGCACGAAAAGAAATGGCAGGAGCGTGATGGTCAATTACTCCCTGATCTTGCGCACACACTGGTTAGCAAGGGTGTGGTGCAAGCGTTGATCGCTTTTGCCGGTGTGTTTGGTTTAACAACACTCATCACACCGCTGACGGATGAAGGCTACGGTATTTGGCCGCGTGATTGGCCGTTGTGGTCGCAAGTCATTCTTGGCGTCGTCACGGCGGAATTCGGTCTGTATTGGGCGCACCGTTTGGCACATGAATTTCATCCGATGTGGCGTTTCCATGCTGTCCATCATTCGGTCGGCAAGCTCTGGATCGTCAACACGGGTCGCTTCCATTTCATCGATTCCTTGAAAAGTATTTTGCTTGGTACGGGCGTTCTCATTGCGCTTGGCGCGCCTTTGGAAGTTGTGCTGTGGTTATCCGCTATCACGGCCTATATTGGTGTTCTCACGCATTGCAATGTCGAGATGCATTTCGTGAAACCTTTGTCTTACGTGTTCAATACACCTGAATTGCATCGCTGGCACCATTCGAAAAAACTGCGTGAGGGTAACAAGAACTACAGCGAGAATGTGATGATCTGGGATCATCTGTTCGGCACGTTCTTCATCGATACGCCGCGCCGCCCGCCGGTGAATATCGGTATCACCCAGCAAATGCCGGAGAAGTTTCTGGAGCAGTTGGTTTGGCCATTTAAAGATATGAGCCTTCGCTTTAAGCCGTACGATAAAAAACCTGCTCCACCGCCTGTTTCAGGGGCGGAATAAGCCCAAATTTGCACTTCTGCTCCATCTTTTCATAAAATATTAATAGGGGATCGGTAGTCTGTAAAAGCCCGTAAAGGGCAAGCAGCTCTGCCGTGTTCCGTGTAAGGGGAAGAGAATGTTCAATCGTTGCGAGTTTATATTGGGTCAGGACAACAGCATGGTCATCGTGCTGCCGGGGATGCTTCCTGCCAACGCGCCAAACTATACCGTGTCTGCAACGCCTGACCGCATTCGTATCAAGGCGGGCCATAATGAAATCGCACAGTTTCCGTACCACAACGAAGAAGTTTTCAATCGCCTGAAAACAACATCGCAGGTTGGCATCGTCGAACATCCACCGGGCGGTTTCTTTCCGGGGTGTGTGACGGCCGTGGCTTATGTCGAAACAAGGATGAAATAATGCTCGCAGAAATGTTTTCACCTTTGGAAGAAGTATTGGGCACGAAAGTAACGGCCGTAGGTTCCGATGGCCATGTTTCGACAGGCGCGGTTTTATTCGCCAGTGGCTTTGATGTAGAAATCGGTACAGATAAGCCAGCTCTACCTGCGCCAAAATCCGGCTTTGCTGATCTGCTTGCAACCGCCAGACCGGCACCCAGATTTTCCTGATTACAGCCCATAGTTGACCGCCCTTCCTTATTGCGTCATACATAAGATAGGACGCATCGGGGGAAACGCATGGCATCCAAGACGGCACTTATCACCGGAATCACGGGACAGGACGGAGCGGTTCTGGCTGCAATCCTTCTCGAAAAAGGTTATCGTGTCTGCGGCCTTGCTCCTTATCTTCCGGTCGATGACAAAGAGCGTATCGAGCATCATCCAAACATTGAATTCTTCCACGCGGACATGAGCGACGGCGCAAGTCTCTCTCGCATTCTGGCGCAAGTAAAACCGGATGAGATCTACAACCTTGCCGCGATGAGCCATGTGCAAGTGAGCTTTTCCATGCCCGAGCACACGATGAATGTGAATGCGCTGGGCACAATCCGTTTGTTGGAGGCAATGCGCGCTTTGGATATGGGGTGCGTAAAATTCTATCAAGCATCGAGTTCGGAAATGTTTGGCAATGCGGCGGCCCCGCAAAATGAAAGCACACCGTTCGCGCCGTGTAGCCCTTATGGGATAGCAAAACTCGCGGCCTATTGGGCGGTGAGGATGTATCGCAACGCACACGGATTTCACGCCAGCAACGGAATTTTATTCAACCATGAAAGTGCCATGCGTGGTGAGCAGTTCGTCACACGCAAGATTACCCGTGCCGTTGGCGAATTTTCGGTTGGCCGTGCAGAGTCTTTAAAGCTTGGCAATCTCGATGCAAAACGCGATTGGGGCCATGCTCATGATTATATGCGCGGCGCGTGGATGATGTTGCAGCAGGATGGTGCTGATGATTACGTTCTTGCGACTGGTGAGAGTCGTAGCGTACGCGAGTTTGTAGAAAAGTCCTTTGCCTGCGTAGATCGTCATATTGTCTGGAAAGGTGAAGGAATTCACGAGACAGGTGTTGATAAAGCCACGGGCAAAATTTTGATTGAAATTGATCCATCCTTGTTCCGCCCACAAGAAATTCATTGCTTGATTGGCGATTCAAAAAAAGCAAGAACACAAATTGGTTGGATGCCACGTTATTCCTTTGATGATCTGGTTGCCGAAATGGTTGATGCGGATTCTCCTATGGCTATGCGCAAAAAAATATATGGCTGACTTTTCATTACAGAATAAAAAAATTTGGGTGGCCGGTGAAACCGGGATGGTTGGCCGTGCTGTTTTGCGTGCACTTGAAAAATTTGATGTAGAACTGTTATCAGCTCCGCATTCCGCTCTCGATTTAACGGATCAAAAATCAACGTTTGACTGGATTGCAAAAAACAAACCAGATGCCATTTTTATGGCAGCGGCACGTGTGGGCGGGATAGGCGCCAACAATGATTATCCGGCCGATTTTATTCGCGACAATCTTGCCATCGCGCAGAATGTGATCGAAGGCGCTCACCGCGCAGATGTTCAAAATCTTTTGTTTTTAGGCTCTTCTTGTATCTACCCACGCGATGCTGATCAGCCGATTAAAGAAACTGCTTTGCTCACAGGTCCTCTAGAATTAACCAATGAAGCATATGCTATTGCCAAGATCGCAGGCTTTAAAATGTGCCAGTTTTACAAGCGGCAATATGGACGTTCCTACATTTCCGCTATGCCGACGAATTTATATGGGCCTTATGATAGGTTTGATACTGAATATTCGCACGTTATTCCTGCCATGATGATGAAGTTTGATCGCGCCGTGCAAGAGAAAGCAAAGCAAGTGAGGGTTTGGGGCACTGGAGCACCTTTGCGCGAATTTCTTCATGTCGATGATCTGGCGAATGCGCTGATCATCCTCATGCAAAAATATGATGATGAGATGCCGGTGAATATCGGCAGCGGGGAAGAGGTCAGCATTCGCGGTCTGGCGCAGGCCATGAAATCGATTACGGGCTTTGAGGGTGAAATTATTTTTGATCCATTAAAACCGGATGGAACGCCGCGCAAATTATTGGACTCATCTAAAATGCGTGCGTTGGATTGGGCTCCTGAAATAACGCTGGAGCGGGGGTTGCGTGAAACTTATGCGTGGTATCGCTCAGGCGAGCGGGCCGGTTTTACGCATCGTCAAAAAGGTTAGATCCTTGCCATAGGCAATCTGCCCCGACATTTGGATACGATCATCTTTCCGCGCCAATTTCAAAATAGCTTTATAAGTGACGGGCTCGCGTGTAGGTGAGCCATCGGGACGGAGCAGCAAGAAAAGCGGGTCTGCATTCGTGGGGTCCGCTATCGAGATCATTTCCACTTCGGAGTCGCTCAGAATGTGGAAAGTGCTGCTCCAAAGGCAACCAGCGCGGTCTTTTCGATGGGTTTGGCCATTACGGATTTCGGTTTCGCCATCGCTTTGTTTTTCAAGCGGACCTTTATAGTCTGTTGTCGAAGTAACCGTGTATCTTCCGTCGAGTGGGTGTGCGCTCATAGATTGAGTGTAGCAAAACAGGAAAACTTAGAAAGCGTAAATTTATGGCGTAGGAGCCATTCCGCCGTCGCTCTTCTTTTTATGTGCTTTCATTACTGTAAAATGCGTTGGCACTGGGTTGCTGGTTGCTTCGATTTCGGTGTGGTCTTCAAGAGACTCAATATCGAATTTATCACCAAATACCTTATTAAATCTTTCTTTGTTCCAAAAGCTTATTTGTTGGCCTTTGCGCGCTGGGTCTTTGTATTCAGCAGTATTATTCCCGGTCATAACCATTTGATCTTTGTTGAAATCATTTGGATTTCTTGCGCTTACATACAAAAGGCCACCCGGTCTCAAGGCATAAGCAGCGCGACGTGCGAATGCGTCTGTAAGTCCATTCTCGCCAAGCAAGTGCAAAACTCTATGGCTCAGAACAGCATCAAAGCTTTCTTTTTGAATGTCTGCGGAATTAAACGCACCGAGAATAAGATGTGCGTTTCCATTGCGCATATATTGCTGAAGTTGTCTGGTAGCTTCGGTCAATCCGTAAGCCGCTTCTTCGATGCCATAAATTCTATGGCCTTCTTGAAGAAGCAACACTAGGTCGCGGCCGTAACCAAAGCCAATCTCCAGAACTTTAGAACTTGGACGCAAGATGTCCACAAGATGCTTAGCGGTCACACTTGGGTTGTCTCCCCAAATATGGCCTTCAGCCCGATAGCGACGATCCCACAGACCAAGTTCTCCTTGGTTTTCGGATGTGTCTTGTTCGGCTGTTACTGCTCTGTCCATCTCAAGTGTCATGCTTGTTTGTTCGCCTTGGCCTCTGTCGTTGGGGTAATCGCGAAATTATCCCAAGCGATTAAAAACAGGGTTCTGTATCCTTCGGCAAAAGCCGGTTGTTTGATTATAATGATTTCAACGTCATCATTTTTAAAATTAATAAAAGCCAACTTATCATGGTAAGAATAAAAGGATTTGTCGTTGAACATCTCCTTTGGAAACCACTTATATTGAGAATAGGCTCTTGCTGGAAATGTATAATCGCCTTCTTTGACGATGATACGAACGTCCATGACGTTTTTCTTTTCGGTCATGCGACGAGTATGATTTTCCCAGCGGTCAGGCCCCATCCACTTCACCCAGTTTTCATGGGCAACATTTGACAAGAAAACCTGTGTAGGATTTTTTTCGGTGCCGTTGGCCACGGCTGTTTGATATACATCATCCAAGAACGCGCTAAAGCCGTCTCCGCCTCTTAAGGTTCTAATGTAATCATTTTGAATTTTTACGCCATCAAGCCCGACAAATTCGATTCCGCCATTTTCCAGCGTTTTGCGGATCGTGGATAGTGTGCTCTCACGTGGCGTTGTTTGCCCGTTCTCGATGCTGCCGATCGACGTCGCAGAGATGCCTGTGCGCTGGGCCAGATCTTGCTGGCTCCAGTTCAATATGCCTCTGGCACCTCTAATTTGTGCAGTGGTTATCGACATTTTCTATAACACTTCTAAACACGTAGTCGGTTATAAGTCTTTTCTTAAGTCTTGGTTGGGAATTTAATTACTCCAATCTGGAAAATGATGCAAGCTAAAATCCTTAAAATCCACCAAAAAAAAGTTTGACAAAACCCCCTGAATTTAAGAATGTCCCAATCGCAGCTTTGAAATTAACGAAGTTGTGCGCATTAACCTTTTATGAGTTCCCCACACATATAGGGCGAAATGCGGATAAAGAGTACTGTTAACGGCAGTAAAGAGGGGGGAGTAATCCTCCCAAACACACGGCGGAGCGCTTTGGGCAACCAGAGCCTCCGTTTGCGTTTTAAGCTACCTTGGTCGCTGCCAACAATCCTTCGCGGCGGAGCAGTGCATCGGGGTCAGCATCCCGCCCGCGGAAATTCCTGTACAGGATGGATGGGTGTTCGCTACCACCTTTTGCCAGAATTTCGTTGCGGTACTTCGCGGCCGTTTCTTGATCGTAGAGTCCTTTTTCTTGGAACAGCTCGAACGTGTCGGCATCCAAAACCTCCGCCCATTTATAGCTGTAGTATCCTGCAGAATAACCGCCGCCAAAAATATGGTTGAAGGATGTGGAGGTTGGTCCCGCCAATCGTGGAAAGAGCGTGGAGTCTTTCGTCACCATATCTTCGAATTCGGCAACATCCTTGATGCTCGACGGATCAGCCGTGTGCCATGCCATGTCGAGAAGTCCGAGATTGCTCTGACGCAATCCCATCCAACCAACGAAAAAGTTTTTGGAATCGTTGATCTTGTCGAGATAGTCCTGCGGGATCGCTTCGCCGGTTTTGTAGTGACGCGCGAATAGATCGAGCGTTTCTTTCGTATAGGCCCAGTTTTCCTGTACCTGTGATGGCAATTCGACGAAGTCCCACAATACAGATGTGCCGGAGTGAGAAGAGTAATGTACATTCGATAGCATCAAGTGCATTGCGTGCCCCATTTCATGGAACAAAGTCAGCACTTCGTCGTGCGTGAGAAGTGACGGCGCGTCTTTCGTCGGTTTGGTAAAGTTGCAGACGATTGAAACAAACGGGCGTTTCATGCCGCCCGTGAATTCGCCTTGCTCGCGGTAATTGGTCATCCATGCGCCGGGCTTTTTGCCTTTGCGCGGGTAGAAGTCCGCGTAGAATAGGCCCATGAAATCACCGGTTTTGGTGTCTACAACATCATACGTCATGACATCTTCGTGCCAGACCGGATATTTGGCAGGCTTGAAAGTAATGCCGAAAAGTTTGGAAAAATGCTCGAACGTGCCTTTTAGGACAGGCTCCAACGGGAAGTAAGGGCGTAGGTCTTCTGAAGAGAATGCAAAAAGTTTTTCTTTCAGCTTCTCGCTGTAATAGGAGACATCCCACGGTTGGATCTTATCGTTGAATCCGCTTTCCTTGGCAAAGGCTTCGAGATTCTTTAAATCTTTTTCGGCCGATGGCTTATAGGTTGCCAAAAGTTTTTTCAAAAATCCCATAACGGCGTCCGGCGTTTTCGCCATGCGTTGTTCCAGAACGAAATCTGCGTGGTGTTTGTAACCTAGCAATTTCGCGCGCTCGTCTTTTAACGAGACTACTTTTAAGATATTCCCGCAGTTGTCGAATTCGTCTTTGTAAGCGCGGGAGCCAAAAGCTCGCCACATTTGCTCACGCAGGGCACGGTTGTCGGCATAGGTCACGAACGGACCGTAGCTTGGGTAATCCAGTGTGAATACCCATTTGCCTTTTAGGTCGCGTTCTTCGGCTTCCATCACGGCGGCATCGATCGCGCTTTGCGGTAGTCCCGCCAAATCTTTTTCATCTTCGATCACGAGCGTGAAGGCTTCGGAGGATTTTTTAATGTTCTTAGAAATTTCCGGCCCCATCACGGAAAGCTGCTCATTGATTTCACGAAGACGTTTTTTCTTTTCTTCCGGCAATAGTGCGCCGCCACGAACGAAACCTTTGTAGCAATCATCCAGAACGGTGGCTTGCTCTGTGGTCAGATTCAATTTTTCGCGCTGGTCATAAACGGTTTTAACGCGTTTGAATAAATCTGCATCCATGATGACATCGCTGCCGAAGTTGGACGAAATAGGGCCGATGTCTTGCGCGAGAGCTTCGAGTGCGTCTGTTCCCGCGGCAGATAGCTGATTGTAGAAAATTCCAGAGACGGTTCCCAAACGTTCGGACGCCAATTCCAACGCGCCGATCGTATTGTCGAATGTCGGGTTTTCCGAATTTGATTTTATTTTTTCGATATTGGCCTTTGCTTCGTCGATCGCAACGCGCACGGCGGGCAGATAATGCTCTTCCTTGATGACATCGAAAGGAGGGGCATCGTGCGGGGCGGTGAATTTTTCCAGAAGCGGGTTCTTTTCGGCCATAATCTAAACTCTAATCCTTTTCAGTTTCCGTTATTTTCATTTATATGGTGTGCATGGATAACACGCCAAGGTCTGAATTGTTCAATGATGTGTATTTTTCCGCCGAAGATGGAATCGGCGAGACATTTCACGTCTTTTTCGACGGTAACAACTTGCCCGCGCGCTGGCAAGGGCGGCAGCGTTTCGTTATCGGCGAAACCGGCTTTGGCACGGGGCTTAATTTCCTGCTGGCGTGGCAGCTTTTTGATCAAACGGCCGACGAGGGCGCGTTTCTGGATTTCGTGAGTGTGGAGAAATATCCGTTTTCCGGTGCAGAGATCGCCCAAAAACTTGCGCCGTGGGCGGACAGGTTAGAGCCTTATTTAAGCAAGCTGTTGGCGCAATATCCGATCCGTGTTCCGGGTTTTCATCGTATTGTATTTGATAATCGTGTCGCGCTGACATTGATTTTTGATGACGCGAATGAGGCACTTTCTGAAATCGAAGGAAATATTGATGCTTGGTTTTTGGATGGTTTCACGCCCTCGAAAAATCCAGATATGTGGACCGATAAGGTTTTTGTCGAAATGGCGCGGTTGTCACACAATGAAACTACCTTTGCCACTTTTACGGCTGCCGGTTTTGTGAAGCGTGGATTGCAAGGCGCAGGCTTTACGGTTGCAAAGAAAAAAGGGTTCGGTCCCAAGCGCGATATGCTGGCCGGACATTTTGCGGACGGACGGTCACGTGCGGACAAAAAAACAATTCATGACATTCCTGTTTTCGGTGCGGGGCTCGCGGGTACTGCGGCTGCTTATGTGTTAAAGCAATATGGCTTCAATCCCGTTTTGTATGATCCGAACGGCATAGCGTCGGGTGCTTCCGGAAATCCTGTCGGTATCATCAATCCGCGTTTTACGGCGTTTCGTACACCGGAATCCGATTTTTACACAGCGGCGTTTGCGCAAACTGTGCGCACGTTGCCGCAACTGGATTGCGACTATTTCAAATGCGGAAGTTTGCATCTGGTAACTGATGAGGAAAAGCAAAAACGCTTATCCCGCACAGTTGAAAACTGGCAATGGCATTTCGATCATATGCGTTATCTATCGCCCCAAGAGACATCGTTGCAGACTGGTGTAGATGTAAAACAGGAAGCATTGTTTTTACCGGATTCCGCGCAAGTAAATCCATCAAAGCTTTGTACGGTCTATGCCCAAAACATTTCTTTTAAGAAAGAGAAGGGGGATATTTCTTCATCCAGTGCCGTGCTCGCAAATGCGGCAGGTGTACTAGATTATATTCCATCACTTCCCGTGCATACGGTGCGCGGACAAATTACGTTCGTGAAAGCTACCGATCAAAGCGCAAACGTAAAAACCAATCTTTGTTATGGCGGGTATATGTCCGCACCGTTCAATGGACTTCACACCGTGGGTTCGACCTTCCAGAAATGGTTAGAGACAACCGAGGCGATCGATGAAGATGATCAAAGCAATCTATCCAACCTTGCAGATAATACATCTCTATATGGTTTTGAAATTACCGGTCACCGCGCGGCATTGCGTACGGCATCAACGGACCGCTTCCCGATCATTGGTGATATGGATGGGATGCTTGTTACCGCCGCCCATGGATCGCACGGAATTGCTTCCACGCTCATGGGGGCTCATGTGCTGGCGGATTATTTGCGTGGCGGACCGTTCTGTCTTGGTAAATCAACCCTTAATGTGCTTTCCCCCCAACGCTTCGAAATGCGTGAAATTCGCAAATCGAACAAAAATGCTTAGGTTCTAACTATCTTTGGGTGGTAAAATAAAGACGGGTTAGGGAATGAGGAAATTACTCTCGTCTTGGCGCACCGGCCAGTCCGGTGCCACCGCCATAGAATATGCGCTGATTGCGGCCGCAATCTCGCTTGCCATCACTTTTTTCATTTTCCAGTTTGGCGACGAATTGTCGGATTTCTTCGGGGTTCTAGTGCAGGCCCTGATTAACGGCATGGCGTAAGGCTCTTTAAACCCAGTTGCCCGCCTACCCCCCGATATAGTAAAACGGACTTCCCTATATTGTTTCAAGGTGCGGATCGTTGCCGTTTTTATACCCTGCCATGGCGTTAGCCTTTACCGTTCTCGCCCTGATGGGCGGCAAATGGCTTGCCTTGAAATATGGCTTTGCCGATCAACCGGGCGGGCGAAAAAAACATGACATTCCTGTACCGCCGATTGGTGGTCTGGTCATTATGCCGGTCTTCTTGCTGGTCTGCTACCTTGCTGGGTTGAAAGAAGTTGTGACATGGCCGCTCATGGCGGGGATTGCGGCGTTGCTGGCGATGGGTGCGATTGATGATGCAAAACCCCTGCGCCCTTGGGTGAAATTCACCATCATGGTTTGGACGGCGTGTTTCGTCGTCATTTTCGGTGAAGCGCAAATCGCCCATGTCGGAAATCTTTTCGGATACGGCACAGTTGAATTGGGAATGTTCTCCAAAGCCTTTACCGTGATGTGCCTTGTTTTGTTGATGAACTCCATCAACATGATGGATGGCATCGATGGATTTTCGGGCGGCTTTTGCGCCCTTGTTGCATTCTGGATTATGGTCGTTTGTTCGGGACAACCTCAATATTTCATGATGCTTTCTATTCTGCTCGCCGTGCTCATCGGATTTCTGGTGTTCAATATGCGAACCCCTGTCCGCGCGCGCGCCAGTGTGTTCATGGGTGATTCAGGAACATTGTGCCTTGGTTTGCTATTGGGGTGGTTTTGTATTCAACTCACGCAATCCACCAATGCACCACTTGAGCCTATCACCACCATCTGGATTATCGCTGTGCCGGTGATGGATGCTTTTGCGTTGTTTATCGCGCGGAGCGCACGCGGCCTTCACCCGTTCAATGCCGACCGTCGCCATCTGCACCATCGCTTTTTGGATGCCGGCGTTCCTGCGGAGCGTGCGACATTTTACCTACTTGCTTTATCATCGCTCTTCGCCCTGATCGGGTTTGTGGGGCAAGCGAAAGACGTTCCGCCCGTTGCCCTGTTCGCTTTGTGGATGGTGCTTTTCATCGGTCATACGGTGGGTATTATGCACCCAAGGGGCTACACACTTTTCTCCCGCGCGCTGCGCCTTCGCAGGCGCGAATAGGCCAATCTGCCTGTGAATAAGATTGTATGGGGTAATGGCGCATCTTGACGGGGAATAGGGGGCTTTTACGATGGGAATGCTACGATCAACGCCTTTTTCGAAGGATGGCTTTCCATGCCGCGCACCAATACTTTCCGCAGTTTGCTCCTGACAACCATTTCCATCGCCGCACTTACGGCCTGTTCTTCCGATGGTGGCGATGTGAACAAATCGGCTGCCCCGATGCCACCAATTTCTGAAATCGACACGGCGATGGCGGAGCCCGTGTCTCCGGTAACGACTCTTGATGCCTCTGATACTATAACACCAATCTTACCATCGGCCGCGGCGCAATCAGCGACAGGAGATACGGATGACCGCATCGCGAAGTTGGAGCAATCCGTCAATGCCCTTCGCGCCGATTATGATCGCATCATGCCAGCTTTTGCTAGTTTGAACACGACCAACGCGCGCATCCAAACTCTGCTCGGTGAAATTGAAAAAGATACAGGCAAGGTTGCGGCGGTGCCCGTTGCAACTCCTGCTGCGACCACAACAACAGTAACAACCGTGACAAAAGCGGGCACTGTTTCTTCGCCGACACCACTCACATCTTCGACAACAACAACGGCGACAACGGATGTGCCGGTCTTGAGTGCCCCGCCTCTGTCTTCGTTCAAAGCGCAACCAACACCTGAAGAAGCCCGTGCAGAAGCACAGCGTCAGATGGCGGCTGCCAAACCGGCTTCACTTCCTGAAGCAAAACTTCCAGAAACCAAAACAGAAGCAAAAATCACGCCGGCGGCTGGTGCGTCTGTTCCAACAGGTGCAAATTCCGTAAAGGGTATTCGTATCGGTGAGCATGGATCCAAAACACGTTTGGTTTTGGACTTGAGCGCAAATGCCAAGCCTGCATTTAAATACGATCTGGACAATGGCGAGAAGGTCCTGCTGGTCGAACTGCCTGCTTCTGGCTGGGCTGGCGCACAGAGCGGCACGCCAAAGTCACCGCTGATCGAAAGCTGGACAGTGCAGAAAACACCGGAAGGCGGCTCCACGCTCGCGATCCAGCTTAAGAAGGACGCCCGCGTCCTTTCGACCGAATTCCTAAAGCCGGAAGGGCCTGATTCCGCCCGTCTGGTGATGGATATAGCGTCAGCCTCTTGATATTGCTATAAATTCCAACAGGTATATTTTCTGGCGAAGGGTTTCGTGCGCCTTGCCGTATAAATTTTTGATTGAACAACAAACCTACAAAGGATGAACAATGAAAAAGATTCTTTTACTCAGTGCTGCTTTTTTGGCCCTGCAAGCCCTGCCTGTTATGGCGGAAGATGGCGGTAAGGAACATCACAAAGGCAAAGGCCTCGAGAAGATGTTCGAAAAACAAGACACAAACAAAGATGGTTCGATTTCCGAAGATGAAGCCGTTGCCTTTGCAAAAGAGCGCTTTGCTGAAACAGACACCAATAAAGATGGTAAAGTGACGAAAGAAGAAATCAAATCCCATATGGATAAAAAACGTGCCGAGTGGGAAGCCAAGAAAAAAGAGATGAAGGCGGATAAACCTGCCGAAGCTCCAAAGGCCGAGTAAGGACGATAAGTCAATGAAGGCCCCTTTGGCCTCTACCGAAGATAGCGACGAAAGCCTGATGCGCCTGATCCGTCAGGAAAGCCATCAGGCTTTCGCCATTCTGGTCCGCCGTCATACGGACCGCTTTTTTGCGGCTTCGTTCCGGATGACAGGGAATAGAACGGAAGCGGAAGATCTTGTTCAAGATGCGTTTTTGAAAATCTGGAACAAGCCCGATCTTTGGAAAGAAGACAAAGGCGCGAAATTTACAACATGGTTTTACCGCATCTTGGTGAACCAGAATATCGACCGACTCCGCCGCACGCAGAAAATATCATCGGACGATTCCATTTTGCCATTTGTGGCTGATGGCACCGCTGGCCCAGAAGAGCAGGCGGCGATGAACGAAGAACAGGTGCGCATGGAAAGGGCGTTGAATATTTTGCCGGAACGCCAAAAGACCGCGCTGACGCTTTGTTTCTATGAAGGTCTTAGCAATGCCGAAGCGGCGGATGCCATGGGCGTAAAGATCAAAGCTTTGGAATCGCTTCTGATGCGTGCCAAGGCTGGTTTGAGAGAGTATCTGACACAAGACAACAACCCAATAAAGGGGGATCGTTATGCAACAAGATGATTTGAACAACTGGCTTAGCAAGCGCGCCGCGCCATTGACGCCGCATGGATTGGCGGAACGCATCATTCACAGAGCATTGTCGCAGGAAGAACAAAAATTCGGCATGCATGCCCTCTGGGATGAAATGCTTTCCATGTTCGCACTGCCGCATCCATCCGTGGCTTTGGCAACCTGCATCATTCTTGGACTAGTTGTGGGGGCGCAAGCTGGTGATGGCTTGACCATACTTCAACAGGATTGGTCCTCGTTCCTCTATATCAATGAAGGAGGCTGGCTATGAACCGCCGCATGAAAATCATTTTTACCGTCTCACTTTTGCTGAACATCGTGTTTGTCGGTGTGGCGGCGGGGATGTTTTATAAATTCTGCCGCGATCTTCCGATCCCCGGAACGATGAGTCCGGATGCACGAAGCTTTGTGGCGCGTACCTATCAAAACGGCCGCGAGGAAGTAAAACCCCTGATCTCGGAAGTGAAGGAACGCAAGAAAAAAGTGGAATCGATCCTGCTTTCCGATCAGTTTGATCGCAAATCCTATGACAAGGCAGTGGATGATGTGCTGGCCACGCAAGCCAAGATCATGCGCCACCGCGCCGACACGATGGGTAAGGCACTGGCCGAGCTATCGCCAGAAGACCGCAAGAAATTCTCACGCGAAATTCTGGATGGTCTTACCCCCGGACGCCCTCGTGGCGGTAGTCATAAGCATGACAAGCGGGACGGTAAGCCGAAAGAAGAGCGTAAATCCGAGCAAAAATAATCCCGTCATTGATCGGGCTTTGATTGGCGGCTAGGATGTCCGCTCAACGAAACGAACGGATATCCTATGACCGCACTTGACGCACGTAATCTGCAAGGCTCTTTTTTCAACATCGTCGATCAACATAAGTTTGCTCAAGGAATGCAGATGGTGATCGATAGTATGTTTGATAAGGGCGCAAGTTTGTTTGCCGCAGACAACGTCGTAACATGGAACCGCAACCTAAGCTTTTTGCGCGATGATTTTTTTGTCAAGATTTTGCAAGATGATAAAAATACCGTTGTAGAAAAAAGTTGCATTTGGCGCTCATATGTTCTTTTACATTTTGTCGAAATGGCCACAAAACTCGAAGGTGATTTCGTAGAGCTTGGGTGCTATACCGGCTATACGGCGGATTTGGTTACCAAAAGAGTTGATTTAAAAGCGCTTGGTAAGAAATACTATCTCTACGATCTTTTCGGATGGAACGAAGGTGACGCACACACACGTCATGCGGATCATGATGATGACCAAATGTATCAAAAAGTGGTTGCGCGTTTTGCAGATAAGCCATATGTCAGCATCATTAAAGGCTCCGTGCCGGATTCATTCTCGCAAGGCTTTCCTGAAAAAATCGCCTTCGCCCATATCGATATGAACAATGCCGCGCCGGAAGTAGCCGCATTCAAAAAAGTGTTCCCACTTTTGAGCCCCGGCGGCGTCATCGTGTTCGATGATTATGGCTGGTGGGGTTATTCCGAACAAAAGGCGGCTTTGGATCCTATTGCTGCCGAATATGGCTTGAAAATTCTGGAGTTGCCGACTGGGCAGGGGCTTTTGTTCAAGCCGTTCAAATAAGCCTAAAGACTTTCCTGCTGTTGTTTATCTTTCATGAACTGCGCATGACGCTGGCGGCGAAGATTGGCTTTGTGTTCCGTCATTTCGGCGTAACAGCGCGGGCAGGAAACGCCTTCTTCATACTCCGGTTTTAATTCATCGCCTTCCGCCAATGGGAAACGGCAGCCATAGCAGATGTCGTGCTCGCCTTCTTCCAGCCCGTGACCAACGGCCACGCGACGATCGAACACAAAACATTCGCCGTCCCATTGCGATTGATCGGCCGGAATGGTTTCCAGATATTTCAGAATACCGCCTTTGAGGTGATAAACTTCCTCGAAGCCGTGCGCGAGCATATAGGACGAGGCTTTTTCGCAACGAATACCGCCGGTGCAGAACATGGCGACTTTCTTTTGCTTGGCCGGATCCATTTTCTCCTTCACGAAATCTTTGAAGTCCGTGAATTTTTGGATGTTCGGGTCGATCGCGCCTTTGAAAATACCAACGGCGGTTTCATAATCGTTGCGCGTGTCGATCAACGTGACATCCGGATCGGCGATCAGATCGTTCCAATCTTTCGCTTCGACATATTGGCCAACCCTTACTGTCGGGTTGGCTTCGGGTGCTGCCATCGTGATGATTTCTTTTTTGACACGTACTTTCATGCGCAAGAACGGCTTGCCGGTCGAAGTGGAATATTTCAGTTCGCCTTCGCGCACGCCGAGCAGGCGGTCTAGCAAATCGATCACGGTATCAAGCTTTTCACCGATACCGGCGATGGTACCGTTCACACCCTCAGGAGCAATCAAGAGGGTGCCGCAAATTTCATTTTCCACACACGCAGCCTTGATTTCGGCCTGCAATTTCGGCAGGTCGGATAGGGCGACAAAACGGTATAGGGCGGCAACGGTCCACATGGAGTTTCCTATACGGCGGGCCATGCCAAATTGCAAGAATTGCGGTGCCCGCGTTAAGTTTTGTCTAGTTCGTTCCCCGAAAAAAAATGTTTTAGCCCCTTTATTTTCCGGAATCTTGAATCACTTAGTTCGTTTGATGATTTTTTGTATTTGTAGACGGTCATTCCAACTGAAGCGAAGCAGAACGGAGGAATCAAAGCTAGATCCCTCGGTTTCGCTCGGGATGACGAGTAGATATGGCTGGGCACTACGCGGAGTGCGGTTGAGACAGTATTCATCACTCATTATAGGAATTCATTCATAATTTGTCAATTAATCACTAAAGGTGGACATAGTGCCGAGATGCGTACTACACCATAATCGTGAGTGATTTTTCTAAAAACAATGAAGACCACAGCGAGATGA
Organism: uncultured Micavibrio sp.; assembly: GCA_964473655.1. Classification (GTDB taxonomy): domain Bacteria; phylum Pseudomonadota; class Alphaproteobacteria; order Micavibrionales; family Micavibrionaceae; genus Micavibrio_A. The sequence continues at coordinate 17,317 of CAYYPX010000014.1, forward strand.
TTGTCTGGAACTTTGAGCCGTATTGCAGCGTCCGCTCTGATCTGACGGCAGAGGTTGTTTTTACCAAAAAATGGCAGCAATTGATGATGCCTAAAAAAATGGTTGCGGAACACGGTCCTGTCGATGGCATGCGCATTATCATAGATCCTTGGTTTGTCGATAACGAGCCAGAGTCGTTTCCGGTTTTAGAGGTATTCAAAAACCATGGTATTCCGAACGAACACGATACGAGAATAGCATCCAATTTTATATGGTGGCTGGGAACAAACGCTGGCTTCTCCTATCGCGAGCAAGTCTATCATATTGCAGAGAAGGGCGTTGAAAAAAGCCAAGCATTTTTATTTGCATGGGTTCATGACAACGTTCGTGTTCCCATTGTAAATCATGGCAGTGTTCCTAAAGATTATCTGGCCGCTCCATTTTCCGATGCTTCCAGAGGCACAATAAACCGAAATTTTGAAACGTTGGAACGCGTTGCATTGTGGCTCGGAACAGATGCCGGGCAAATGTTTGTGCAATCCTGCGATCGCAATATCTCTATCAAAAGAGACCGTGAGCGTACAAAAATAAAACAATTTTTGTTTCCTGCTCATGCCCCGCAATAGGGAGTTACCTTGGCCGTGATTTTTTCTGGCCGACGACGTTATCCTCAAGGATTAGTTTTTCAAGACAATCAATCACTATTTTTATATCGCTGCTACGCAGGCTTCCGCCTCTCCACACAAAGCCGATTTGCCGAACAGGCGCGCCTTTGGAAAAACGCTTTAAGGTTAAGTTTGCGGGCAACATCGGGTTTGTCTTTACGACCATTTCTGGAAGTAAGGTCACGCCATATCCTTCATGGACCATCTGGATCAGGGTGGATAGCGAGGCTGCGCTTAAGGATTTCATCTCCTTGATCGGGCGGAGTTTGCAGGCCTCTAGCGCGTGATCGCGCACGCAATGCCCGTCTTCGAGCAGCAGAAGCTTTTCTTCTTGTAAGTCTTCCAGCAGAAGCTGCTTTTTATTTTTGAAATAATCTGGTGGGGCCGCGCACCAAAATTCTTCTTCGAATACGATCTTGGTTTGAAGGTCACCCGTATCGTACGGAAAAGCCATAAGGCCGAAATCAAGACTGCCATCACGTATTTTTTCAAGCAGAGGAAGAGAACGTATTTCATGCAAATGCAAATCCAACATCGGCAATTTTTCTTGGAGCGGTTTTAAACGACGGGGGAGCAGATACGGCGCGATTGTCGGGATCACGCCCATCTTGATGGGCCATGCGAGCGGTTTGTTTTGCGATTGCGCGCGGTACGTGATGTCTTCCATCTTTCCAATGATGGTGCGTGCTTGTTCGATCAGCTCCTTGCCTAGCGATGTAAATTCAACGCGCTTCCGGTTGCTGCGGTCGACCACGGGTGATTGTAAAATCTGCTCCATATCGCGAAGGCCACCGGAGAGGGTCGATTGCGTGACATGGCATTCCTCTGCCGCCTTATGAAAGCTGCGATGGTCGGCCAAAGCCAGCAGATATTGCATCTGACGAAGGGTCGGAAGGTTTTGCATTCATCGGTTTTACCGTTTTTGATAATCAATATCAATCGTTTTTTCCGATCAATAAAAACGGGATTCCCAATTGGATTTTCGCAACGCAGCAAGTGTATGGTCTGCCCACACAAACAACGAACAAAGGATTCGAAATATGCTCGGTATAGGCGACAAACTTCCAGAATTTTCCATCACAGGCGTAAAACCAAAATTCATGGCCCACGAAGAAAACGGCCAGAGCGCGTTCGAGCAGATCACCAACAAAAGTTTCGATGGTAAATGGAAGGTTTTCTTTTTCTATCCAAAAGATTTTACGTTTGTTTGTCCAACAGAGATCGTCGAGTTTGCCAAATTGAACGAAGAATTCGCAGATCGCGATTGTATCGTGCTCGGCGGTTCCACCGACAATGAATTCTGCAAGCTGGCATGGCGCCGCGAGCACAAGGACCTTGCCAACCTGAACCAATGGAGCTTTGCTGACTGCAATGGCTCTCTCGTCGATGGTCTTGGTATCCGCGACAAGGTAAACGGTGTTGCTTATCGCGCGACCTTCATCGTCGATCCCCACAATGTAATTCAACAAGTGACGGTAAATAATTTGAATGTTGGTCGTAATCCAAAGGAAATTCTTCGTATTCTCGATGGTCTGCAATCCGATGAGCTTTGCGCTTGCAACCGCCCTGTTGGCGGCGAGACGATCGATGCGGCCGCGGAAGCCAAAAAATTGAAGGTGGCGGCATGAGCATTGAAAACATTAAAAACGCTATTCCTGATTACGCCAAGGACATCAAGCTCAATATTTCCGGTCTTGCGAATGAAGAAAGCCTATCGCCGCAGCAATTCTGGGGCACGATGTTGGCCTGTGCCATGGCTGGTGGGAATGCAAATGTGATTGCCAATGTCGCTGCCGATGCTGCACAGAATTTGTCGGCAGAAGCGATGATGGCGGCAAAGGCTGCGGCCTCGATCATGGCGATGAACAATGTCTATTACAAGTTCGTCGGTATGAGCGCGAACCCCGAATATAAAACCATGCCGGCAAAATTACGCATGAACATCATCGGTAATCCGGGTGTGGACAAGGGCGATTTCGAATTGTGGTCCTTGGCTGTCTCCGCGATGAATGGCTGCAAATTCTGCGTCGATGCGCATGAAAACCAATTGAAGGGCCATGGGATCGATTCATCGAAAATCCAGACCGCTGTTCGCATTGCATCTGTCATGGCGGCGGCAAGCGCCGTGTTGAGCGCGGAAGAAGCGATGTCTTCTTCCATGCCGATAGCGCAGGCGGCTTAATAAATATTCCTTCAGAGGATAAAACGTCCCGCACTTCCCCGCGGGGCGTTTTTTATTTTAAGGGCTTTGCATTGTCCCAAGCGAAATTGAAAAGTCTTCTATAAGATTCGGCGAAAAATTTATTTTCTATGACGATAATTCTTGATGGCGTGTTCGTTTCTGTAGGGCCGCCTTCGTGAAGCGCGAGCTTATTTTCGTGTAGTTGAAAAGTTGTTGTGGCGAAATACTTTTCGGGTAAGTGCCTGTACCAATCTTTTTTTGCGATTAAGTTATTGTCACCTTCTTTTATTAAGAGCCTTTCTTTAATGCCCGCTTCTTCCAATCGTATGATATGATTTTCAACAAATTTGCGTCTTTTGTCTTCCGGCTTTGCTTCGGAAAGGCCGCTGATCAAAATTTCCGATCCCGGTTTGTCCTTTAGGTCATGATAAATCGTGTCGAGATGCTGTTTGAAGCAGTCTTCGCCTTCCAAAATCGTGACAATCCCATCACTCTTCTTGACGCCCTCCTGATCGGTAAAGGCAACGCCCGATGTGATAAGCGTTATAAAAATCTTTTCCAGTGTGGTTTTGCTTGGCGTGGAAGATTCTTTTTCGAAATTGCTGATGGTTTGAACGTGGATATTGCAGCGTTCAGCCAATTCCGGCTGGCTCCAGTTCAAAAGAGCGCGGGCGGCGCGGCATTGTGCGGGGGTAATGATTTGCATATACAACCTGTGTTAAGGGCTAAATCGTATAAAATGTGATCCGGCCCAGAGAATATATGAAATAATCTTCTTGATTGTAAAATTATATTTTTATAATCTTTTAGTTAATAAATATAAAGTTTTAAGGCAAGGTTGTGGATCAAAACTACGGATTCACAAGCGGACTATAATAACTAAAAACTGAAATACTCATAAAATCTTAGAGGAGGGAATATTATGAGCAGCAAAGGACAGGAAGACAAATACAATCAAAGGTTGAGCATGTTTCTTAGCCAAATCAAAACGGTGCAAAGCCGCCATTCCAAAAAAGACCTTTATTTTATTATGGACACAGTGCCGTTCCGTGACCTTGAGACGGCCTTGATGATGGCAACGATGGACACGGGCGGACGGCAATAAAAAAGAAGACTAGAGGGTAATAAAGAAAAACCGCGAGAGGGACTGTTTCCCTGCCGCGGTTTTTTTATTGATACGTCTTGTCGTTTACAAACACTTCCCGCCGACTTCGGAGAGCGGCATACAGAACAGGCCGCCTTCCTTGCCGTCGGCATCGGCAAAGCAAACCACCGGATAGCCATCAGGCTTACAAATGGAATAAACACCTGCGAGTGTGAATTGGCGTTTCAGGGCACCATCGCCGCAGCCTGCCAGAAGCAGGAAGCCGGAGAGGGATGCGAGGGTGAGGGCTGTGCGCATCATGCTACGCCACCAAAGCTGCGCGGACCATGTCCGTCACGCGTTTGGAGAAAGCTTCATCCAAATTTTGGCCGGACATCAGGCGGAAGATGATCGGGCCCAAAATGACGTCGATGGCGACTTCGACATCGATATCTTGTTTGAACTGACCTTCGGCCTTGCCTTTGCCAACGTAATAAGCCAGCGCGTTATAACGATCTTGGAAAAAATTGGCGACAAGGGCTTTGAGGATTTCGACATCTCCTTGGCACTCGCCAATGATTTCCGCTACGATTCGTCCGTTCTTGCCTGTGAGCTGACGGACCATCTTTTCGATCTGTCCACGCACGCCATCAAAAGGCACCGATGCCTGTGGCATAAAGTTCTGAAAGCCTGGTTGATTGAACACGGCTTCCATCAACACGGCCTGTTTGTTCGGCCACCAGCGATAGATAGTCGTCTTTCCAACTCCTGCTTTTTTTGCAATGGCTTCGATGGAGATCTTGCTAACGGGCATGTGCGTAAGAAGACGACGCGTTGCGTCCAAGATGGCTCTACGCGATTCTTCCGAACGCGGACGACCGGCTTTGAATTGATGTTCTTGTTCTTGCAATTGCTGTGCGCTAGGGAGTTGCATGAGCGTGTCCTTCTCGAATTGTTTTTATGATTTATACGATACGAACGGTTTTAGAATAAAACCGTTCCGCGGCGC
>CAYYPX010000015.1:0-3605 GCA_964473655.1 uncultured Micavibrio sp.
TACCATCAACATCCGTAAAGATGGACAGGAACAACTGAACGCCATCATCGCCAGCGCCATTCACTTTGTTGTTCGTGATGCCGGTGAAAGCAGCCAGACCAACATCGATACCGTCATCACCAGAATCTGTGACTTCGTTTTCTGTGATCAGCTTGAAGCTGCCGAAACGATCATGGATACCATCGTTGCCAGAGCCATCGATCTTGTTCCAGCCAACCAAACCAAAATGCGTGTTGAACAACTGGATACCGTTGTCAACCGCATCGCCAATCTGGTTCAGGGCCACTGCGAACAGGGCGCTGTTGGAGATGTCGATACCGTCATCGCCGGCACCATTGATGAAGTTCAGGATGATTGCGGAGAGCGCACCGTTGGAGAATTCGATACCATCGCCACCAACATTGGTGATGATGTTACCGGCCACCAAAGTGCCCAGCGTGTTCTGCATATCGATACCATCGCCTGCAACATCCATGAGCGGAACGCCGCCGATGATGTTGTTGAGGACGAGGGCGCCTGTGGAGCCATCGATGTAAACGCCATCATTGCCTGTGCTGAAGATCTTGTTGCCGTTCATAACTGGCATCAAACCGCCAACCGTCAGCGCGTTGCTGTTGATGACGTGGATACCATCAAGACCTGCGCCGATGCCTGTGCCGAGCAGATCACCAAGCACGGTGTTCTGGTCTATGACCGCATTGTTGCTGGAGCTTACGAAGATACCGTGACCGTTCGCACCATTACCGCCATTTGCGCTGACTGTAATGAAGTTGAAAGGCCATGGGAATGTGTAGGTCAGGCCTTGGCCAGCCGAGATCAGGTTGTTGAGGATTTCAACGCCTTCGTTGCTTTCGACATGGATACCGTCCAGTTGCGCGCCGGCATAACCGTCGAGCAGGCTGAGGCCCGATACGAATGGAAGACCGCCCAGAACTTTGTTGTACTGGATCAGGGCAGATGTTCCGCCATTGACGAAGATACCATGTGCGCCTGCGCGTGTGATGGTGTTGCCCAGAGCATCAACCGTGCCGCCGATTTCAACATCATTGCTGCCCGATACATAGATACCGTTGGCCACAGTGTGGTTGGTTTCGTTGCCGGTGATGACAGAAGAGTGCGATTCCGTCACTTCGATACCGTTATCGCCGATGTTGCCACCGTTCTTACCAATATCGTTGTTTTTAATCACAAGAGTTTTGACCTTGTGCGCGCGGATACCGTCATAACCTGTCGTATCGACATCGTTGTCATCCACAGTGATGTTCTGACCTTGGTCGACATTGATACCGTAATGGCCGGTACCGTCGATGTCATTGAGCAGAACGTTTGCTGTCTTGAGACCGCCCAGATAGATACCTGTGCGTGTGACAGTGCCGATCTTGTTGTTTTCAACTGTCAGACGCTCGCCCTTGTTGACGCGGATACCATCCCAACCGGCATTGACGATCGTGTTACGACCGGAATTTGCCATGCTGTTGAGAGCAACAGAACCTGCGCCGCCGATAACGACATCGTTGCTGTCCTTAACATGGACGCCGGAACCGATATTGCTGCCGGTCGAAACCGTACCGTTGATGAAGTTTCCTTTGATTTCGGCATTGTGGCCTTTGTCAACGAAGATACCATCGCCTTTGATGCTGTTGGAAACAGCTATGTAGTTGCTGTTTTTGTAACCAATACGGTTGTCGAGGATGTTGGCGAAGCTGCTGTCCTTAACATAGACGCCTGCGCCGGTCGTGCCCGAAGCGTTACCGCCGATGCCCGTACCGTTGATGACGTTGCGCTGGATCGTGTTTTCCGTGCCGCCTTCGACGCGGATGCCGTTTTGACCGACATTCGTGATGAAGTTGCGGTCTGCGTTCACCGCGCCGCCGATACGAACATAGCTGTTGCCGTAAGAGTCGATACCATCGCCGCCGACATTTTCAATCGTGTTGGCTTTGATCACGCTGTAATCCGATGGGTCGATATAGATACCATCGCCGCCGGCGTTCTTGATCGTGTTGCCGGTTGTTGTGGAGTAAGCGGAGTTGATGATCGTCACGCCGTTACCGCCCACGTTGCCACCATGGTTACCGACTTCATTGGCCGAAATCGTGAGGCCGCTGGTGCTGACCGCACGGATACCGTCGGCCGTAACATTGTCGACATCGTTGTCGTGGATCAGGTTCGCTGCGCCGCCGACACCGTTCAAGAAGATGCCGTAGTCGCCGCCGTCAACATCGTTGCGACGAACGGTCCAGCTGGAACCGCCATCTGCATGGATGGAGCCGTAACCGCCAAGACCGTCGTTTTTCACGACGTTGTCGTCGATTGTGGCGGTATTGACGTTACCGCCCCAGATGCCAACGCGACCGGTTGTGTCGATGCTGTTCCAGCCAACCAGAACGTTGCTTACGTTCTGTAGGCGGATACCATCCCATTCGGCGTTTGTGATTGTGTTGCGATCGCCGACCACGAGGCCGCCAATTGTGGCGCCCGTCGTATCAACAACTTGGATACCAGAACCGTTTGAGCCATTTGCATCGGCAGTCGTGAAGTCTGTGTCATTGATTTTGTTGGATTTGATGACAACGCCGTTCGAGTTTCTGACATAGACGCCATCGCCGTTGATGTCGCCGCCGTTTTTACCGATTTCATTTCCGGAGATCGTAAGGCCGGAAACGCTGACCGCATGGATCGCATTACCGTTGTTCGAACCATCGGAATTTTTCGGAGCCGTACCGGTTTTGTCGATGAAGTTGCCGGAGATTTTGTTTGTCGCGCCGCCAACTTGCTCAAGGCGGATACCTTGCTCTTCATTATCTTTAAGTGTGTTGCCGGAGATGGTGTAGTTGCTTCCGCCGTAACCGTAGATCGCAGCATAACGTCCCGAACCGGAAACATTGTTACCGGAGATCGTGGTGTTCGTGGCGTTTTCAGCGTAGATGCCTGTGCGGGATCCGACTGCGCCATGAATGACGTTGTTCAGGATCTTGTTGCTATCGTTCGATCCGCCATCGTTGCGGATGACGATACCATCGGAACCAGCCAGAGAAATGTCGTTCCCTTGACCAACGCCCGTTCCGCCGATTGTCGTGTTATCGGATTTAACAACGAGAATACCGGAGCCTTTGCGGGCAGGGCCGTTATATTTCGTGTTGGCCGTCTTGTTGCCTTGAATGAAGGAGCCATCTGTTTCGCTTACGTAGATCGCATCGCCGCCATTGATATAGCCGATGCTGTTCGGCGCGCCCAGAAGACCAATCTTGTTGTTCAAGATCTTGTTGACGCCCGTTGCGTTCGTAACGGAGATACCGTCTTTGCCGGTGTTGTTGATGATGTTGCCATCGATCGTCGCGTTGGAGTTACCATACCAGAGATCGATACCGTTACCTGCCACGGTGCTGATCGTGTTGGTCAACAGTTTGGCGGCTTCTGTCAGTTCGAGCAGGATACCGGAGCCATAGGATACGCCAGTGATGCTGTTTTGATCCAGCTTCGCACCATTCCACTTCTTGATGTAGACGCCGTTATGCTCGATGTTCGACAAATTATTGTGTTCGATATCGAGCTGCGTTACTGGACCGGCATACGGACCTTCAACATAGATGCCCTGACCGCCG
>CAYYPX010000015.1:3615-20175 GCA_964473655.1 uncultured Micavibrio sp.
CGATATTATCGAGGTCGTTGTGGGCGATCTTGATGGCAGAACCGTTCAGGATGCTGATACCTGTGCTGCCCCAACCGGAAACGATATTCGAAATCGTGTTCTTGAATGTGGCGTCTGCACCGCCGATGGTCAGGCCCGCAACGTTTTGACCGTAGATACCGCGTGTGGCGACACCATTACCATCAAATGTGTTGTCATGGATTTTAACGTTAGAACCACGAACATGCAGGATGGTCGCGTTTGTTTGACCATCGAAGTTGTTGCCGTATATATCGGAGCCGTTTGACTCAATCGCAACCAACTGACGGTTACCGGAATCCCCGATCACTTCGTTGTTGCTGAATGTTACGTTGGAAAGACCTTGGTTGAAGGCGACCAATTGGCGTGGAACGTTCGCCACTTCGAATTGATTGCCAACGCCCCATGCACCCCATGCACCATTATATGTCTTACCGGAGATGATGTTACCATCGACAACGATCTTGTTGTTCGCAAGGCCGTATTCGGAAGCCAGTGCGCTATCACCATTGGCGACGATTTCGTTGCCTTTGATGGTGATTGTGTCGTGCGTGCCTTGCAGATAAACGGCTGCGTTTTCAACCGCAGGGTTTGCGCTGTCGAAACCATTGATAGTGAAGCCTTTGCCTGTATCGCCGACCTGAACGTTGTTTACGCCATCGCCAATGACGATCGTTCCAAGTGCTCCCGCACCCGCAATACCATTGATCGTGGATACCGCGTGTGGCGACACCATTACCATCAAATGTGTTGTCATGGATTTTAACGTTAGAACCACGAACATGCAGGATGGTCGCGTTTGTTTGACCATCGAAGTTGTTGCCGTATATATCGGAGCCGTTTGACTCAATCGCAACCAACTGACGGTTACCGGAATCCCCGATCACTTCGTTGTTGCTGAATGTTACGTTGGAAAGACCTTGGTTGAAGGCGACCAATTGGCGTGGAACGTTCGCCACTTCGAATTGATTGCCAACGCCCCATGCACCCCATGCACCATTATATGTCTTACCGGAGATGATGTTACCATCGACAACGATCTTGTTGTTCGCAAGGCCGTATTCGGAAGCCAGTGCGCTATCACCATTGGCGACGATTTCGTTGCCTTTGATGGTGATTGTGTCGTGCGTGCCTTGCAGATAAACGGCTGCGTTTTCAACCGCAGGGTTTGCGCTGTCGAAACCATTGATAGTGAAGCCTTTGCCTGTATCGCCGACCTGAACGTTGTTTACGCCATCGCCAATGACGATCGTTCCAAGTGCTCCCGCACCCGCAATACCATTGATCGTGGTCGATCCACGGCCGTTTTTAGATTGGAGTTTCAGGCCCTTATTAACAAGTATATTTTCATTATAAGTGCCATTACCGACATTTACTGTAGCCCCGCCTGCATCATTTGCAAGCCAGACGCCCTGCTGGATAAGGGCGTCGGGAGAGATAACGTTAACCGTGTTTGCGTTGCTGAAAATTTTTGCGTCGCCCAGAACTGTTTTGGTCAAACCAGCATTATTGCTGGAGTAGAGTTTGGAGTCGACATTGACAGTGTTGGCTTTAACCGTAAGGTTGCCTGAACCCATGATCAGATCTTTGTTAAAGTTGATCGTATTAGAATCGAGAACAAGATTACCCGGGTTGTTTCCACCTGTATATGTGTCGTAGGTCCAGAGCCAAGGCTTGAATGGTTGGCCGTGCGTGTTCAGGACCTGATAATTGTAATAGCTGAGGTTGATGTCACCGTTGCCGAAGAAGGGAAGGTCTGTGCCGACCTCTATTGTGTTTGTCGCTTGAACCGTGACATTCCCGTTACGGTGCATGTCGTCTGCGAGATTTTCCGCGCGAATAATCAGATCATACCATGAGATTGGATCGAGCCAGCCGCTGTGAATGATTGCGAACGTTGGATCCAGAAGGAAAGTGCCCGCAACACCGTTTGGTGCTGTTGTATTAACCGAGCCGGCATAACCAAGGCCATCATGGCCTGAAACTTCTACGAAACCTCCATTGCCGCCTAACGCACCACCTCGGGCAAAAACAGAACCGTTGAAAAGCATATTCTGGTTTGCAATAGCAAGAACGGTTCCACCATTGCCATTGGTAACAGCATCAGCCGCAAAAATAGCATCTTTGCTGACTTCGACATTCTGGCCGGTCACTTTGATCTCGCCGCCACCTTGTTCGCCGCTGGCCAAAAGAACGCCGTCGACGTCTACTTTACCTTGAGCGCCGCCGCCCAGAACGATCTTGCCGCCTTTAACAGTGACGGAAGAAACATCGACGATACCATCCATATTGATAACGTTGTCTACTGCGCCTTTGGCTGCTTGCGCCGTCAGGGCAACGGTGCCGCCTTCTGCGCGGATCGTGCCGGAGTTTTTCACCAGCGCGTTTTCGAGTTTACCATCGACAGCGATTTCAACGAGGTTGTCACCGTAAAGATCAAGCGTAACGGTGTTACCGGAAGCAAGAGCAACCTTACCCATTTTTGCACTGATGATGCCGTTGTTTTCAACGCCCGGTGCAACGAATGCTGCAAGGCCTGCTTCTGCAACAGAAATATTTCCGTTCAAGGAAATGTTGCCTGCCGCGCCATTGCCGCCCACATCAACGAACTTCAGTCTGTCCGCTTTAATATCTGCATCAGCAATTGTGCCTGTGGAGGCGATGATCGCGCCCACGTTTACTTGCGAACCTGCGCCGAAGATAACACCGTTCTGATCGAAGATATAAACCTGACCGTTCGCGTTCAGGTTACCCATGATGTAGGTTGGGTCGTTTTCGATATCATAGAGAACATATTTAGAAGAGCTGGAAGGTTGAGCTAGGTTGACGGTCCATCCCGCATTGATGTCGCCATCGCCTTGAACTTTCGTGAAGTCCGTGTGTTGTGTGATGTTCGTTGTGTTCGGCACCGTTGTGTCGATGGAGATCGAACCTTCTGTTGCGACGTGATCGCCCCAGTTATCAGCAGCGGCCGGAGACATGAGCGCGATAAGACCGGTTGCGGTCAGTGCGGTTGTCGCAAGATATCGGCGAATGTTTTTTCCAACGAGGCCGGAATCTTTTTCTGCGCGGTTTGTAATGAGTCTCATAGCTGCTCTCTCCGTAAAAAATACTTTTAAAAGTTTTTCAAATGCGCGGGAGGAGCAAAGACGCTTCCCCATGCGGTCTTCAGGTAAGATAAGAATGCAGACTTCATGCCAGTTTTTCTGTGAAATAACAACAAATTTTAAGGATCTGTTAATCTTTAAAAGCGGTTGCTTTATAAGGTTATTCTAATGCTCTAGGGAAACCGCGGTATATGCGTATTTACTGCTAGATGCTATTAACCAAGACCGTTGCTCAGATGTCGAAAATGGCGTATTTTTTTAATGCGATGTTCATCGCCGCATTGTCTTTTTCTGAATTTTCTGTATTACCTCATGGTTGAATAGACCAAAGCACCATTTTTTATAAGGTATTGCCCATGTCCACCAAGAGCCGGTTTTTGCCCATTCATTTTGCAGGTATGGCAAGTATTGCCGCCCTCGTTATCGGGATTACAACAGCGCACGCACAGGTTGCGCAGCAAACCGGTATTGCGGACCCATCCAGAGTGGAAAAAGACCAGCTTCGTCAGCCTGATCTGACCCCGAAAGTACAACCGGAAGTGGGTGTAAACCGCCCTGCGCCATTGAACGCGCCAGCCGGCGCCGAGAACGTAAAATTCAAGCTGAACGCCATCAATTTCCAAGGCTCCACCGTTTATTCGGATGCCGAGCTGCAATCCGTTTTCGGTGGTCAATTGGGCCAGACGATTTCTTTGGCCGACCTTTATACAATCGCCAACGAGCTCACGATCAAATACCGCAATGACGGCTACATCCTGACCCAAGTGGTCATTCCGCCGCAGGAAATTTCCGGCGGCTCTCCGACCCTTCGCGTCGTTGAAGGTTATGTTGCGGGCGTTACGGTACAAAAATCTGATGAGAACGCGCCGGTCAACATGGCGAATATCGAGGCCTATGCTGCCGGTATTCAGCGCGGCAATGCGCCATTGAATACGCGCGATCTGGAACGCCAGCTTTTGATCATCAACGATCTGCCGGGCGTAACCGCACGCAGCGTCTTGAGCCCGTCACCGACAACACCGGGTGCGGCCGACCTTGCCATCATTATTGATTACGATCCGATCGACGGGATTGTTTCGGTTGACGATTACGGCTCCCGCTATCTCGGTCCGATCCAAGTTGGCGCGGCCGCAACACTCAATTCCATGTTGGGACAAAACGAGGCGATCAACGCGCAACTCGTGATGGCTCCGCAAAGCTGGTACGAGCTTGCTTATGGATCGGTTGGTTATGAGCAACCGATCGGCACTCTGGGCACGAAAATCCATTTCCGCGCAAGTGCAACGGATACCGATCCGGGGTACGACCTAGAGCAATTCGATGTTAAAGGCCGTTCTTATCTCTTGAACGCTGGCTTGACACACCCATTCATCCGCTCCCGCGCGGAAAACCTTTACGGCCGTTTGAATTTCGACTGGCGCCGCGTAAAGAGCGAAAACAATATCGAGCCTGACCGCAAAGATCATTTGAGCGTTCTTCGTGCGGGCGGCCGTTATGAATTCATCGACACAATCTTCGGCGCAGGCGCGAACACGCTCGACCTCGAAGTTTCCAAGGGCCTCAATATTCTTGGCGCGAATGAAGAAGGCGACGCCAATATGACGCGCGCTGGCGGCGACCCACAATTCACGAAACTGGAAGCCGAGATCCAAAGATTGCAACGCGTAACAAATGATGTGAACTTGCTCCTCGCGGCACGCGGACAATGGGCGAGTGATGCTTTGCTGTCTTCCGAAGAATTCTCGGTAGGCGGCATCAATTCCGGTCGTGGTTATGATCCATCCGAAATCAGCGGTGATCGCGGCGTTTCCGCACGCGCCGAATTGCAATGGGATGAGCCATTGAAATTCGATTCCAAAAACTTCGTCGAAGATTACCAGTTGTTTGGTTTCTATGATATCGGCCGCGTTTGGAACGAAGATGCAACCACATCGACACAAAAACGCGATTCCATCGCCTCTGTCGGCGGCGGAGTTCGTTTCGATCTTCCATACCAGATCGATGCCGATCTTGCGGTTGCTTTCCCGATGACACGCGTCGTCGCTACGCAAAAAGACCGCGATCCGAAATTCTATTTCAGCGTTTCAAAACGGTTCTAATTCAAGATTGTTTTAAAGGATAAAGTCGCGTTGCCATGTTTCCCATGGCAACGACGGCAAAGATCATGCCGATCTGCCATGCCTGCCACAGACCGTATCCCATCGATGTCACGGAAATGACGGTGACCAGCAACATGAGATTATAGCGTTGCAAAAGCGGCGGCATTTTTTCGATCCGGCAAAATAGATGCAGCAAAAAGGCAATTACAAATGCGGCACCGAGAAGTCCAAATTCCACCCAGATTTGCAAAACGGCATTATGCGGGTGAAGCACGTTTTTGGTTTGCATGAGTGGTAGGATTTCTTCCGCCACAAAAAAGCGCGTGGCCTCTATCCCGTGACCGGTCAAAGATTTTTCATGGATTTTTTCCGAGACGAAATTCCAGACTTCGAGCCTGTGAGGAATGCTGGCTTCGCGAAGAAAACCGTGATTGGTGAATTCGATTGTGCCATCGGAGAATAAGCGATGGAACGGCGTAACAATAAAAGGCGCAGCAAGAACTAGAACAACCAAGACGCCAGCCAACACACGCCGCATTATTTTTTTGTATGACGGATAAAGCAGCATCAAAAAGGCAATGAGCGCAGCGATTTGTGCGGTCTGACTTTCGGTAAAGAAAAGTGCCGCGCCAACGGAAATCAAAACAAAGGCCGCAAGAATTTTTTTATGGCGCGCTTCAAAATCGCTTAAGTATAGAGCGAGCAAGCAGGGTAGGCAAAGCAGCGTTAAAAACACCATGGAGCGGTTGTATAGATAACCGCTTTTGATATCCGGATCGGTGGCAAGTCCACCCAAAAGTTTTGCGACCGGAAAGTGCAGCATATATTCCATCGCTAAGAACAATCCGGCCATGCCGCAAAAAATCAAAAGTCCCTGTAGAATTTTATCTTTGTGTTTTGTCAATTCATTCAAAAGATTTGTAACGGACAAAAGAAGCGCGCAGCAAAGCAAGAGAGCCGCACTTTTGAGTGCTTTGCCCATTGCGTAATCCGGATGCGTTGACCAAAGCGTGCTGGCAATAGCGAGTGCAGACATGGCCAGCAGAAACGCAAAAAGCTTTTTATCGATCGCTGGAAAAGCACGCGCCGTGAAAGCCACATATAATACACCGCCCACACCGGCGAGCGCAGGCAAGAACGAAAGTGCCCGCGGCACGGCGATGGCCAATCCCATCATCACGGCAAAGACGAAAAGAAAGACGAAACCGGCGCGGGGAGAGAGCGGAGAATTTGTGATCGGTATCATGACACTATGCAGCCTGAACTTGGCGCAGCGATCAAGCAAAAAGAAAGGCCCCGATGACGGGGCCTTTTGGTATTCCTTGAATTATTCCTGATCGGATGGATGAACTTCCAATTGGCGGACCATCGGATCATCGGCCAATGCCACCGGAGCCTTATCCGTAAAGCCGTTGCCGAAACCATCATCGTTGCTCGCACCGGCGGCTGTTTCGATCGCGTTCAGAACTTCAGGAGAGAATGTCTCTTCTTCGGTCTGTTGAACGGCGACTTCCGTAGCGACTGGGTTTTCAATCGGCATCTCTTCAGCATTGCGTGCGGCGATATCTTGCTGCGCGCCATCGATGCCCGTAAACAGGAACTGGCCTGCGACGCTCAATGCCGAAAGGGCCACGACGCCCATACAAACGTAAATAAACTTGATCATGCGATGTACTCCTTTTCTGGTAGAGAATAGGCAAACATCATGCCAGTTTTCCCTAATTCGTAGTGTCTTGGACCCATTTGCCCATTTTCTCTATGTCCCGGCCCGCGCCATTGGCAGTATTTTCGCAGCCGGTCTGCAGGGCTATTACCATAACTGAAACTAGAAGTACAATATATTTTTTCATAATAGTTAATCCTTATATTCGACAGGGTGATTTTACCCGCCTTATCCCGCGCCGAAAAGCCCCAAAAGCATCCCTGTTAACAATCGCTTGCGAAGCCCTTCGCGGGCTGGCAAAAGGGGCGGACCAAAGCCCCCTTATATAAAGAAAAGAAATCCCATGACCGAATTCGTCATCCTCGTCGCCAGCATGATGTCCATCGTCGCTTTATCCATCGACACGATGATGCCTGCGCTTGGGATTATCGGTGGAGAGCTTGGCACATCTTTTCCGAACCAGACGCAATTCATCATCTCCTTCATCTTTATGGGGATGGCGACGGGGCAATTGGTTTGCGGGCCGTTGTCGGACGCGCTGGGCCGCAAAAAAGTTTTGTATGGCGGCCTCGTCATTTTCATCATCGGCAGTTTGATCTGTTATTTCGCAAACTCTATCGAAATGCTTTTGTTCGGCCGCGTGGTGCAGGGGCTTGGCGTCTCCGCGCCGTATGTATCGGCTGTTGCCATCGTGCGCGATAAATTCGCAGGGCGCGATATGGCGCGCATCATGTCACTCGTGATGATGATCTTTATTCTGGTGCCGGCGGTTGCGCCTTCCATCGGCCTTGGAATTTTATATCTATCCGATTGGCGCGGCATTTTCGCGTTCTTTGTTTTGTACGGCGCGGGTATTGCGGCGTGGATGTTCCTGCGCCTCGAAGAAACGCTTAAACCCGAAAACCGTATTCCGTTCAATTTCAAAGCGATTTTGAATGGATACCGCATTGTGTTCAAAACGCGTGTCACCGTGTGTTACATGATCGCCATGGGCATCATGTTCGGAAGTTTGATCGGATATCTGAATTCGTGTCAGCAGATTTTCCAAGAACAATTTAAAGTGGGCGATGCGTTCGCGCTTTATTTTGGTGGCCTTGCGCTCACCATCGGTGCTGCCTCCTTGCTCAATTCCAAAATCGTGCACAAATACGGAATGCGCGCCATCGTCACGCGCGCGGTGCTTTCCATCATCACTGTATCGGCGATCTTTCTAGCCGTGAATTTGATGGTGGAAGTACAGCTCTGGATGTTCTTGCTCTTCGCCGCCGTGTTGTTCTTCAGTTTCGGATTGCTGTTCGGCAATTTGAATTCCATCGCTATGGAACCGATGGGACATATCGCGGGGATAGCGGCCGCCGTCATCGGCTCGACATCGTCCATCATCTCGCTGGTGCTGGGTTCCACCATCGGCCAAATGTATGACGGCACGTTGATCCCGATTGTTTCCGGATTTTTGGGCCTGAACCTGATCACGCTTTTGATGATTAGGCTCGCGGGGAAGTGAACCATAAATAATGCCTAAAGATTTCTTTCAAGAACCAAAACTAAAAGTCACTAGAGCTAAAATGCTCTTGGCCGAATTAAACGATCTTATGATTAGTTATAAAGAAGGAGATAATGTTTCTGTAATACAGAATACACCACACCAGAATGTTATTTTATCATTTTCTATGAGCAGCAAGCCTACGCCGGAGATGATCAGTCCTATAATAGGAGACATAGTCCATAATTTGCGATCTTCTTTGGATGTAATGGCAAGTGAAATGGTAAGAGCTGCAGGCTTAGACGATATGCATGTCCATTTCCCAATATGTAGCGATATATCAAAACTAAAAAAAATGACTAAGGACCAGCACTTTGATGATGCAGGTCCGGATGCTGTGGAATTGTTGAAAGAGATAAAGCCTTATAAAGACGGAAATGATGATCTGTGGGCTCTTCATCAGCTTAGCTTAAGAGATAAGCATAGAAGTTTAGCAGAAATAAGAACTCGTATTTTTGGTCCAATTATTAGAATGTGGGATGATGACGGCACACACAACCCAACAATTGTAAGCGATCCAGACGTTGATTTTATATTCCCGAGCGATGGCCCTTTTGCAGGTATAAAAATTTTAGCGGGATTGGAACAATGCATGACGGCAGTAGAAAATGTATTGCAGTCTTATGAAAGACTGATGACCCAACGCGAAAACAAATAAAAGGAAAAATTGGTGGAGGTAAGCGGGATCGAACCGCCGACCTCTTGCATGCCATGCAAGCGCTCTCCCAGCTGAGCTATACCCCCCACGAATGAGAAAAGAAGTCTGGTAGGCGCGAAAATAGGGAAGTCCCCCCCGTTTATCAAGTTAAAAAAACGGCCCCGCGGAAATGGGGGCCGTTTTGTGATTTTAAGGCGGTTTTGGCCGCTTATTTCTTCAAAAGATCGCGGATTTCGGTCAGAAGGCGCACATCTGCCGGTGGTTCGGCGGGGGCGGCGGCCTCTTTCTTCTTCAAGCGGTTGACCTGTTTGATCAGCATGAAGATCACGAACGATACGATCAGGAAGTTGATCACGGCGTTCACGAAGATACCGTAAGTGATGATCGGCGCGCCGGCTGTTTTCGCGGCTTCGATCGTGGCATAGCTTTCGCCGTTTAGGGCGACGAACTTATCGGCGAAATCAACGCCGCTGGTTAGCACGCCGACAATCGGCATGACCAGATCAGCCACGGCCGAATTGACGATGGCAGTAAAGGCCGCGCCCATAACGATACCGACGGCCATGTCGAACACGTTGCCGCGGGCGATAAAATCCTTGAATTCCTTGAGCATGAAGATCTCCTAACCTCATTTATGTTGAATGAGGGGAGCCTAGGCGGAAGCTTTAATTTGGTCAAGGCCCGTGAAAATAGCCAGAACCCAGCGTTTGCGCCCCTCCATGGGGATGTTTGTCCCAGAGCATTTTCTTGCGGTAGATGGTGGAGGGCGAAATTTCAAGCATGGCGGCAGCGCGTGGAATATTTCCCTCACACTTTGCGATGGCGGTTTCGATAGCATCCCGTTCGATCTTCCACAAAGGTCCGATTTCGGATGGCGATAAATCAGCACTGAACATCATCGGCGATGGTGGCCGTGTAAGAAGTTCCAGATTGCGCTCGGCCTGAAGTGCCGTCGGTATCATAGACGCCGCCACCGTTTTTCCATCATGAAGAACAGCAATACCGCGCACGATATTTTGAAGCTGGCGAACATTGCCCGGCCATGTGCAAGAGGTGAGGATATGTTCGGCATCCGGTGAGAAGCTGCGGAAGGATTTGTTTTCTTCGCGCGAATAAAGCCGCAAGAAATAATCGGCAAGATCAATGATGTCGGTGGGACGTTGACGCAGCGGCGGCATATGGATCGGAATGACGTGCAGGCGGTAATATAAATCTTGGCGCAAATATCCGTTTTTGATTTCATCCAGCGGGTCTTTGTTCGTAGCGCAGATGATGCGCACATTTGCGGTCTCGAGCCTTGAGCCACCGATTTTGCGGTAGGTAAGATTTTGCAAGAAGCGCAGCAATTTCGTTTGCATATCGGGCGCCATTTCCGCGATCTCATCGAGGAACAACGTGCCGCCATTTGCCTGTGCTACCGCGCCTTCGCGCTCCGAATGCGCACCCGTAAAGGCTCCCTTCGTGTGGCCGAACAATTCCGATTCCAAAAGCTCACGCGGGATTGCGGCACAATTGATGGCGATGAAAGGTTTTCCCGCACGGCGCGAATGGGCGTGGATGGCTTCGGCGCAAATCTCTTTTCCCGTGCCGCTCTCACCCGTGATGAAAACGGTGGCGGATGATTTTGCCGCGTTTTCGATGATGTCGTACACAACCTGCATGGGCGGTGAGATACCGATAAACCCACCAAAGCCGGATCGCTGCTGCGTTGGTTTTTGTGATGTTGTGGTAATGGCAAGATCATCGAGATGTGATTCCGCGTCGCTCAAATTAGCTTTGGTTGAAAGCCCGACCGATTCCAAAGCACGTGAAACGCTATCCGTCAGTTTTTCGATGGGAAATGGTTTGACTAGAAAATCGGCAGCCCCAATGCGCATCGCATCGACCGCCATATGAATGGAACCATGACCCGTGATAACGATAACCGGCGCATCGAACCCCATCGATTTCAATTTTGCGAGAAGATCTAACCCATCAATATCGGGAAGTTTCACATCGAGGATCAAAAGATCGGGCGCGAAGGAAGCATTCTGGATGGTTTCGAAAAGCGTGGCGCCTGTGTGTACGGTCGTAACCTGATATCCTTCTGCGCCAAGAGCCAGCGCATACATTTCCGCGAGAGCCTTGGTATCGTCTACCAGAAGAATTTGCCGGTTGTTCATGTGCAGCGTCGTTTTTCCCCGTTCATCTTAAGTACAACTTATGATTTTATTTTGTGTGTTGCACCCGATATTTCAAATTTAATACAAATGTATATCCAAAAGGTTAAAAGCCCTGCCGCTTTTGATAACGGCAGGGCTTCATGAAGATTAGAAAAATCGCTTATAGGTTGTGACTAGTTACGGCTGTTGAGCAGCTGCAAGATGTACTGGAACATCGCGATGAAGCTGATGTACAGGTTCAATGCAGCCGACCAAGCCATGCGGGAATTCGCATCATCGCCATAGGATGGGTGATACATTTCTTTTGTGCTTTGCGTCTGCCAAGCGGTAACGCCGGAAAAGGCCAGAAGGCCAAGACCGGAGATCAAAGTTTGCATACCACCTATTTGTGCGCCGAATGCGCCTGCGATCATCGTACCGATCGAAAGAACAAACACGCCCCACACGCCCATGATGGCGAATGTGCCGAGCGCATCGAGATTTTTCTTTGTCACGTAACCGAAGATGCTAAGACCCGCGAACAACGCCGTCGCCATGAAGAAGGCTTGTGCGATGCTTGTCTGTGTAAACGCTACGAAGATAACGGAGAAGCTAAGGCCGTAAACGACCGACAGCAATCCGAACGACATCATAAGTTGCGATGGTGTCATGCGTTCTGGACGAAAGCCGAACCACAGGATCGCGAGCGGAGCCAGCATGACGACATACATTTGCGGGCCGCCGAGGAAAAAACTCATCAGCGCAGGGCTGTTTGAAACGAGCCATGCGGTAAGGGCGGTGATCAGAACGCCCGCGGTCATGCGGTTATAGACGCTCTGCATATGGGCTCTCAGTCCTGCGTCGAAGCTCGTCGCGCCGGAGCGCGTGACGGAGGGTTGATAGCTAGAATTGTCAGGTTGCATTTATAGTCTCCCTAGAGGTTAAAAACGGTAAACTTACCGTACGCTGATAATATAAAATGATTATGAGGCAATTCAAAGGCAAACCGGTCAAAACACGCCTTTGAAAAATTTAGTAAAAATCTGTGGATAAATTTACATAAATCTTCATTGCCAAGGATTTTGTGTGCGGCGGTCCTTGAACCTCTCCCGCGTCGTCCAGTTTTCGCGCGGCTCCATACTCCCAAACGATTGGTCGGGACCCGCTGCGATTTTCGGTTTCACATCCGGAATGGGTGCGCCCGAATAATCGGAGATGGTCTGGATGCGGCTTGCGATCGGCGGGTGCGTGGCGAACAATCCCAAAAACGCACGGCGGTTTTCAAAACAAAGCGCGCGAATATCATCTGGCGCTTGCGGGATATCGGCGGCCCCAGAAATGCGGAGCAGCGCCCGCATCATCGCATCGGGATTTTTCGTGATCTGCACCGCGCCCGCATCTGCCATATATTCGCGCTTTCGCGAGATGGCAAAACGCGTGAGCAAAGTCGCCAGATAACCGATCCACAAAATTACCAGCAATGCGAGCAAGATCATCATCATGCCGCCTTTGTTTTTATTGTTGCCGCTTCCACCCGAAAAACGCAGTGAGTGCCGCGTAAAACTCCAGAGCAATTGCGCTGCAACACCAAGCATGCCGGTGAAGATAACGCACACCATCAGCAAGCGAACGTCGCGATTGAGAATGTGTGTGAGTTCGTGGGCGAGGACGCCTTCCAATTCATCTTTGGTAAGTGATTGCATGAGCCCGCGCGTAACGGTGATACAGTAAGTTTTTTCATTGATGCCGCTGGCGAAAGCATTGCGGGCGTGGGTTTCAATGATCTCCACACGCGGCATGGTGGTGCCGGTACTGATGCACATATTTTCAACGAGGTTGTAAAGCTCCGGCTCTTCTTTGCGCGTCAGCGGATGCGAGTGCGAGAGCGCGCGGATCATGCGCCCTTGAAAGAAGTATGAAATCATAAACCAGATCGCAACAACGGTTCCTATGATCGGCCAATATTGCCAGAGCATAAGCTCGGCAGAGAATCTTGCATCAGCAAAAGACATGACATGATCGGATTGCCCGAACATACTCCACGCGAAAAAGGCCGCATAAACCACGCCCGCCAAGATGAAGGGGTAGAGCGCGAGCAGCACGATGGAACGAATGTTGTTGTTCCAGATTTCGGTTTGAAGTCCGGTGATGGGCGCGCCCATAAAACTAGAACTTCACGTTCGGCGCTTTTTCCAGCGTCGCGCGATCGGTGTTTTGATCTTCGTAGAATGTTTCGGTTTTGAAACCAAACATGCCGGCGATGATGTTGGCGGGGAATTGCTGCACCGATGTGTTGAACTCAGACGTTGCATTGTTAAAGTAACGACGCGCCGCGGCAATCTTGTTTTCGATATCGGAAAGCTCCGCCATCAATTGCTGGAAATTCGTATCGGCTTTGAGCTGCGGATAGTTTTCGGCCACGGCAAACAAGCCCATCAAGGCGCCACCCAGTTGTGCCTCGGCTGCGATCCGCTGATCGGTGCTGGAGGAGCGGGTAACGCTGGCACGGGCTTTGGTCACGTTTTCGAATGCGGATTGTTCGTGGCTCGCGTAACCTTTTACCGTTTCAACCAATGAGGGCACCAGATCGTAGCGGAGCTTGAGCTGTACATCGATATCGGAGAATGCATTCTCACGGTTCTGGCGAAGTGCGACAAGACGGTTGTAAAGACCGATGACGAAAAGAACGATAACGGCAACGACGGCCAAGAAAATCCAGAATTCCATGAGTGCTCCTTAATGTTCCCTTGAAAATAAATATGGGGCGATCCTAGCAGAAAAAAGAGGTACGCAATAGTCCATTGAAGGAAAAGGATTAAAGCCTATACTAATAGGCATGAGTGCTATGACATCAACCCATTTCGTAAGTGCCGCCGCCGCCGGTGAAAACTGGCGCGATATCAGCCGCAAGGTTTTAGAGGAATTGCAATCCGTTCAAACCGAAGGCTTCAAACCCAATATCGGCTTTCTCTACTTCACCGATGCGCTGGCTGTCGATGCGACCAGCATTCTCACGCTTTTCCGATCGGTGACCGGTATCGAACACTGGACCGGCTGCGCCGCCATAGGTGTGTGTGCAAGCGGCGTGGAATATGTCGATCAACCTTCGATCAGCGTGATGATCGGCGAAGTGCCGAGCGATCAGGTGCGCGCCTTTCATGCAACATCATCCGGTTTCAAACAATTGCACAAAGAGCTGGAGCCTTGGCTCAACAAACATGATCCGATGCTGGTGGTCGTGCACGCCGACCCAAGCGCACATCCCGCGCACGCAATCGAAGAAATTGAATCGATGGTGGGTGGTTTTATGGTGGGCGGATTATCATCGTCGCGCTTTGACCCCGCCATCATTTCAACAAGTGTGATGAAGGATGCGATCGGCGGCTTTGTCTTCTCGCAAGAAGTTGCTGTGGCGACGACACTCTCGCAAGGCTGCATTCCGTTGGGTCCATCGCATGAGCTTTCCAGATCGGACGCGCACGTGATCGCTTATCTTGATGGAAGATCGCCGTTCGAAGTATTCAGCGAAGAGATGAAGGCGATGGCCGAAAAGCGTTTGGGATATAAACCCAAGGACATGATTTTAAAAGGCGAGCAGAAAATTCCATCCGATCTTTCCCTGATGTTGGATGGCGAGGCCCACGTAGCCTTTCCGGTGGCGGGATCGGACCAGAAAGATTTCATGGTGCGCAATATTCTGGCGATCGATCCCGAGACTGGCATGATGGCGGTCAGTGAAATATTGGAAGACGGGCAGAAGATCATGTTCGTCCATCGCGATGATGAAACGGTAAGATCCGATTTATCGGCAACGCTGGTGGCATTACAAAAACGCATTGTGCACGAGCATGGCAATTTCGTACCCAAAGCGGCGCTTTATGTGTCTTGCGTCGCGCGGGCGAATGTTTCCTTTGCCAATGACGGCAAGGCAAGGGGAGAAATGGCTTTGCTGCGTGAGGTTTTAGGCGATATTCCGATCACGGGATTCTATGCGGGCGGAGAAATCTCCAACAACCGGATTTATGGCTATACGGGCGTGCTCACGCTGTTTCTTTAGTCAATTTTGATCTAGGCACCCTTCTTGCCGTACGATAGATTTGTTGCCGAACAATCTCTTTAAAGGATTTACGCCCGATGCGTCTTTTTTCCCTGCTCTCTCTTTTGCTCGTTTTCGCCTTTGCCGCGCCAAGCTTCGCGCAAAATAAAAATAAGGCGATCCCCGATATCCCAGAAGCGTTGCAGGCATTGGAAGAGCGCGGCGCGCAGCTTCGTTATCTAGGCTCCGAACATGGTATGGACGGATGGATCGCGATCTATCAGGGCCAAGAGCAATACTACTATGTCACACAAGACAAGAAAGCGTTCGTCACCGGTTTGATGTTCGACAATGAGGGCCGTGCCATCACGGTTGATCAGGTGCGCGATCTGCAAAAGCAGGGTGGCGATGTGCTCGATCTTCTGGCTGAAGGCGCGCCGCCTACCGCAAAAGCGGAAACACCGGAAAGCGTTTCCAGCGCGATCAACACGAAATCACCGGGCGAGCGTTTGTTCGTCGATATCGAAGGCAGCAACTGGATCAGACTGGGTTCGGACAAAGCGCCTGTGATCTACAGCTTCGTTGATCCACAATGTCCGCACTGTCACCAGTTCCTAGATGATCTTCGCAAATCCTATATCGAAAAAGGATTGGTACAGGTTCGTATCATCCCAGTCGGATTCCAAGAAGGATCATTGGCACAAGCAGCCTTCCTTCTGGCTTCTCCCGACGCCGAAAGCCGTTTCTACAAACATCTGGATGGTGACAAGGATGCGCTTCCCGCCAAGGGCGACGTATCGACGCAAGCCATCATGAAGAACATGGCCCTGATGCAGACATGGAAATTCAACGTCACGCCGCTGACCGTTTACCGAGCATCCAATGGCGAGATCAAGATCGTCCGCGGCCGCGCCAAGGATACGCAAGCCCTGATCGCGGATCTACCGGCCGCCAAAACGCCTTAAAAAACCGGCATTTTCCATTTTAATACTTGGGTTTAAAGGGGAGGCGCGTTAAACTCCCCTTTAACAATTCGGGGTAGAGTTTTCTAACGGTAATTCATACTTTCTCATGGCCATGGACGCACACACACAATTCCTCCTGCAACTTCTGGACAAGGTCGGCGCACCGCTGACCAAAGCACTCTCCGCCCATCCATCGAACGATGCAACGGGTCAGAAGGATGCCGCCACGATGGCTTCGCTCTTGGCTGAAAGCGTAAAAGCCGCATTGGCCCTTTCGCAATCGATGAACATCAAATCCGATGACGGCAACGCCGATGCGATCCGCGTATC
>CAYYPX010000016.1:0-19965 GCA_964473655.1 uncultured Micavibrio sp.
AAATCCGACTGGAGCGTCTGCTAGCCAATCTTGGCTACGGATCGCGCAAGGATGTTGGAAAAATCATTAAATTGGGATTGTTTCAATTGGGCAGCGGCGAAACGCTGACCGATCCATCGCTTCAAGTTGATCCGGCTTTGTTAAATGGCGCAAAACTAGATGGAGAATTGCTTGATCCTGTTTCGCCCATGACCGTTCTTCTTCATAAACCACGCGGTTATACCTGTTCCAGCGATGAGCAGGGTTTGCTGATTTACGATATATTGCCGTCGCGATGGAAAAAACGCGATCCGTTATTATCAACGGCGGGAAGGCTCGATAAGGATTCAACGGGCCTTGTCTTGATGACGGATGATGGGCAATTGCTTCACCGGATTATTTCGCCCAAGGCGAAGGTCGAAAAGGAATATCGGGTTACGCTTCGCGATACTTTAAAAGGTGATGAGGCCGCGCAATTCGCGTCTGGTGAGTTTCTTTTAAAGAGCGATGATAAGCCGCTCAAGCCCGCGATCTGGAATCCTGACGGCGAAAAGAGCGGCACGATGATCTTGCAGGAAGGGCGTTATCACCAGATCCGCCGGATGTTCGCCGCCCTTGGGAATCATGTGGAAATGCTCCATAGGTTCCGACTAGGGGGCCTAGATTTAAGGGATTTAAAGGAAGGAAGCTATAGAATGCTCTCTGATGAAGATATTTCTTCTATTTTCTAAAGTGCCTATGCTATGTCAAAAGGAACCAAGGAGAGTTTGATGCAATTTGCCCTTCCATCGAATGAAAAAGATATCTCGCTAAGAGGCCGGTTATTGCGTTACCAACGAACCGCAACAGGTTCTCCAGCCATTGTTCTTGGTGATGTAGAATTGTTCAAGCCAGACGGGACTATGATCAATAAGCGTGATGGTGAGTTAAGGTTGGACCTCTCCTATGAATGGTATTTGATCACGCAAAATCCTCACGCAAAATCAGGTGCGTTTTACGACATGAGTTTGATGTTGTCTGAGGGCGTTCCAGTAAATGAGAATGGTGAACATATTTACGAGCTAAAAAGCATCGGTAGGCCTTTGAGGCATTCGCCCGGCAAGACAGAATTGATACCATAAAAAAATCCCCGCAAGTCGCGGGGATTTTTATGAGTAGAATTGTTATCAGCTACAGCAGCTTTTTTTGGTGATCAGGCAGAACAGGGCATAGACACCCGAAACGCCGACCAGAATGTAGATGATTTTTGCCAGCAGCGGGATGCTGCCGAAGATTGTGGCGACGAGGTCGAGATTTAAGAGACCAACGAGTCCCCAGTTGATGGCGCCGATGATGATCAGGATATATGCGATTTTTCCTACTATAGCGGGCATAGTCTCTCTCCTTAATAAGTTAATTACGTAACACTTACTATGAAGGGTAAGCGATTCGGGTGAGTCGGTAACGTTGCGCTGCACCCAAAAAAATCCCCGCTTGGGGCGGGGATTTCATTGTCTCTCTGATTGTTCTTCTTAAAAAAGGCTACCAACTGGAACGTGGTAGTAAACGTTCAGGATTTCCGTGCCCGGATTGTCATCGCCAAGGTCGGCGTTCGAAATGTGACCAAAGGCAACGCCTAGGCGGTGGCTGTTGTCGAATTCATAGCCTGCCTCAATTTGGGAGCGAAACTCGATCGGGTAGTCTAGGTCTTTATCGCTGCCGCCTTGGGAATAGAGGCCCACACCGAAGTTCGGTGTTATGTAGATATTATCGGCCGGTTTGAAGTCGGCAAGAATACCAACGCCGCCCCAAACAGAGCCGTCTGTCGTTACTTCAACGCCGCCCCATGGCTTTATTTTCCAAAACAATGGATCACCATCGCGGTATTCGACGCGGAAATCCGTTGCCATGTCGTCATCTTGTGTGATGTCCCAGATACCAGCACCGAAGCTGAGATAGGACTGGCCGACTTCTTCTTGTGCGTTTGCCGGTGCGGTGAATGCCATGAGGCCGCAGAAAGCCGCCAATAAAACCAAATTTTTCACGTTTAAGGACCCCTTGAATTATTGCTTATAGAAAAAGTGATCAAAAACAAATCACTAGTCCGTCATTCTTTTCATATCCGACGCAAAAATCAAGCCCTCTCGATCCATCTTTCAAAGGTGCATGGCAAAGCGGTCACAGGATGAGGCTGTTCACCCGTAACCCCCATAATTTTATGGGATTTTTTCCATTCCCGCCTTGCGCGGGGGCTGTATTGAGATTAGAAAAGGCTGTTGTTAAATCAGGCAATAAAATCAAATATGTTACAGCCTTTCGCCTTTTACCTTTTCGCCGCCATAACGCTGCTCTCCGCCACCATGGTGATCACGGCGAAGAACCCCGTTCATTCGGTGCTTTTCCTAATTCTGGCGTTCTTTAATGCCGGCGGACTTTTCGTGCTTTTGGGAGCGGAATTCGTCGCCATGATCCTCGTGATCGTTTATGTCGGCGCGGTTGCCGTGCTTTTCTTGTTCGTCGTAATGATGCTCGATATGGGATTTGCGGAACTTCGCAAAGGGGCAATGCAGTATGTTCCGCTCGGCCTTATGATTGGTGCTGTCCTGCTGGTTGAACTTGGTATGGTCTATGCCAATTGGCAATTCACGCCTGACCTGACGCAAAATCTTGCCAATCCTGTAACGGATGAAACCAACACCGAAGCCATAGGGAAGCTGCTCTACACCGATTACGTGTTTGCGTTCCAGATTGCCGGTCTTGTTCTTCTGGTCGCCATGATCGGCGCGATTGTATTGACTCACCGTCAACGTGCGGGCGTCCGCAAGCAACGTATTTACGACCAAAACAACCGTAAACGTGAAGATGCGATGGAAATCGTGAAGGTTACATCGGGAGAGGGCGTCTGATATGGGCACGATTGGTCTTGAACATTACCTGACGCTTGCCGGAATTCTCTTCACCATGGGGATCTTCGGCATTTTCTTGAACCGCAAAAACGTGATCATCATTTTGATGTGTATCGAATTGATGCTTCTCGCGGTAAATATCAACTTTGTTTCGTTCTCATCCTTCATGGGTGATTTGAAGGGGCAAATTTTTACAATGTTCATTCTGACCGTTGCGGCGGCAGAGGCGGCCATCGGTCTTGCCATTCTGGTAATATTCTTCCGGAACAAGGGATCGATTGCCGTTGAAGATATTTCGAGCATGAGAGGCTAGAGCTGTGGTTGAATATCTCGCTATTTTCCCGCCGATCGTGGCTTTTATCGTTGCCTTTCTATTCGGCAAGCAATTGGGCGATCGCGCTGTACAATTGATTACCTGCGCCGGCGTTATTACGGCGGCATTCTGTTCCTGCGCATTGTTCGTCGATGTGGTTTTAGGTTCCGATCCGCGCACAGTCACCGTCATGAACTGGATCACATCTGGTGATCTGAAAGTCGATTGGGCGCTCCGCATGGACCAATTGGCTGTCGTGATGATGTGCGTTGTGACAATCGTTTCAAGCTGCGTTCATGTTTATTCCGTTGGTTATATGAGCCACGATGATTCCAAAGCGCGGTTCATGTCTTACCTGTCGCTGTTTACCTTTGCGATGTTGATGCTGGTGACGGCGGATAACCTCATCCAGCTTTTCTTTGGTTGGGAAGGGGTGGGTGTCGCGTCTTACCTTTTGATCGGTTTTTGGAATTTCAAAGATTCCGCCAATGCGGCCGCTATCAAGGCGTTCCTTGTTAACCGCGTGGGCGATTTCGGTTTGGCCCTTGGTATCTTTGCCTGCTTTATGTTGTTCGGAACGGTTCAGTTCGACGGGATGTTTGCCCAAGCAGAATCTCTCGCCAATGCGCGTTTCAATTTCCTCGGCTTTGATGTTCCGGCTTTGACGACGACTTGTTTGCTGTTGTTTATCGGCGCGATGGGTAAATCGGCGCAGCTTGGTCTTCACACATGGCTGCCGGACGCTATGGAAGGGCCAACGCCGGTGTCGGCTTTGATCCATGCAGCAACAATGGTTACTGCCGGTGTGTTTTTGGTGGCCCGTATGTCGCCGGTGTTTGAATATGCGCCGGATGCCTTGATGGTTGTTTGTATCTTTGGTGCGTTGACGGCTTTTGTTGCGGCTACGATTGGCCTTACGCAATTCGACATCAAGCGCGTGATCGCTTATTCCACGATGTCTCAGCTTGGCTATATGTTCTTCGCCCTCGGCGTTTCTGCCTATGGCGCCGCTATCTTCCACCTTATGACGCACGCTTTCTTTAAAGCATTGTTATTCTTAGGTGCGGGTTCTGTGATCCACGCGCTGCATGATGAGCAAGATATGCGCAACATGGGCGGTGTCTGGAAAAAAATTCCTGCGACTTATACGTTGATGTGGATTGGCTCGCTCGCTCTCGCCGGTATTCCGTTCTTCGCGGGTTATTACTCCAAAGACATCATGCTAGAGGCCGCGTTTGCCGATCATACATGGTTCGGTGGTTTTGCATACTGGATGGGTATTGCTGCCGCATTTATGACCGCGTTTTATTCGGGACGTTTGTTGTTCATGACGTTCCATGGAAAGCCGCGCATGGATCATCATACGTTCGATCATGCGCATGAATCGCCACCGGTGATGTTGACGCCATTGATGATTTTGGCCGTTGGCGCATTGTTTGCCGGTGCGCTTGGTTACAATGGTTTTGTGGGTGGCGCGTCTGAACATAAAGTCGTTGCTGAATCGCATGATGAGGTTGAAATCGAACACACGGTAGAGGCTCCTGTTGTCGAGGAAGTCGATCATGGCAACGAATTAAATCGTTTCATATTCTGGGGCGATTCAATCAAGGTTTTACCCGCCAACGATACCGTCGAAGCGGCTCACCATGTCGAGCTTTGGGTGAAGCTGCTGCCAACCGTTATGGGCGTGCTTGGGCTATTTTTCTCTTGGGTATTTTATTCCCTTCGCACAGATCTGCCGGGCAAGGTCGTTTCCACATTCAAAGCCATCCATACATTGTTCTTCCGCAAATGGTTCTTTGATGAAATCTACAATGCTATTTTTGTTAAGAATGCGATTTGCGCGGGCAAAGTGTTCTGGAAGGCCGATAAGAGTATCGTCGATGGAGTGGGGCCGGATGGCATAGCGGCACGTTCGCTTGATGTGGCCGGTGTGCTTAAGAAATTCCAGACGGGCTACGTGTTCCATTATGCCTTTGTCATGATTATCGGTGTTATCGCTTTCGTTAGCTGGCTTATCTACCAGATGACAGGGCCGGGGGTTTTGTAAGATGTTGGAACATATTCTCTCCTATCAGATATTTCTCCCACTGCTTGGCGCGTTGATCATCGCGGCGGTGCCAAAGCTTTGCGACAATTCTGCACGCTGGGTTGCTCTTGCGACTTCCTTGGTTGTATTCGCGTTGTCTGTGTTGATGATGATGAATTATCAGACGGGAAGTGCGGATTTTCAATTTGTTGAAAAAGAAGTCTGGTTTCCGGCATTGGGCCTGAATTACCATCTAGGTGTAGACGGAATTTCCGTTTATTTCGTTTTGCTTTCCACATTCCTGACGCCGATCTGCATCATTTCCTGCTGGCACGCGATTGAAAAGCGCGTGAAGGAATTCATGATCGCGTTCCTCGTGCTGGAAACTTTCATGATCGGCACGTTTACCGCGCTGGATTCTATTCTGTTCTATGTGTTCTTTGAGGGCGTTCTGATCCCAATGTTCCTGATCATCGGCGTTTGGGGTGGTAAGAACCGGATTTATGCCTCGTTCAAATTCTTCCTTTATACGTTGCTCGGTTCCGTACTAATGCTGGTTGCACTGCTTGCGCTCTATTTCATGTTGGGTACAACCGACATTCCGGCGATGATGAACAATAATCTGGCTTTGAATGTGCAGATGTGGTTATGGCTCGCGTTTTTCGCGTCCTTCGCCGTCAAAATGCCGATGTGGCCTGTTCATACGTGGCTTCCCGATGCACACGTTGAGGCGCCAACGGCTGGCTCCGTTATCCTCGCGGGCGTTTTGTTGAAGATGGGTGGTTACGGGTTTTTACGCTTCTCGCTACCGATCCTGCCCGATGCTTCGGCTTATTTTTCCGATATGGTGTTCTGGCTTTCCATCGTCGCCATCGTCTACACCGCACTTGTTGCGCTTGTCCAAGAAGACATGAAAAAGCTGATCGCTTATTCTTCCGTATCGCATATGGGATTTGTGACCCTTGGTATTTTTACTGGCACGCAGCAGGGCGTCGATGGTGCGATGTTCCAGATGCTTTCTCACGGTATCATCTCCGCGGCACTCTTCCTTTGTGTCGGTGTCGTTTATGATCGTTTGCACACACGTGAAATTTCACGCTACGGCGGCCTTGTTAAAAATATGCCGAAATACGCGACCGTCTTTATGGTTCTGATGTTGGGCTCCGTTGGTTTGCCGGGGACATCGGGTTTTGTGGGCGAATTCCTTACCCTGATGGGATCGTTCCAAGTCGATACGATTGTCGCGGCGTTTGCGACCACCGGTGTGGTGTTTGGTGCGGCCTATATGCTGGTTCTTTACCGCAAGGTTATTTTCGGTGAACAAAAAAATGCCGATGCAGCTGCCATGCCGGATTTGACCCGCACGGAATTCGGATATCTCTTGCCGCTTGTTTTGATGGTGATCCTGTTCGGTGTTGCGCCGGGCTTGGTGATGAAGGATGTTTCACCTGCCGTGGCAAAATTGCTAACCCATTATCAGCAATCACAGGACGTGCCGCAAAGTGTTGCTGCCGTTGAAGTAAAGAAGGCTGAGGCCCCATGATTGATTTTTCCTTTGCGCTTCTGACACCCATGATCCCCGAGTTGTTTTTGGCGGTTGCGGGATTGTTCCTTTTGATCCTTGGTGTGTTCCATGGTGATAAAGCCGCCGGCATGATCGGTGGGCTTTGCGCACTTGCCGTGGCTGTTTCGGGTTGTTTGCTTCTGCAAATCGGCTGGGAGAAGATAGATGTTCTAAACGGTATGTTCCGCATGGATCAATTCGCCGGTATCACCAAATTGTTGATCATCGTGGGTCTGATTTTTTCGATCGTTCTATCCATACGCAATCAGCAGGACGAAAAATTCGCGCGGTTCGAAAGCCCGCTTCTGATGCTCTTTGCCGGTCTTGGCATGATGATCATGGTATCCGCGCATGATTTGCTCTCTTTGTATATGGGTCTGGAGCTGCAATCTCTCGCGCTCTATGTGCTGGCCTCCATTCGCCGCGACGATGTAAAATCTTCCGAAGCGGGCCTAAAATATTTCGTGCTTGGTGCTATTTCATCGGGGATGTTGCTGTTCGGGGCCTCGCTCATTTACGGTTATACCGGATCGACCAATTTCGAAATCGTGGGCGATGCCTTGGCGCAGGAAAATAATCTTGGCGCGTTGATCGGCATGGTGTTCATTTTGGCCGCGATCGCATTCAAAATTTCTGCCGCGCCGTTTCATATGTGGACACCGGATGTTTACGAAGGTGCGCCGACATCGATTACGGCGTTCTTTGCCATGGTTCCTAAAATCGCGGCTATGGCGTTGTTGATCCGCCTTTTGTACGAAGTTTTCCCAACGGCCGTTTTGCAGTGGCAGCAAATTATTTGGATGCTTGCCGCACTTTCTATGGCGGTCGGTTCTTTTGCCGGTTTAATGCAGGATAATATCAAACGCCTTTTGGCTTATTCTTCCATCGGCAATATGGGCTTTGCGCTCGTAGGGCTCGCGGGGACTTCTACGGAGTCAATTGCTGCCGTTCTGGTTTATCTTGCGATCTACATGATCATGACGGCGGGAACATTCGCCATCGTGATGAATATGCGGCGCAATGGTCACGCGCTTGAGAAGATTTCCGATCTGGCTGGGCTTTCACGCAACGCGCCGGTGCAAGCTTACGCGCTTGCCATCCTAATGTTCTCAATGAGCGGTATTCCGCCGCTCGCCGGTTTCTTCGGTAAGTTCATGGTGTTCAAGGTCGCGGCCTATATGCTGGTTCTTTACCGCAAGGTTATTTTCGGTGAACAAAAAAATGCCGATGCAGCTGCCATGCCGGATTTGACCCGCACGGAATTCGGATATCTCTTGCCGCTTGTTTTGATGGTGATCCTGTTCGGTGTTGCGCCGGGCTTGGTGATGAAGGATGTTTCACCTGCCGTGGCAAAATTGCTAACCCATTATCAGCAATCACAGGACGTGCCGCAAAGTGTTGCTGCCGTTGAAGTAAAGAAGGCTGAGGCCCCATGATTGATTTTTCCTTTGCGCTTCTGACACCCATGATCCCCGAGTTGTTTTTGGCGGTTGCGGGATTGTTCCTTTTGATCCTTGGTGTGTTCCATGGTGATAAAGCCGCCGGCATGATCGGTGGGCTTTGCGCACTTGCCGTGGCTGTTTCGGGTTGTTTGCTTCTGCAAATCGGCTGGGAGAAGATAGATGTTCTAAACGGTATGTTCCGCATGGATCAATTCGCCGGTATCACCAAATTGTTGATCATCGTGGGTCTGATTTTTTCGATCGTTCTATCCATACGCAATCAGCAGGACGAAAAATTCGCGCGGTTCGAAAGCCCGCTTCTGATGCTCTTTGCCGGTCTTGGCATGATGATCATGGTATCCGCGCATGATTTGCTCTCTTTGTATATGGGTCTGGAGCTGCAATCTCTCGCGCTCTATGTGCTGGCCTCCATTCGCCGCGACGATGTAAAATCTTCCGAAGCGGGCCTAAAATATTTCGTGCTTGGTGCTATTTCATCGGGGATGTTGCTGTTCGGGGCCTCGCTCATTTACGGTTATACCGGATCGACCAATTTCGAAATCGTGGGCGATGCCTTGGCGCAGGAAAATAATCTTGGCGCGTTGATCGGCATGGTGTTCATTTTGGCCGCGATCGCATTCAAAATTTCTGCCGCGCCGTTTCATATGTGGACACCGGATGTTTACGAAGGTGCGCCGACATCGATTACGGCGTTCTTTGCCATGGTTCCTAAAATCGCGGCTATGGCGTTGTTGATCCGCCTTTTGTACGAAGTTTTCCCAACGGCCGTTTTGCAGTGGCAGCAAATTATTTGGATGCTTGCCGCACTTTCTATGGCGGTCGGTTCTTTTGCCGGTTTAATGCAGGATAATATCAAACGCCTTTTGGCTTATTCTTCCATCGGCAATATGGGCTTTGCGCTCGTAGGGCTCGCGGGGACTTCTACGGAGTCAATTGCTGCCGTTCTGGTTTATCTTGCGATCTACATGATCATGACGGCGGGAACATTCGCCATCGTGATGAATATGCGGCGCAATGGTCACGCGCTTGAGAAGATTTCCGATCTGGCTGGGCTTTCACGCAACGCGCCGGTGCAAGCTTACGCGCTTGCCATCCTAATGTTCTCAATGAGCGGTATTCCGCCGCTCGCCGGTTTCTTCGGTAAGTTCATGGTGTTCAAGGTCGCGGTGGCGGCGGGGCTTTATGGTCTGGCTGTGTTTGGCGTTCTTTGTTCAGTTGTCGCGGCCTATTATTATATCCGTATCATCAAGGTTATGTTCTTCGATGAGCCGGTTGAAAAATTCGAAGGCGAGGTGCCGTTTGCGCGCCGCGTTGTGATAGGTCTCAGCATTGCCTTCGTTGTTCTGTACATCTTCGCGCCATCATCGCTCGTCGATATCAGCCGTGATGCGGCCAATGTCTTCCTTTATGACTGATAACTTCTGGCGTGTTCAGGTGCTCGGCACGACGCCGAGCACACAGGACATGGTCCGCAATCTGGCCGACACAAACGAGCCGGAAGGTCTTGTCATTCAATCTCTCCAGCAGACAAAAGGTCGCGGTCGCCATGGCAATGAATGGTCGTCGCCGATGGGTAATCTTTATATGTCCGTTCTCTTGCGACCGTCTTGCCGCGCGGATAAAGCTGCGCAGATGTCGTTTGTCACCGCGCTTGCGCTTTCCGAAGCCATGGATGAAGCCATCGAAGACGGCCACACCAAAACACTGAAATGGCCGAACGACATTTTGATCGATGGAAAGAAGGTTTCTGGTATTTTGCTGGAAACCAAGCTGGATAAACATGGACGTATTGATTACCTGATCATCGGTATGGGCGTGAATATTTTTGCGCCGCCGGAAGCTGCCGAAGGGCTGGACCGGATCAAGAAAGAGCGGCTGGCCGTTAATACTTTCCGTGATGCCTGTCTCGAAAAACTCCAAAAACGTTATATATCGTGGCAGGAAGAGGGTTTTGCGCCCATCCGCGCCGAATGGTTAAAGCAGGCGCATGGGATCGATAAAGCTATGAAAATCCGCCTGCCGGAGATAAGTTACGAAGGCGTTTTCAAAGGGATCGATGAAAGCGGTGCCTTGCTGGCCGAGATTGATGGGCAGCAGCGTATCTTCACCGCGGGTGAAGTCCATTTTGGAGTTTAAAAAAATGCTTTTGGCAATCGAAGCGGGCAATACCAATGTTGTATTCGCCCTTTATGACGGAAAAGAAATTTTGCATAGCTGGCGTTGCAAGACGGATGCCGCGCGCACAGCCGATGAATACGCCTCTTGGCTCTATCCGTTATTCCTGAAAGCCGATCTGGATTTCAAGCATATAAAAGAAACTATCGTCAGTTCGGTTGTGGCTGACGCCAATTTCAACATAAAACGTTTGTGCGAGAAGCATTTCAAATGCACGCCGATTGTTGTCGGTGAAGATGATATTGCGCTCGATATTCAAATCAAAATTAAAAAACCGGAAGAAATGGGCGCGGACCGTAAGCTCCACGCCATGGCGGTCAAACACTATTACAAATATCCGGCGATTGTTGTGGATTTTGGTACATCGACGACATACGACGTAATTGATGCCAATGGCGACCATTGCGGCGGCACGTTGTCACCGGGTGTGAATTTGTCATTGGCAGCGCTTCGTCAAGCTGCTGCTGCTCTGCCGAAAATATCCATTCGCAAAACAGAAACCGTTATCGGTAAGGATACGGTTCATGCCATGCAATCCGGTATGTATTGGGGAATCGTCAGTTCGGTTGAGGGGATGATCGCCCGCATATCCAAAGAAATGGGCGTAAAGCCATTTGTTATCGCGACAGGCGGGTTGTCATCCTTGTTCGCGGATGGCACGGATTCCATAGATTTGCATGATGAAGATTTGACCATGAAGGGGTTGATTGCAACGCATGACCTCTTACGTAAGAAAGCAAAAGCAGCCTAAAAAATGAATTTCAAAAAAGAAGAGCTATATTTCATTCCCCTAGGTGGCGCGGAGCAATTCGGCGTCAATTTGAATGTCTATGGATATCAAAACAAATGGCTGGCGATCGATTGCGGCATGGGCTTTGCCGATGAGAAGTTTCCGGGGATTGATATTCTTCTGCCTGATCCGCAATTCATTGAGACACGTAAGAAGGATTTGGTTGGTCTTGTGATTACGCACGCACATGAGGATCATATCGGTGCTGTTGCGCATTTGTGGCCGCGCCTACGTTGTCCTATTTATACATCACCATTCACAGCTGCGGTTTTGCGCCGGAAGCTCAGCGAGAATCTGGCTTGCCGTGATGCAGAAATTTTTGAAGTCAGCGCGAATGAGACGATCAGTCTTAAGCCTTTCAAATTAACCTTTACGCCCGTTACGCATTCCGTGCCTGAAACAGCCGCGTTGTTTATTGAAACGGAGGTGGGGAATATCCTTCATAGCGGTGACTGGAATTTAGATCCTGAGCCGACCATTGGCGATGTAACTGATGGAAAATCCTTTCAAGACTTTGGCAAGAAAGGCGTTCTGGCCTATGTCGGCGATTCCACCAATGCGGAAGTGGACGGCGTATCGGGATCGGAAGGCGATGTCGCCAGAGGTTTGACGGCATTGTTCAAGGAATGTGAAGGGCGGATCGCGGTCACAATCTTTGCATCCAATATCGGACGTCTTCGTTCAATCTGTCTTGCCGCCAAGGATAGCGGGCGTCAGGTGGCTTTGATCGGGCGATCTCTTCACAACATGACTTCGGCCGCGCGTGAATGCGGATATTTAAAAGATGTTCCACAATTCGTAAGCGAGGATGATGTCGGTTATCTTCCTGATGACAAGGTCGTGATGATCGTCACCGGATCACAAGGTGAGGCAAGGGCGCAGCTGGCGCGTATCGCTCGAGGGGAGCATCCGGAGATTGCTTTCCGCAAAGGCGACACGGTTGTTTTTTCGGCACGTCCTATTCCGGGGAACGAAAAAGAAATTATCGAGGTGAAGAACAATCTGGCCGCCAGCCGTGTGCGGATTGTTTCTCCGCGTGAAACCAAACACATCATCCATGTTTCCGGACATCCGGCGCGGGCGGAAATTACTCAGATGCTACAATGGGTGAAGCCACAAGCGGTGATCGCAGTGCATGGTGAGCGCACGATGTTGGAGGCCCACGCCCAACTTGCGCTCGATTTGCAAGTTCCAACAGCGATTGTGCCAAACAATGGTTCTGTCATTCGTCTTTATCCGGCAACGCCGCAAGTTGTCGATCATGTTGAAACAGGCTTGCTCGCTGTGGAACCGGGGCGCATTTTAAATGCCAATCACCAAGCCATCGCCCAGCGTCGCAAATTACAATATTCGGGAACGGTTCATGCAACTCTTGTTATGAATGCGCGCGGGAATGTTGTGGCCGAGCCACAAATATCGACTGTCGGCCTCGTTGATCCAGAAACCGAAGATGGGCAGCAGTTTGAAGAAGATATCATCAGCGAGATCGAAGATATTCTTGCCGATATGACGCGTGATGAATTATACGATGATAAATTCGTATCCGAAGAAATACGTATCGGTATCCGCCGTTTCATACAACACAAGCTCCAGATGAAACCAAAAGCCACCGTCCACCTTGTGAGGGTTTGATCAATGGATGTGTTTACCGGCATCATTCTTTACCTTATGATTTACTGGTTGGTCTTGTTCGCGATTTTGCCGTGGGGCAACCAGCCACCGGAAAAGGTTGATCTTGGCAATTCTACCGGCGCGCCAGCCAATCCACGGATCAAACAAAAATTTATCATTACTGGCTTTGTCGCGGCTGCGGTCTGGGTGGCGGTGTTCTTATTGATCTATTTCGATGTGATTGATTTCTATGAAATAGCCAAACAAATGACGCAGGAGGATTTTGAATGACGAAATATCTATTCGCGATGATTACACTTTTTGCGTTTGGTTCTCATGCCATAGCCGCGGAAGCAATTCCAATGGAGTGCCGTTTTGTAACGGCGCATAAACCTTCGGCGGATATTGCCTATAAAGAAGGTGTTG
Source organism: uncultured Micavibrio sp. (assembly GCA_964473655.1). Taxonomy (GTDB): domain Bacteria; phylum Pseudomonadota; class Alphaproteobacteria; order Micavibrionales; family Micavibrionaceae; genus Micavibrio_A. The sequence continues at coordinate 13,236 of CAYYPX010000016.1, forward strand.
ATGTAAAGGGGCGTCCCGTCGTTTCTGCCGATTTGAACGCTGACCCGATGGGTATTAAAAGTCAGACCATCATTATGCCGCTGACCATCGATTTCGCGCAGCGTCTACAAACCCTCAATGTTGCCGGATTGAGCACGGAAGGCACGCTTGGTTTTCTGGAGATTTCGCCGGATGGCCGTGTGACTTACAACGGGCAGGATCTGACCCAGCCCATGCAGGCTCTATGTGCCCCAAAACCGCCGGAATCCGGTGCCCCAGCCAATGGACAGACGCCGCCCGATACCGTAGAGTATGCACCGCCCAAGCAATAGGAATACGGTATGAACCAGAACGCCCCGAAAACGAACAAAGCGCCAACGGCTATCACGCCAACACGCGAGGAAGATTTCCCCGAATGGTATCAGGCGGTGATCAAGGCCGCCGATATGGCAGAAAATTCGCCGGTGCGTGGATCGATGATCATCAAGCCGTATGGTTATGCCCTTTGGGAAAAAATGACGCGTATCTTTGATGGCTGGCTTAAAGATTATGATGTGCAGAATGCTTCTTTCCCACTCCTTATCCCTGTCAGTTTTTTGGCGAAAGAGGCCGAGCACGTAGAAGGCTTTGCCAAAGAATGTGCCGTGGTAACGCATCACCGTCTGGAAGCAGGCCCGAATGGTGGTTTAATTCCTGCGCCATCTGCTGAACTAGAAGAGCCTTACGTTATCCGCCCGACATCAGAGACCATCATTGGCGATGCTATGGCGCGTTGGATACAATCTTATCGTGATCTGCCCATGAAATTGAATCAATGGGCAAATGTTATGCGTTGGGAAATGCGCACGCGCTTATTCTTACGGACATCGGAATTCTTTTGGCACGAAGGTCACTGTGCTTTTGAAACCGCAGAAGACGCGGAAGCGGATACATTGCACGTTATGGGGCTTTATAAGAAATTCTTTGAAGAATATCTTGCGCTTTCTGGTTATCAGGGCCCAAAAACGCCTGAAGAACGTTTTCCCGGCGCAATTAACACAATTGCTTTTGAAGCAATGATGCAAGATGGTAAAGCCTTGCAGGCCGCAACCACGCATGACCTTGCTCAAAATTTTTCAAAATCCATAGGTATCAAATTTCAAGGTCGTGACGGAAAAGAACAATTTGTTCACACCACTTCATGGGCTTTCACAACACGCATGATTGGCGCGATGATTATGATACATGGCGATGATGATGGGATGATCATGCCGCCGCGCGTCGCGCCGGTTCAGGTGATCGTTATTCCATTTATTAAAGATGAGGCCGCACGCGGGCCTTTAGTCGAGTTCTGTAACAATCTTTCTGCCGACCTTAAAAAATCCGGCATTGCCGTAAAGGTCGATGACCGTGATACGCGTACGCCCGACAAGATGTGGGAGGCCGTCAAGAAAGGCATCCCTGTTCGTGTCGAGATTGGTCAGCGCGAAATGGAAGCGAATAGTGTAACCTTCGTTCGTCGCGATATCGGCAAAGATTCCAAAAAGACGTGCACTGTGGAAGAATTTAAAGATCAAATTACATCTGTTCTAGATGCTATGCATGACTCTCTTCTTGCACGGCATCGTGCCTTTACTCAAAAGAATACGGTTGATGGTTCCACTGTGAAAGATATCCGTGATTTCTTCGCTGCCGGAAAAATCGGTTTCGTTCGCGTACCTGTCGAGGTTCTAAAAGATCCGGAATTGGCAAAGGTTCAGGATGAATTCAAACTTTCGACGCGCTGTATGCCGTTCGAAGATAAGGGGACGAAAGTCCTGATTGCGAAGTCTTACTGATGGCGTTTTCTCCTTTCGAGCGAATGATGGCATGGCGGTACTTGCGGGCGCGCAAGGCCGAAGGGTTTGTGAACGTTATTGCGGGCTTTTCCTTCCTTGGAATTATGCTGGGTGTTGCGACATTGATCATCGTCATGTCGGTGATGAACGGTTTCCGTGAAGAATTGGTTGGCCGTATTCTTGGGCTGAACGGGCATTTGAATGTCTATGCCGTGAACGGCCCGATCTATAACTACGGTGCTATGGTCAACAAGATCGAAAACACAGCCGGTGTCGATAGCGTTCGCCCGATGATCGAGGGGCAAGTGCTTGTCTCCGTCAACGGCGCAGCCACCGGTGCCATGGTGCGCGGCCTCAGCAGCGAAGATTTTGCAACCAAGCCTATTCTTGCCAGCGGTATTACAGCGGGTGATGTGGCGTCATTCAAAGAAAATAATGTCGCGATCGGTTCCGAAATGGCCCGCCGTATGAATGTGCGCCTTGGCGATAACATCACCGTTCTTTCGCCAAAAGGGAAGGCATCGCCGTTCGGGACCATCCCAAGATCGGCCAGTTATACAGTCACCATCATCTTCGATGTCGGTATGTATGAGTACAATAATGGTTTCGTCTTTATGCCTTTGGAAGCCGCACAGGCATTCTTCCAAATGCCGGACGCAGTTAACACGCTTGAGATTATGGCCGACAGCCCGACCAACATAACGCGCGTGAAAGAAGATGTTGCGTTTGCTGTTGGGGATCAAGCGGACGTCTATGATTGGCGGGATGCCAACAAATCGTTTATCAATGCCCTAAATGTTGAGCGCAATGTTATGTTTTTGATCTTAACGCTCATCATCATTGTGGCCGCATTCAATATCATTTCGTCCATGATTATGCTTGTTAAAGACAAGGGTAAGGATATTGCCATCATGCGTACGATGGGGGCGTCCCGTTCCATGATGCTCAAGATATTCGTTCTGACCGGCGCGAGTATCGGTTTTGCCGGTACATTCGGCGGCGCGCTTTTGGGCATTGCCTTTGCCATGAATATCGAGAGTATTCGCCAGTTCTTGCAAGGTTTGACCAATACCGAGCTTTTCTCCAGCGAGATTTACTTCTTGTCCAAACTTCCTGCCGTTATCGAATGGGAAGAAGTAATTACCGTTGTCGGCATGGCGCTTGTAATTTCCATTGCTGCCACGATCTATCCGGCATGGCGTGCGTCGAGGCTCGACCCTGTGGAGGCGTTGCGTTATGAGTGAGGCCCTTCTTAAAACCGAAAGCCTGCAGCGCGTTTATCATCAGGGCGGCGAAAATCTGACCGTTCTACATGACGCCAATATTGAAATCCGTAGCGGTGAAATCGTTGCACTTGTCGGACCGAGTGGATCAGGTAAGTCGACACTGCTTCAGATGGCGGGTTTGCTTGATAAGCCAACATCAGGTAAAATTTATGTAGCAGGACATGACGCAACAGCCGGAAATGATGATGAAAAACGCACATCGCTGCGTCGTCAGTTCATCGGCTTTGTGTACCAGTTTCACTATCTTCTGCCAGAATTCAGTGCGCTTGAAAATGTCGTCATTCCGCAGATGATTGCAGGTAAAGACAAGGATGAAGCAGAAGAGCGTGCTGTTGAATTGCTAACACGCCTCAAGCTCGATCATCGTTTGACGCATCGACCGGCAAGATTGTCGGGTGGAGAGCAGCAGCGTGTTGCAATTGCCCGCGCACTTGCCAACAAGCCAAAGCTATTGCTGGCGGATGAGCCGACCGGAAACCTTGATCCGGAAACATCCAACGGTGTTTTCGATATGTTGACCGATCTAGTTCGCAGTGAAGGGATCGGTGCTATGATCGCCACGCACAATATGGATCTTGCCGAGCGTATGGACCGTATTCTAGAGCTTAAAGCAGGGCGGATTATCAGTTACTAAACGTAGCTGTGGGTCATCAAGCGATGGATTTCTTCACCGCTAAGGCGGGAATAATTCGCGATTTTGTAGAATTGACCGAGCTCTATGGCCAGCCTATGTGGTGGCAATTGACGAATTTCATTCATGGCTAAGCTGATCTCTGTGGAATTCGAAGAGACATATTGCATAGAACGCCCGAATGCTTCTTTTTTAAATCGTTCAGATAGAGTTTTAGAAACCCGATCGGCAACACTATCGTAAGAATTGTGAAAGAATTCTTCGTGTAGCATGGCCATTGTTCCTGCCGTTAAATAAGGAAAGCTTCTGACATAAGGGCTTTGGAAGCCATAGGATGGATCTATTAGGAACAGAGGAAAGAATTGATATTCCTTCGTGCAATCTAAAAGATCGAGTGCTTGTTCTGCAAAAAGATCTTGGGATGTATTCTGGTTACGATATTCAAGGGTCTTGTTACGACGGATTTTAAAATCCCTGTAGTCTTCTATCGATATGGCTTGTTCAAATACGCGTTTTAATTTGATCGCAATTGAATTTTCAAAAAGATAGGTTCTGGTTTCTGATGTCACAAACTCATGGCCATTTATTTCAATCTTCTCCGGTATGAATTTCCGATCACGGCGGCGTATCCATGGAATAGTGGCCAAATCCAGTTCAGAGAAAGAATTATTGTCAGGCATATCTTCGGCAAGGAGTGACCAATCCGGAAGGTTTTGCAGATCGGTGATAAAGCCATTCAAGGATTTTATGCCGGATGTTGTAAATTGCGAAGGCGTAACAGGTAATACTCGCGAGCTTTCGGGAAAATAAGCATCGAATAGTTCCTGCACTGTTTTTTGTACATCTTCCGGCAAGGTTTCCATGTTGCCTTCTAGACAATGGCATCGAACTCACGGTTCGAAGGGATTTCAAAAAATCGATGAGCAAGAAGCAATATGAACATCTGAAAACGCAGGATAATTTTTCCGACATTCGCGAACTGGTGCGCCAGTACACCGCCGGTGAAGGATGTCGATCTCATCGCCTTTGATCAGATTGTCTTTCCCTAAATGAATCCTTTGATATTTCTTTTGTCCCATTTTGTTGATGTGAAAGCGTACCGAACGCGGAAAGTAAAAATCGCCGGGTTGGTCGAAATCGTTCATAAAAACGCCTAGATAAGCGTTTTGGTAGGGGAAGTGGATTGTCTGCTGATAATGGCTCATAGGTTTCCTATAATTTTTATATAAGTTATGTCAATATATTTGTGGGTATTTATAAACCGCCCCTTTATCAAAGCCGCGGAAATCCTGTAGTTTCACCGTTATGGAGCCATTCATTCATTTGCACGTGCATTCGGCCTATTCATTGGCCGAAGGAGCGATCAGGACGAAAGACCTGATCAAGCGATGCAAATACAACAATATGCCGGCCGTTGCGGTCACCGACACCAACAATCTGTTCGGTGCGCTCGAGTTCGCGCTTGCCGCCATGGACGAGGGCGTGCAGCCCATCATCGGATCGCAACTCAGCATGGAAGACGGCACGCAAATCGTTTTGCTGGTCCAGAGCGAGCAGGGCTATATCAACCTTAGTAAGCTGGTCAGCGACGGTTACATGAACGGTGCCGGCGGCAAGGATTTTATCCTGTCCTATGACAGCCTCTCTCAAAATGCCGAAGGTATCATTTGCTTGTCCGGTGGGCCGGTGCATGGTGTTGTCGATGAAAAACGATTGAAGTTTTTGAAGGACCTATTCGGTGATCGTTTCTATATCGAATTGCAACGGCATAATTTGGCCGCGGAAGACAATGCAGAGCCACCGCTGATCGATTTCGCCTACCGCGAAAATGTTCCGCTTGTTGCGACAAACGATTGCTATTTCGCCGACCCTACGATGCACGAAGCGCATGATGCGCTGCTTTGTATTGCCGAAGGGCGGTACGTGAATGAAGTTGACCGTCGCAAGGTTACCAAACACCATTTCTTCAAATCATCCGAGGATATGGAGAAGATGTTTGCTGATGTGCCCGAAGCAATTTCCAACACAAGAGTGATTGCACAACGGTGCCACTTCCTTCTTAAAACTGTCAAGCCAATCTTGCCACCCTTCAAAACCGAAAGCGGGCGGAGCGAAGTAGAGGAGCTGAAGGCCCAATCGCGCGAAGGTCTGGCGTGGCGCATTGCCAACTACACCAAGGAAGGCACGGACCCTAAACCTTATGAAGATCGTTTGGAGTTCGAACTGTCCACCATCGAGAAGATGGGTTTTCCGGGTTACTTCCTGATCGTTTCCGACTTTATTAAATGGGCCAAGGACCATGGCATTCCCGTCGGGCCGGGCCGTGGATCGGGCGCGGGTTCGGTTGTGGCTTGGGCACTCAAGATCACCGACCTTGATCCATTACAATTCAATTTGCTGTTCGAGCGTTTCTTGAACCCCGAGCGCGTTTCCATGCCGGACTTCGACGTGGACTTTTGTCAAGACCGTCGCGACGAGGTGATAAATTACGTGCAGCAGAGATACGGCAAAGACCGTGTGGCGCAGATCATCACGTTCGGTAAGTTGCAGGCGCGCAACACGGTGCGCGATGTTGGGCGCGTTCTCCAGATTCCCTACGGGCAGGTGGATCGCCTTGCCAAAATGATTCCGAACAATCCGGCAAACCCGCTGACGTTGCAAGAAGCGCTCGACGGTGACGCCGATTTGCGTGCGATGCGCGATCAGGATGAAACCAGTCAGAAGTTGATCAACATCGCTTTGCAGCTAGAAGGTTTGTATCGCCACGCGTCCACGCACGCGGCGGGTGTGGTTATTTCCGATAGGCCGCTTTATCAATTATCGCCTGTCTACCGAGATCCGCGGTCCGAAATGCCGGTTACCCAATTCAACATGAAATATGTCGAAATGGCCGGCCTTGTGAAGTACGACTTCCTCGGTTTGAAAACGTTAACCGTCGTGCAAAAGGCGTTGGAGTTCGTCAAACAAACGACCGGCGAAGACATCGACATACTTCAAATTCCACTGGACGATCCGAA
>CAYYPX010000017.1:0-19440 GCA_964473655.1 uncultured Micavibrio sp.
CCGCCAACAAACATTGGAACAGGCACTGGAACACCTCATCGCTACGTTTGGAAAAATAGTATGAAAAAAATCATCTTGGTTTCAAGCTCCGATTCCAACTACTTCCCCATGCTCGCCGAATGGGTTCACTCCATCCGCCGCCATCCAGAAAGCGCGGACATGGATATCGGGATCCTCAACGCAGGATTGACCGAACAACAACAAGATTACCTGCGCTCCCAAGGCTGCATCGTAAAACAAGCAGAATGGCCCGCGAAACTTCCCGCTTCAAAAACAAAGGGAAAGGAATATCTAAAATCCTGTATCTGCCGCCCGTTCCTACCCGATTATTTTCCGGGTTATGACACAATCTGCTGGATGGATGCCGATACATGGGTGCAACGTTGGGATGTTGTCCCGCAATTCATCAACGCCGCGCAAAGCGGTGCCATAGCATTGACAGCACAAGCCGATCGTTCTTATCCACGCCAGATGCGTATAAAATGGCTGGGGCTGCTGCCGCTCAAGGTCAAAGGATTTTATATCAACAACGCCCGTGAAGCATTCGGCCCTAAAATGGCAAAAGATCTTTATTCCTACACAGTCCTGCTCGCCGGGATGTTTGCGCTGCGCACAGATGCGCCGCACTGGAAACGCTGGCAGGAAATCATGTTGAAGACCTTGGAAAAAGGAAAAATCTTCACGGCAGAACAACTCGCGCTTGGCGTTCTATGCCATCTGGAAAAATATCCGATCGATATCCTACCCGGCTATATGCATTGGCTTTGCACCTACCCCACGCACTGGGACGAAAGCAAACAAGCCTTTGTCGAGCCTTTCACGCCGCATGAAACAATCGGCGTGCTCCATATGTCCGGCGTCGATGAAATGCGTTTGGATCGCGACGTTAAAATGGAATTCAAAACGCGTGGCGGCAGCACGATCCAAAAATCATTCCGCTATCCGCACTTTGATGGCGAGAAAGCACTTACTATTTACGAAGCGAAAGAGCCTGCTCAACATAAGGCTTAAGACGTTCGTCTAGCGGAACCCATTCTACATTCTGCCTGCGATCAGCAAGACTGTTTAAATTTTTCTCAAATGCGTCTTCTCGCAATTTGTAATGATGAGATTGCCCGAATTTTTCCAAAAACGCATCGGCTTCCGCTCTATCAAAGAATATAAAAGATAGAGTTGCTCTTGTATTCGCAAATTCCGGAAAAATAAAATAAGGCCCCTTAACCTGTTCATTGAAATAACTCGCCAAATCGTGCTGATGTTGTTCGTAATCAGCACTATCGGTCCATAGATAACCGCCATCCACCGTCATACGTAACCACGAATTAAAAACGCCGCCCATCTTTTTATAAATTTCTTTTTGTCGTTCTTCACTTTGGTCGCAACCTATTTCAAAATCGGCAAGTGGAATTTCACCTTTAAGATCGGCTTCAATTTCTAGTGGCATAGCAAACTCCTTTTGTAACTTTCTAAAAAACTAGAATAGCTTCTAAATCACGTCAATAAATTAACCGTAAAGCTCATTAGCCCTTGATTCAAAAGCTGAAACCATACGTTTCACGACCTCGTTAAAGAACATATTGGCCAAAGCTTGCAACGCAACATTCCCGAATTCAAATTCAACGGAAAAATCGATCAGACACGTATTGTCAGGCTGCCTTATAAACTGCCACCGGTTTTTTAGATTTTTGAGAGGACCTTTTAAATATTCGATCGAAATCTCGTTCGGGCGGTCCAGAACAACCTTTGATGAAAAACGCTCGCGAAACATTTTATAACCAACAACAAGGTCTGCATAAAAAACTTGCTCGCTTTCGCGCTTGGTTACGCGGCTGGCAATGCACCACGGCGCAAAATCTTGATAATTGGCAACATCCGCCACCAGATCGAACATCTGTTCCGGCGTATAGGGTAAATGCGTTTGGATCGCGACGTTAAAATGGAATTCAAAACGCGTGGCGGCAGCACGATCCAAAAATCATTCCGCTATCCGCACTTTGATGGCGAGAAAGCACTTACTATTTACGAAGCGAAAGAGCCTGCTCAACATAAGGCTTAAGACGTTCGTCTAGCGGAACCCATTCTACATTCTGCCTGCGATCAGCAAGACTGTTTAAATTTTTCTCAAATGCGTCTTCTCGCAATTTGTAATGATGAGATTGCCCGAATTTTTCCAAAAACGCATCGGCTTCCGCTCTATCAAAGAATATAAAAGATAGAGTTGCTCTTGTATTCGCAAATTCCGGAAAAATAAAATAAGGCCCCTTAACCTGTTCATTGAAATAACTCGCCAAATCGTGCTGATGTTGTTCGTAATCAGCACTATCGGTCCATAGATAACCGCCATCCACCGTCATACGTAACCACGAATTAAAAACGCCGCCCATCTTTTTATAAATTTCTTTTTGTCGTTCTTCACTTTGGTCGCAACCTATTTCAAAATCGGCAAGTGGAATTTCACCTTTAAGATCGGCTTCAATTTCTAGTGGCATAGCAAACTCCTTTTGTAACTTTCTAAAAAACTAGAATAGCTTCTAAATCACGTCAATAAATTAACCGTAAAGCTCATTAGCCCTTGATTCAAAAGCTGAAACCATACGTTTCACGACCTCGTTAAAGAACATATTGGCCAAAGCTTGCAACGCAACATTCCCGAATTCAAATTCAACGGAAAAATCGATCAGACACGTATTGTCAGGCTGCCTTATAAACTGCCACCGGTTTTTTAGATTTTTGAGAGGACCTTTTAAATATTCGATCGAAATCTCGTTCGGGCGGTCCAGAACAACCTTTGATGAAAAACGCTCGCGAAACATTTTATAACCAACAACAAGGTCTGCATAAAAAACTTGCTCGCTTTCGCGCTTGGTTACGCGGCTGGCAATGCACCACGGCGCAAAATCTTGATAATTGGCAACATCCGCCACCAGATCGAACATCTGTTCCGGCGTATAGGGTAAATGCTTTTGTTCGAGATGTTTGAGCATGGCGGATTACTCCGCGGCAAGCTTGGTCAGCTTTTCTTCGCGGGCTTTGCGAAGGCGGGCGAAATCATCACCAGCATGATAGGAAGAACGGGTTAGCGGTGTTGCAGATACCATCAGGAATCCCTTCGCCCGTGCCATCTTCTCCAAGCCTTGGAATTCTTCTGGCGTCCAGAAATGCAGAACCGGCGCGTGTTTCGGCGTTGGCTGTAAATACTGGCCGATCGTAATGAAATCGATATCTGCGGCGCGCATATCATCCATCACTTGCGCAATTTCTTCTTTCGTTTCACCAAGACCGACCATCAGACCGGACTTTGTAAAGATCGATGGATCGACTTCCTTCACACGCTCCAGCAAACGAAGCGATCTAAAATAACGCGCTCCCGGACGAATGGTCGGATATAAACGCGGCACGGTCTCTAAATTGTGATTGAACACATCTGGGCGCGCGCGGATAACCGCATCGATATCGGCCTGATTGCCACGGAAATCGCCGGGCAGAATTTCAATGGTTGTGTCCGGAGATTTAAATCTGATCGCGCCAATCGTTTTCACAAAATGGTCCGCGCCGGAATCTTCCAGATCATCGCGATCAACAGACGTCACCACAACATGGGAAAGCCCCATCTGCTCGACGGCCACACCAACGCGAAGCGGCTCATACTTGTCCAGTTCATTCGGCTTGCCTGTCGCAACGTTACAGAAAGAACAGGCGCGTGTGCAAACCTCGCCCATAATCATGAATGTCGCGTGTTTCTTGTCCCAGCACTCACCGATATTCGGACATCCAGCCTCTTCACACACCGTGGTCAGCTTCAAACCCTTCACCGTGGCGAGCGTTTCCGAATAAACCTTGCCTTGCGGAGCCTTCACGCGGATCCAGTCCGGTTTCTTGCCCATCGGGCGATCCGGCTGCTTCTGCTTTTCAGGGTGCCTTTTGGCACGGTCTAAAAGGTCGGGGTTATAGGTCATGGTCCTATCTTTATATCAAAAACCAATATGATCAGTATACCTATAATAACAAGTGCTAGTAACCACGCGGGCGTGCTTTTATCGGTACGATAGCTCAAGCCCGTCCCCGGAATGCCAATCGTGTGGGCCAGACCGCCTTTTTTGCTGATATTCGTGGTCGCTCCTTTTTTACCAAGCGATAGCGAACTAGGCCCCTTTTTCGAAACATTCAGTTTCAAACCTTTAAGAATCTTGACCTGTTTGCGGAATCGAAAGCCCATTAGAAATGTATCGCCTTTCCGTACGCGCTGAGCACGCTCTCATGCATCATTTCCGAAAGTGTCGGGTGCGCGAAGATCGTGTGCATATATTCCGCCTCGGTCAACTCGTTCGTCTTACCAATCACATATCCTTGAATCATTTCGGTCACTTCTGCACCGATCATATGCGCGCCTAGCAATTCGCCTGTCTTAGCATCAAAAATCGTTTTGACCAGACCCTCGGCCTCACCGAGCGCGATAGCCTTACCATTGCCGATAAACGGAAAACGTCCGACCTTGATATCACGTCCCGCTTCCTTCGCGGCTTTTTCGGTCATCCCCACGCTCGCAACTTGCGGATGGCAATAGGTACAACCCGGAATGTTCGATTTCACCATTGGGTGAACGTCTTTTTGGCCCGCGATCTTTTCAATACAAATCACACCTTCATGCGATGCCTTATGCGCCAGCCACGGCGCGCCCGTGCAATCGCCAATCGCATAAACGCCTGTTTCACCTGTTTTCAGATAACCATCCGTAACAATATGCCCGCGATCCAACTTCACGCCCGGAACATTCTCAAGGCCTATATTTTCCGTGTTGGCCACAATCCCGACAGCCATAATCACGCGATCAACGGTAATCTTTTCAATCTTGCCACCGACTTCAACATGAACCGTGACGTTGTTAGTCCCTTTTTCGATTTTCTTCGTCACAGCATTGGTCAGGATTTTCATACCCTGCTTTTCAAACGCTTTTCGCGCAAGACCAGAAATCTCTTCATCTTCCACCGGCATGACGCGATCCATCATTTCGATGACAGTCACTTCCGCGCCAAGCGTACGATAAAAGCTCGCAAATTCGATTCCGATAGCACCGGAACCAACAACCACGAGAGATTTCGGCATAAAATCCGGCACCATCGCCTCGCGATATGTCCAAATCAACTTGCCATCCGGCTCCACCCCCGGCAATTGACGCGCACGCGCGCCTGTCGCAATGATGATATGTTTGCCTGTAATCTCGTCGGTCTTCTTTCCGTCCTTAGAAAGCTCGACTTTTCCTTTACCGAGCAATTTGCCATACGCATCGAAAACAGAAACCTTGTTCTTTTTCAACAAATGGCCGATACCGCCGGAAAGCTGCTTGGCCACGCCGCGAGAACGCTGAACGATCTTGCCAATATCAAAAGAAATATCTTTTGCCGACAAACCGAATTGATCCGCGTGTTTCATCAAATGATAAACTTCGGCGGAACGCAGTAGCGCTTTGGTTGGAATACAGCCCCAGTTCAGGCAAATTCCGCCTAGATGGTTAGCTTCTACCACGGCCGTTTTCATACCGAGCTGCGCCGCACGGATCGCGGCAACATATCCACCCGGCCCACCGCCGATAACAACTACATCAAAATTCTTATCACTCATAAAGAGTCCCATTCCTATAGCTTGTCTTTAATTGTTTAATACTCATTCTGGGTAATGCTATTCCCAAATCTTCCCTGATTGTTTCCCGAACCGCCACCAACGCCACTTGCGCTTCTTCCCACGAACGGGCCGCAAATTTCAACGGCGTAAGGTTTCCGCAATAAAACGAATCCTTGCTCTTCATAATGTCCCAGACGCGCTCGTCTGTAATTTTATATCCCATATTTCTATGCTCTTCGGCAAAGTGAAGGCATTTTAAAACAAGCCACTTAGGATGGTTACCCTCGAATATGGCACCAATCTGCTTTCTTCTCCAAAATCTAGCCTCACCGAAAAAAACGTCTTTGGCGACTTGACCGAACATTTTTGTCCAAACGCCGATCTTCATTCTATCCTCTAATCAATTCCAGCAAGTCTTCGGTTTTATAATTCGGCGTGTCGTGCGCCAAAAGCCCGTGTTCAGGCCATGCGTGATCATATGAATTGACCACGATTTTGCCGCGTCCGCCGATGGCTTCGTTGAACTTTTTACTATCACCAATATTCAAAAGCTCGTCACGGTCGACTACAAGATAAGTGATCGGAATAGATTGCGGCAATGCTTTGGTACGCTCCGGCAAAGCCAGATAAACATCTTTCAACGTTGCAACAACATCGAACGGATCGTTTAATGTCACCTTGTCCGTAATACGCGCCGCCATCAAAAATTCCGGCCTCCAGATACGCATGATGGAATCGTCTGGATCATTTGCCACAATTCCTTGAGCGCCAGCATAAAGCAGCAGCGATTTAACGTGCGATAAGGCCGCATCTTTTTCAGTCATAGACCACAAAGCGGCCAACGCGCCGAAACTATTGCCGATGACATGAATGTTGTCATACGCGGTGTGTAAAACTTTTAAGGCTTTGAAGGGCTCCGTCAGCCACTCATCAATTGTTGCCGCACGCCCGCCAATATGTGTTTCGTTGATCTTACGCGCCGCCATCAAACGCGCCGCGTTATTCACCAATATCGGCGCAACCGCGCCAGATAGTTTAGTACCTTTGTGTTTGATCACATAAACGGCATAGCCTTCTTCGACTAAAGCCGCTGCATGACGCTGCTCGAACACAGTGCCGCCCATGCCGGGAAAACCGGGACAGAACAATATGACGGAATTGCTGCCCGCATCCGGTTGGAACACTTGCGATTCTACGCCATCAAATTTTTCCCAAGTGACTTTCATACTACGCAGGGCCCGCGCTTGGCTCAGTCAGGCTGGCAAGATAGCTGAGCATTTTCTTGGTTTGCTGATCGTCCAGATTGGCGGGATTTACAAAAGCGTTTTCATCCCCGAGTACAGCCTTGGCAACCGAACCTCTATGAAAATGATTCATAAATTCATCTGCCCCATCTTCGCCGTAAACTGTTACAGCTGCATGAAAAACGCTCATATTGTCAAAACGTCCCATGATCCGATCCTTACAAGAGCATCGTTGCTGGAGTTTCGATATAACGTTTTAGTATCTGCAAGAATTCTGCGCCCACCGCACCATCAACCGTGCGATGATCCGTCGAAAGTGTACAGCTCATGAACGTGCCGATCTTCACTTCGCCGTTTTCAACGTAAGGGCGCTCTTGTCCAGCCCCGACGGCCAAAATACAGCTTTGCGGTGGGTTGATGATGGCTTGGAAATTCGTGATACCATACATACCAAGGTTGGATACGGTGAATGTTCCGCCCTGAAATTCTTCCGGTTTCAATTTTCCGTCTCGTGCGCGGCCAGCAAGGTCTTTGATCTCACCGGAGATTGCTGCCAATCCTTTTTCTTCAGCTTTTTTTGACGATCGGTGTCATCAAACCATTTGGTGTCGCTACTGCCACAGAAATATCCGCGTGCTTGAATTGCAGAACGGCTTCGTCGCTCCATGAAACATTCGCTGCCGGATAGGTTTTGAGGGCCATGGCACAAGCTTTGACCACGAAATCATTGACCGACAATTTCAATTTGTCCTTGCCGCCATCGTTCAAGATTTTACGGGTAGCAAGCAAATCATCGATACGGCAATCGATGGTCAGATAGAAATGCGGAACGGTCGTTTTGGATTCCAGCAAACGTTTCGCCGTAATCTTCTTGATGTTGTTGTTCGGAATTTCCGTGTAAATCTGGCCAAACGCATTAACCTTTTCATTCGCGGCCAAAGCAGCAGGCGCAGAAGCGGAAGCCGCCGAAGAAACCGCTCCACCTTTCGCACCTTCAAGATCGGCCTTCACGATGCGTCCATGAGGGCCCGAACCTTTAAGTGATTTAAGGTCGATCCCTTTATCTTTAGCGATACGCTTGGCAAGCGGCGTTGCAAAAATACGGTCGCCCTTCTTGTCATCCTGAGCGGAGCGAAGCGGAACCGAAGTATCTGGCTTTTTCTGAGATGCCTCGGCTGCGCTCGGCATGACATTGCTGGATACAGGAGCCGCTTTTGCAGGGGCATTCAAAGCATCCTTGCTCTCGCCATCTTCCAGTAAAATAGCAATCGTCTCGTTAACCTTGACGGCTGCAGTTCCTGCAGGGACAAGGATTTTACCCATCACGCCCTCGTCCACGGCCTCTACTTCCATCGTCGCCTTGTCGGTTTCGATTTCCGCGATGACTTCACCGGCTTTAACCGTGTCGCCCTCTTTTTTGTGCCATTTGGCCAGATTCCCTTCCGTCATGGTTGGGGACAAAGCTGGCATTAATACTTTTATAGTCATGGTTTATTTCCCGAATGCGTTATTCTTGACTTCTTGAATTACAAATATGTATAAGAGCGCGACTGAGTAAGAGGCGTAAAATGACCGATATAAACGTTCTGGAACAAGCCAGAAACAAATTTAAAAAAGCTGCCGACGGCACGCTCCCCGCACTGAGAGCCGCTGTTCAATGCGCTGAAATCACCGATAGAAGACATGGCACGGGCTTTTTCGAGCTTCTGAAACATCACACCGATTTGAGCGCCAAAGACATTCGCGATGTCCAGCCCGGTCCAAACGGAACGCTTAAAAACGCTTTTGCCTATCTTGTTGGTCATATCGATCATATTACGCGTAACACACTGACTTTACCGCAGCCACGATATGCTCGGCCTGCGGAAGCGCCAGCGCCTCTAAATTCGCGGCATAAGGCAGCGGCACATCAGCCGCGTTAACACGCACAACCGGCGCATCCAGATAATCGAACGCGTGCTCCATCACAAGCGCGGCAATCTCCGCGTTTACACCGGCAAACGGCCAGTCTTCCTCAACGCATACCAGTCTGTTTGTTTTCTTCACGCTCTCGATGATCGTCCATCGGTCTAATGGGCGAATGGTGCGAAGGTTGATCACTTCCGCATCGATTCCTTCCGCAGCCAAAGCTTCCGCAGCTTTCAACGCTTTTCCGACCATGATCGAATAAGCAACAATGGTAACATCTTTCCCTTCGCGCTCGATCTTCGCGCGGCCAATTGGAATAACGTAATCCTCATCCACTGGCACTTCGAAAGATTGTCCATACATAATCTCGTTTTCTAAAATTACGACAGGGTTCGGATCACGGATCGCGGCCTTCATCATGCCCTTGGCATCGGATGCAGACCATGGCGCAATCACTTTCAAACCCGGAACGTGCCCGTACCAAGAAGCATATGATTGCGAGTGCTGTGCGCCCACACGTGCCGCCGCGCCGTTCGGGCCACGGAATACAATCGGGCAACCCAACTGACCGCCCGCCATATATAATGTCTTGGCGGCGGAATTGATGATGTGGTCGATCGCCTGCATCGCAAAGTTCATCGTCATGAATTCAACAATCGGACGCAAACCTTTGAAGGCTGAACCAACCGCGATACCGGCAAAACCGTGCTCCGTAATCGGCGTATCGATCACGCGTTTTGCACCAAACTCATCCAGCAAACCTTGGGTTACTTTGTACGCGCCGTTATATTCGGCGACTTCCTCACCCATGATGTACACATTGCCATCGGCGCGCATTTCTTCGGCCATAGCATCACGCAATGCTTCGCGCACAGTTTGCGTTTTTGTGTTCGCCATGAATTTAGCTTCGTCGAAAACAGGCGGCTCAAACACCAAGCCTTGCGCATACATGATGTCGCGGTTACCCGTAACTTCATTGCCGATAGGCTGATTTGTGACTTGCGTGACAATCGCGCCGCCTTCGGCCGGCTTACTTGCGGGAACGCATGGAATGTTTCCGACTGGAACAGGGCCTGCCGCGCTGTTGTCGTTCGTTTCACCATCGGCCAGCAACGTCGCAATCGGCGTGTTCACGGAAACATTTTGCGTCCCTGCGGCAACAAGAATTTTACCAAGAATACCTTCATCCACAGCCTCGACTTCCATCGTTGCCTTGTCGGTTTCTATTTCCGCGATCACTTCACCGGCTTTAACGGCATCGCCTTCTTTTTTGTGCCATTTGGCAAGATTGCCTTCCGTCATCGTGGGCGAAAGCGCAGGCATGAGAATATTCGTCGGCATTAGTAAGCAACCTCTTTCAATACATCGGTCCAGAGTTCGGACGCATCCAGTTCAGGGGATTGAGTGGCGAAATCCGCCGCCTCGTTCACGATATCCTTGATTTGTTTTTCAAGGACCTTCAACTCATCTTCGGAAACACCCGCTTCTTCCAAAATCTTCACGCGGATATTTGCAATCGGGTCGCGGTTTTCTTTCATGCCGTCGACCTCTTCCTTCGTGCGGTATTTTGCAGGATCGGACATCGAATGCCCACGGAAACGATATGTCATGACTTCAAGAATATACGGGCCGTTGCCGGAACGAACGTAATCGATCGCCTGACGTGCTGCCGCTTGAACCGTGAACACATCCATGCCGTCCACTTGTTCGCCCGGAATACCGTAACCAGAACCACGTGCATAAAGCTGACCGGCAGAAGAACGCTTCACGCTCGTGCCCATGCCGTATTGGTTGTTCTCGATGACGAAGAGCACAGGCAGCTTCCAAAGCGCCGCCATGTTGTAACATTCCGCCACTTGTCCTTGGTTGGCCGATCCATCGCCCATATAGGCAACAGCAACGCCGCCATCTTCGGAATATTTGTGGTAGAAACCAAGTCCGGTTCCAAGCGCAGTCGCCGCGCCGACAATACCGTGACCGCCGAAAAAGTTTTTCTCGGATGAGAACATATGCATCGAACCGCCCTTGCCGCGGGAATAACCCGTCTTACGCCCGGTCAACTCGGCCATCACGCCTTTTGCTTCCATCCCACACGCCAGCATATGCCCGTGGTCGCGATATGTGGTGATAACAGTGTCGCCTTCTTGTTGAACGGAATTGATACCCGTCACAACGGCTTCTTGCCCGATATAAAGGTGGCAGAAACCACCGATTAAACCCATCCCGTACAATTGCCCCGCTTTTTCTTCAAAACGGCGGATCAACAGCATATCGTAATAAAGCTTTTTCATCTCTTCGGCGGTTGGTTCCGGCGAAGTGTTCGAAATCGATTTCAGATTGGCTTTTTTGCTTGGTTTGTCTTTGCTTGCGCTCACGGATATCTACCTTGTCTCTATTAGCTACATTCGGTAAAACTACAGGCAAATCGATACAACATTTCCCAAGCGCTAGCTAGAGAAAAAGCCTCTTTGTGCAACGCAACATATTGATCTAAATAGGGAATTTTCTAACTTCGAAATAAAACTACGAACTAATTCGTGCTTTTGATCAAAACTTTCTCGTCCTTGTAATGAAAGCCAAGGACTTTACGGGATTGCTCTTCCAGCAAATCGCGATTCACGGAACCCGGACGCATCATCACGACTTTTTGCTCAAGCGCGAGACGATCTTCTGCAGTGGTTTCGTATTTTGATTCCGTCGTGGAGATTTGATGATTGAGCGAGATAAGACGCAGATAACTACGCTCTCCAGCAACAAGGTGATAACAGAAATAGAAGGACAAACAGACCCCGATCACGGCAATCAGGTTCTGACGAACGACATAGCGTTGTTCAATGAGTCTCTTCACCCACCCAATGAATCACGTTTGATTCCGCGGGTCAAACAAAACCGTGAAAGGAATCAAACAGTTATGTGGAAACATTTATAGAACAAACCACCTAAGTGATTCTTTTGATTCACAGAATTCACGTCCTAGAAAAATCCCCGCTACTCGCGGGGATTTTTAATTACGCTGCTTTCTTCTTCGAAGTTTTACCTGATGGCTTGGCACGAAGAACGCTCGCCCCCGCATATTTCGCGGCTGGACCCAACTCTTCTTCGATACGGAGCAATTGATTGTATTTGGCGATCCGGTCGGAACGGGACAATGATCCGGTTTTAATCTGACCCGCGTTCGTCGCCACGGCGATATCCGCAATCGTGGAATCTTCCGTCTCGCCCGAACGGTGCGACAAAACAATACCGAACCCTGCACGCTTTGCCATTTCAATCGCTTCGAATGTTTCGGTCAATGTGCCGATCTGGTTCACCTTGATCAAAATGGCGTTCGCAGCCTTGCGCTCGATACCTTCGGCCAAGCGTTTTGGATTGGTCACGAACAAATCATCGCCAACCAATTGCACGCGATCACCTAGACGCTCTGTCAACAAAACCCATCCATCCCAATCATCTTCGGCCAAACCGTCTTCGATGGAAACGATCGGGTATTTGTCGCAAAGCTGCTCAAAATAACCCACCAGTTGCGCGGAGGTCAGTGTACGCTTCTCACCTTCCAACTCATACTTGCCTTTTTTGTAGAATTCCGTCGCCGCGCAATCGAGCGCGATCACAACATCCGTACCCGGCTTATATCCTGCCGCCGTAATCGATTTCATGATGAAATCGAGCGCTTCTGTTGCACTGGAAACCGCTGGCGCAAAACCGCCCTCGTCGCCGACATTCGTGTTCATGCCTGCATCATGCAATTGTTTCTTGAGCGCATGAAATACTTCCGCGCCACAACGCAAAGCTTCGGAGAAAGACTCCGCGCCCACTGGCATGATCATGAATTCTTGGAAATCGACTGGGTTGTCCGCGTGCTTACCGCCATTGATGATGTTCATCATCGGTGTGGGGAGCAAATGTGCGTAAGACCCGCCTAGATATTTATAAAGCGGTACATCCAGTTCATCCGCCACGGCGCGTGCACAAGCCATCGACACGCCAAGAATAGCATTCGCGCCAAGCTTTGCTTTGTTGGCAGTGCCATCCAGATCGATCATCGTTTGATCGATCAAAACTTGCTCTTCCGGGTCCGTGCCGATCAACTCCTCGGCAATATCCTTGTTCACAAAGCCAACGGCTTTCAAAACGCCTTTACCCAGATATTTTTTCTTATCGTTATCACGAAGCTCTACCGCTTCGTGCGCGCCTGTTGATGCGCCCGATGGAACCGCCGCGCGGCCACGCGCCCCGCTCTCCAGCAAAACATCGACTTCGACCGTGGGGTTGCCACGGGAATCTAGAATTTGACGGGCTGTAATGTCTATAATTGCGGTCATGATTTTTCCTTTTTTAGTGACTCTGAGTTAACTGATTTGTACCAGCTTCATCGATTTAACAACATCATCGATCGCTTTTGCCTGAACGATAAATTCTTCCAGCTTGTTGTAAGGCAGCGCGGACGGCCCATCACATTTGGCTTTATCCGGGTCTTCATACGCCTCGATAAAGATACCACCGATACCTATCGCTAGCACAGCGCGTGTCAAATCAGGTACCAGAGCACGCCGCCCACCGGAAGCCTCACTACCCGGCAAACGCATTTGTGATGCGTGCACCGTGTCGCAAATAATCGGCGCGCCGCCCGATGCTTCTTTCATCACGCCGAACGCCATTGGGTCGACGATCAAATTATCATACCCGAACGAATGCCCGCGCTCGCAAAGAATAATCTTATTATTCCCGCATTCCGCAAATTTATCGATGATATTGCCCACCTGATAAGGCGACATGAATTGCGGCTTTTTCACATTGATGATCGCGCCGGTCTTTGCCATCGCCTCGACCAAATCTGTCTGCCTTGCCAAAAATGCCGGCAATTGAATTACATCCACGACATCGGCCACAGGCTGGCACTGATAAATTTCGTGCACATCCGTTATGATCGGAACGTTATCGAATTTTTCTTTTACCTTGCGGAAGATTTCCATTCCCGCATCCAATCCCGCGCCGCGATAGCTTTTTACCGATGAACGGTTGGCCTTATCAAAGCTCGCCTTGAACACGAACGGAATTTTGTGCTTGTCCGTGATATTTTTATAAATCTCGACCGCTTTTAGTGTGATGTCGAGATTTTCAAGCACGTTCAGGCCGCCGAACAAAACAAACGGTTTGTCGTTGGCAATTTCAAAGTTTTGTATTTTGACTGTTTTCATACCCAATGTTGTAGCGTGCCAACCGCTTCAAATCCATGGGTTTTTCTGAAAAATTGTAGCCAAAGCCTTAATTGGACATAATTTAAATTAATGAATGGTCGTGCCGATCATTGCGTGCTTGTGTGTAGCTTCGAACACGGCTGATAGAGGCATAAGGCCGAAGCGCCCGTCGGTTGTGTGGCCTAAACGTACGGCGATTTTTTCGACGCTATGCAGGAATTGTTTAAGGCCTAGCGCTTGCTCTATCCGCTCTTCGTCCGCTTCATGACAGGTCAGAAGAATGCGATCCACTGCTGCAATACATTCTTTCATCTGAGACACACGCCCAGCCGCACGCGCCATGGCGAATACAATTTCTTGGTCGTTGGAATTGATTTGCGCCAAGAATTCTTCGTTCTCCTGAACGATCATGGCGCGAGTGCGGAGGATATCCAGCCCCGCAGACTCCTTTTTCACTGACAGGAAGTACATTGAAGAAAGAGAACTGCTGTTCCCGTCCCGAAATTCTTCGGGAAACAGATTGTGTTTCATGAACTGAAGAACATCTTCTTTGCCCTTTTCAACCAGTGCATTCAACTCAACATCAGACATAGAATACCCTCCGCTTATTGGCTTATATCTTCATGATAACACCGTATGCGGAAGATTTTACGGCATATAACCTTCTTCGCATTCCGCGATTTTTGCGCGCCACAACACTCAAATCATTGAACAATTTGAAGGTGTAAATGAGAGTTTAACAAAGATAAAAAGTCTATATTTCTTTGCGAAATAAAAAACTACACCAATCGATATTGCTCGATCGCGGCCTTAATGAAGGATACGAACAACGGATGAGGATCAAACGGTTTTGATTTTAACTCGGGGTGATACTGCACACCAATAAACCATGGGTGATCGTTACGCTCTGCAATTTCCGGCAATTTCCCATCCGGTGAGACGCCGGAAAAAATCAAACCTTTTTCTTCCAATTGCGGGCGGTAATTCATGTTCACTTCGTAGCGGTGGCGGTGGCGCTCCTGAATTTCCGTTGAACCGTAAATTTCGGCAACCTTCGATCCTTTTTTCAAAGATGCAGGGTAAGCACCCAAACGCATTGTGCCACCCAAATCGCTACTTGCTGTACGACTTTCTTTTTCATTGCCCTTCGTCCATTCGGTCATCATACCGACCATGGGAATATCGTCTTTCTTAAACCCGAATTCCGTCGAATTCGCATTGGCAATGCCCGCCGTATTACGCGCGGCCTCTAGCACCGCCATCTGCAACCCGAAGCAAATACCGAAGTAAGGCACTTTACGTTCACGCGCGAATTTCGCGGCCTTGATCTTGCCTTCCGCGCCGCGCTCGCCGAAACCGCCAGCGACAAGAATGCCGTTCACGCCTTCCAGCTCGGTAATTATGCCTTCGTTGTTGTCAAACTTTGAACTCTCGACGAATTTGATCTTCACCTTGTTCTGGTTGGCGATACCGCCATGGATCAACGCCTCATTGAGTGATTTATAGGAATCCGCAAGGTTCGTATATTTACCGACCAAGGCAATCGTGACTTCACCTTCTGGATTTTTGATACGGCGGACAATCTCTTCCCATTTTTTCAAATCAGGCGCAGCCGCCTTCACACCAAAATAGTTCAGCACTTGCGTATCAAGCCCAACCTTGTGGTACGATAACGGCACTTCATAAATCGTTTTGACATCTAGCGCAGGAATCACATTCTCCGGCGCAATGTTACAGAACAAGGCAATCTTTTTCAGATCGTCTTCTTCAATTTCTCTATCCGCACGGCAGAGAAGAATGCCGGGGCTAATACCAAAACCCATCAATTCTTTAACGCTGTGCTGCGTTGGTTTGGTTTTTAATTCTCCGGCGGCGGCGATATAGGGCAACAGCGTTACATGAATATATAATGCGCGGTCACGCCCCACTTCATTGCCGAATTGACGAATAGATTCAATGAACGGAAGTGATTCGATATCACCGACCGTCCCGCCGATTTCGACCAGAACAAAATCCGCCGTCCCATCTTTTTCACGGATAAAATCTTTGATCTCGTTGGTGACATGCGGAATAACCTGCACCGTCGCACCAAGGTAATCACCGCGGCGTTCTTTCGACAAAACGTTCTGATAGATGCGGCCCGTCGTGATGTTGTCGTCTTTGGTTGCGGGGTTACCGGTAAAACGCTCGTAATGGCCAAGGTCCAGATCGGTCTCCGCGCCATCGTCGGTTACATAAACTTCGCCGTGCTGGAACGGGCTCATCGTACCGGGATCGATGTTGAGGTAAGGGTCCATCTTGCAAAGGCGGACTTTAAAGCCGCGTGCCTGTAACAATGCACCAAGGGCTGCGGAGCCGAGGCCCTTCCCCAAAGAAGAAACCACGCCGCCAGTGATAAAAATAAAACGTGTCATGAATAGCCCAACTCAAATTCAAAACCCCTCTTTCAAGGGGTTTTAGAATTATTCAGAAATCGGTGCGGATGGAGCCCCGGATTGCGGCGTCGGTTTGTCCGATGCCTTCGGGAGATCTTTATCGCTTGTCGGTGCCGAAGAGTCAAGTTTAGCAGGTGCCTTATCCCCTGCATTGTCGGTTGGCATGGTGGATGGCTTGGCCTCGCCCGTCACAGGTGGTGGATTGTCCAAAGAATCCAACATACTGCCTGACTTATGATGCGTACCCGCCAGAATGGCAAGCGTTAAGCTTGTGACAAAAAATCCCGCTGCACAGAATGCTGTTGCGCGCGTCAATGCGTTGGCTGTCTGGCCTACGGTCGCGAATGAACCCATACCGCCACCGCCACCGCCGATCCCAAGACCGCCGCCTTCGGAGCGTTGAAGCAAAACCAGACCAATGATGGCCAGAGCGAGCATCAGGTGAATGACGAGAATTACGTGTTCCATTTTAATCTTATCCTTTAACGGCGTTTGCTATACCCATGAAATCATCGGCTTTAAGCGATGCGCCTCCTATTAAGGCTCCATCCACATTCTGAACCGCGAAAATCTCTGCGGCGTTCGATGGCTTGACGGAACCGCCGTACAAAATACGGATATTTGCGCCGTCCGCAAGTCTTTCGGCCAGTTTTTCCCTAATAAAGGCGTGCATGGCGCGGATATCTTCGGCCGTGGCAGTTTTTCCGGTGCCAATCGCCCAGACCGGCTCATAGGCAACGACCGTATTTTTGTGGATAGCACTGGCCGGAACGGACCCCGCCAATTGCGCCGCGACAACATCGTTCTGACGTCCGGCCTCGCGCTCGCTTTCCGTCTCACCCACACAGATGATCGTGACCAATCCATGTGCATTGGCGAATATGGCTTTCGCATGAATGGTCTCGTCGGTTTCCTTGTGATATTGCCTGCGCTCGGAATGGCCCAAAATAACATATTGCGCACCAACATCATGAAGCATCTCGGCGGAAATATCGCCCGTGAACGCCCCGTTTTTCTTATCTGAACAATCCTGCCCGCCCAGATGAACGGCTTTCAGGTTTTCCTTCACAACGCCTAAGTGCAGAAACGGTGGACAAACCACAAAATCGCAACGCTCCAGAATGCCGTGATCGGCGGCGATTTTCGCCTCGACATCAACGATCAAAGCCTTGGCCGCAGCCAGATCCCCATTCATCTTCCAATTGCCCGCGATCAGCTTTTTCATGTCGTTATCCTATTGCTCCTTCTATGCCCTCTCCTTATAGTGCCACGGGTTACAAATGAAAAGAGAGGATGTCCATGCTAATCTGGATGCGCGAAAGCACTTTTGGCGGCGTTTTTAAATATATCCTGCTAGGTTTCATGACCTTGGCGGTGGCCGGTCTCGTGCTGATGGATGTCGGCGGCTTTTTCACCGGTAATATGTCGTCTGGAACTATCGTCAAAGGCGGCGGCGTGAATATCAGCGCTGTTGAGTTTGATCGCACAATGCGCCGCGTCTTGTCCGCACAAGGTATGGGCGCCGAAGAAGCCTACAAACTCGGCCTCACCGAAAATGTTCTTTCATCCGAAATACAGAACCGCCTTTTCACCGTCGAAGCACAAGACCTCGGATTGAAAGTCGATGATGAATCCATCAAACGCCAGATTTCGCGTTTGGCAGAACCACTTGCGACCGAAGGCCGTTCTAAAAAAGAAGCCCTCCAGCAAATCTTAAGAACACAAGGAATCTCCGAAGGTGAATTCGTCGGATCGTTGCGTCAGGAATTGGCAAACGGCCTCTTCCGCAACGCGTTGCAGGCTCCTCCGACACTCACCTCTCCACTCATGGCAAAAACATTGTACCGCTACGACAATGAAAAACGCAGCGCAGACGCCATCGTTTTGAAAAATTCAACCGTGCCCGGCATAACCGCGCCAACGGAAGAACAACTTCAGAAATATTACGAAGGCAACAAACAGAATTTCCTCATTCCCGAAACACGCACCATCACGATGGCGACGTTGAAAACAGATATGCTGAAGAAAAACATCCACATCACGGATGATCAGATAAAGGCCGAGTACGACAAGAACATCGCAACTTTCACAAAACCTGTTCAACGCTCGGTCGATCAGGCCGTCTTCAATACCGAAGATGAAGCCAAGAAAGCCGCAGACGCTTGGAAAACGGGCACAGCGCCAAAAGAGACATCTTCGCAAGACTACGAACAAGAAGGTCTTCTCCCAGAAATTGGCACGCCAGTCTTCGAAGCCAAAAAAGGTGCGATCATCGGCCCGATCAAAACCGCGCTCGGCTGGCACGTTCTAAAGGTGAAAGACATTCTGGGCGAGTCCGTCACACCGCTGGCGCAAGTCAAAGACAAGCTCAAAACCGAACTTGAAAATATTGCCCTGACGCAAGAACTCTACAACGCTGGCAACACGATCGAAGATCGCGCCGCTGGCGGCGATACGCTTGATGCTATTGTCAAGGATTACGGCATGACGACCGAAGTTATCGGCCCGTTCCGCCGCAATGGATTTGATAAAGACGGTAAGGATGTTTTCAAACCTTACGGCAGTGATAAAGAATCCCTCCTTCAATCCGCCTATGATTTCGAAGCGGGTGAAATCGCCCCCGTTGTTGAAACCGCCGATGGTCAATTCCATCTGGTTCGCGTCGATAAAGTCACACCGGATTCCTACCGTGATTTTGCAAGCGTCAAAGCCGATCTGGAAAAACGTTGGAAATCCGAACAACAAAGACTGGCCAATCGTGCCCGTTCTCAAAAGGCATTGGAATCTTTGAAATCCGGCAAATCACTGGCTGAAGTAGCGAAGGAAGAAGGCGGCACAGTCCAAACCTTCACGTCGGTCACGCGTAAGTCAACGCCGCCAAGCCCGCTCACGCCTGTCGTGGCCGCGCAAATATTCTCAACCGATAAAAATAAGCCCTTCTCCGGTGAAATCGAAGATGGTTTTGTTGTCGGAACGGTAAAGGATATCTCTTTGCCCACGAACACAAACGCCAGCGGTGAAGAATTGAAAGCGCTC
>CAYYPX010000018.1:0-16397 GCA_964473655.1 uncultured Micavibrio sp.
CGTGGTCATACCAAGACCAGCGAAGAAAGCCTTGATACGGTTGTTCGCGCAAATCGCCAGAAAGCGTCGCAGCTCCGCCCCGAACCCACGCGTCACGCCAAGGCGCAACAACGTGACGCCCCATAACAAAAGGCATACGCCGGCAATAATGTTCAATAGGACCAGAGACGGAATAATGGCTGATTCTCCTTATGGAGATCATTTTAAAGGGTTTCCAATCATTGTACAGAGCACCCTTATTTTTGTTGCACAACAGGCAACCAAGGCGAGGCGCGCGGAGCATATAATGGATATGCGAGCACGCCGAGACCGCAGGTTAACGCATTGTGCAACAAAAAGATGGGGACTTAGAAGCCCGACCCGGCTTGAG
Source organism: uncultured Micavibrio sp. (assembly GCA_964473655.1). Classification (GTDB taxonomy): domain Bacteria; phylum Pseudomonadota; class Alphaproteobacteria; order Micavibrionales; family Micavibrionaceae; genus Micavibrio_A. The sequence goes on from CAYYPX010000018.1 coordinate 371, forward strand.
CAAGGTATTCGTCCTCTTCGGGCGTATTCATCCGCGAGAGAATCTTATTGCGATGCGGGAAGCGGCCATATTTTTCAATGACTTTCAGATGGCGAAGCGCATAGTCATAGCCCAGCGGGTCGTCTTTTTTCATCTTGTCGAACAATTCAACGCATTTACGCTGATCATTCAGATTTTCGCTATGCTCGAATGGCAAGTAAAGGAAGCGCCTTTTGAGCGGCGTTAGAACCTGATCGAAGCCCTTGGCCAGAGCATATTTCGCGGCGACAAGTGCCTTTCCATCCGTGGCAAAGGCTTTGGGAGTACCGCGAAACATATTGCGTGGGAATTGATCTAGTAGAATACAAAGCGCGAGGCAGCCGTCGGAATCCGTTTTCCAGTCGTCGTAAATGCCGCGTGCGCCCTTGTCATACTCATCGGCGAAGCGCGTCGTTATGGCGGCATCGAAATCGGGGTTTACTTGGAACCACTGGGGCGGCTGGGTCTCTTCAAACCAAAAGTCCAGAATGTCCTTTTGCGCATCTTTCATGATGCGATTTTAGGACGGATTTTCGTTTTGTTCAATCATGGCTCTGATCTGGCGTCTTTTGCGGGATGCCGCCCATGCTAGGGCCGCCGCCGGAATAAACGGGATCAGGATCGTAACGATGAAGGTCGGATCATGCATCGCCGCCGTAGGGTTGCTTTGATACTGATTGAAGTAAATGAACGCGAAGAGGAATATTCCAAACACCGCGAAGATATCGGCGCAGAATTGCAACACTTTGGCCGTAATCAGCATGGCACGCAGTTGTTGTTTCATTCTATCTTCGCTCTTTCAGCACTTATTTATCCAATTAGTGTATTTTCGACCAAACTTTGCGCTTCACCGCATACATCAGGCCGGCAAACACGAGCAGGAACAAGATGGCCTTGATACCGGTCTGCTTGCGCACTTCCAGCTCTGGCTCGGATGCCCATGCCAAGAACTGCGTTACGTCGTTCGAATATTGTTCGACGGTTGTCGGCGATCCGTCTTCGTAAGCAACGGCACCTTCCAGCAACGGCGCGGGCATGGCGATTTTGTTACCGGCCATATATTTGTTCCAGTGCTGGCCGTTTGCCAATTCTGTTCCGGCTGGTGCGGCCTCGTATCCTGTCAGGATCGCATGGACATAGTCAGGTCCGCCTACGCGCGCTTTGACGATCAAGGAAAGATCCGGTGGCAAGGCTCCGTTGTTGGATGCTTTTGCCTGATTGTCGTTGGCATATGGATTTTTGAAATGGTCACTCGGACGGCCCGGACGTTCGAACATCTCGCCCTCGTCATTTGGTCCATCCGTCATCGTGGCTTCGGCGGCGACAGATTTGATCTGGTCTTCGCTGTATCCGAGTGCGGAGAGGTTACGATAAGCAACGCGCTTCAAACCATGGCAAGCGGCGCAGACTTGTTTGTAGACTTGGAAACCGCGTTGTAGCGCTGCGCGATCGTATGTACCGAACGGGCCTTGGAAGGACCAATCCATTTTCGGCAATTCTGGCGCGTGGTGAGCTCCCGCCGCTGCTGCGTGTGAGGACTCAGCAGCGTGTTCGGTCGGTGCCGCTGTTGAAGACGGATTCAAAACCGCACCGGTTGGTGTTGTACCGGCGTCAGAACCTGCAACGGCGTCATTTGTTTCCGGTGTAGCCGGAGCTGTTTGCTCTGCCGGTGCCGCTTCTACTTTTTTCTCGGCCTTGGCATATGCTGCGGATGGTCCGAACGCGACCAATCCGACCGCGATCAATGCCAGAACGACAGAGGCCTTGCCCAGAACAGCATTGTGGATGCTGGTCGGCAAAGTCGCGACTGGTTCGTTGTTGTTGAAATATGGGATTACAACAAGGAAGAAGCTAAAATAAGCCAGCGTCATGATTTGTGACAACGGAACCCAGAAGCCTTCTGCCGGTTTCGCGCCGCAAATGCCGAGGATGATGAACACGATGAGCAATGCCAGCACCGCCGGTTTGAACCATGGACGGTAGAGCGCGCTACGCACTGGGTGTTTGTCGATGAACGGCAGCAAGAACAACATCGCGATCGAGCCAAACATCGCCAGAACACCGCCAAGTTTGGCTGGCATCAGGCTGACGGCCTGCAGCGGGATCAGTTCGATCACTGGTTTCAAAACAGCAACATCCTTGAAGAATGCGAGCAGCCCGCCCGGAATAGCCAGCACAGCGGCAACCAATAGAAGGATCGAAATTTTTTCGCGAACAAACGCATCCGGCGTTTTTTTCCATGCATATTGATAGACAAGGAAACCACCGATCGCGCCTGCACCACAGAGATACAAGTTAAAGTCGAACGTGATCGCGCGGAGCATCGCATAGAACGGTAGGAAGTACCATTCCGGCACGATGTGCGGAGGCGTCACCAGCGGGTTTGCCGGAATATAATTATCTGGGTGACCCAGCGCATTCGGCATAAAGAATGTGAACGCAGCATAGATAACGAGGAACACCATCACACCGAACGTGTCTTTCATCGTGTAGTACGGATGGAACGGCAATGTGTCTTGCTCGCTCTTGACGTCGATCCCTGTCGGGTTGTTGGAACCTGTGACGTGCAAAGCCCAGATATGCAAGAACACAACGCCGACGATGACGAATGGCAACAAGAAGTGAAGCGCGAAGAAACGGTTCAGTGTCGGGTTGTCTACCGAGAAACCACCCCAGAGCAACGTCACGATGCTATCGCCCACCAATGGAATGGCGGAAAACAAATTCGTAATAACAGTCGCGCCCCAGAAGGACATTTGTCCCCATGGCAGAACATAGCCCATGAAACCTGTGGCCATCATCAGTAGGAAAATCACCATACCGAGGATCCAGAGCAATTCACGTGGCTGTTTGTATGATCCATAGAAAAGACCGCGGAAGATGTGAATATAAACGGCGATGAAGAAGAACGATGCGCCGTTCATGTGAAGATAACGGATCAACCAACCATGTTTGACATCGCGCATAATACGCTCGACAGAGTCAAACGCGCCTGCTGCGGATGGGTTGTAGTGCATGGCGAGCGTGATGCCCGTTACGATCATCGTGACCAACATCACCATGGCGATCGCGCCGAAATTCCAGAAATAATTGAAGTTTTTCGGTGTCGGGAATACGCCGTATTCCTTTTGCATCATCGTAAAGACCGGCAGACGGGAATCCACCCATTCAACGACCGGATTTTCAAACTTTGTACGCTCTTTGGAACCCATGGTTTTCTCTCTTAAATTATATTTCTAATCAACCGATGCGAATGTTTGAATCGCTCAGGAATTCATACTTTGGAATGGCAAGGTTTTTCGGAGCCGGACCTTTTCTGATACGTCCCGATGTGTCGTAGTGCGAACCGTGGCATGGGCAGAACCATCCGCCGAACTCGCCTTTTACGTCCGTCGATTTTTGTCCCTGTGGAACGCAACCAAGGTGCGTGCAGATACCAACGAGGATCAACCATTGTTTATGCCCTTCGTGGATACGCTGATCATCCGTTTGCGGATCGCGCAAGCTGGCGGTATCGACGCTTTCGGCTTCGGTAATTTCTTCCGGCGTTCTGTGACGAATGAAGACTGGCTTGCCTTGCCACATCACGGTGATCGCCTGCCCCACTTCAATCGGCGCAAGGTTCACTTCGGTCGTGGACATCGCCACCGTGTCTGCCGCCGGGTTCATCTGATCGATGAAAGGCCATGCGACGCTGCCTGCTCCGACGGCACCGAATGCCGCGGCGGTTAGGAAAAGAAAGTCGCGGCGGGTTTCGCCTTCGACGGGTCCGTGAGGATGGGAGGAATTCTGTGCACTCATTATGCTATGCCGTTTTGCGATTGGAGTTTCAGGTAGAATGTAACGCTTTGGGATACCATCAAAAACCTGCCCCAAACAAGAGAGGAATTGTGGAATCACGCAGAAAAAGATCATACAGTGCGGCATGACACCTAGCAACCGAACCATCCATCTGGCCCTATTCCAACCAGAGATTCCTCAAAACACCGGCGCGGCCATGCGCCTCACCGCCTGCATGGGAATGCCACTGGATATCATAGAACCGTGCGGTTTTGTGTGGAATGAGGCGAAAATCCGCCGCTCCGCCATGGATTACATCGATTTTACGGATATTCGAAAACATTCGAACTGGGATGTTTTTAAGGCTACTTACCCGAAACAACGCGTCTTGCTTCTGACAACAAAATCGGACCAGTCTTATCTGGATTTCACTTTCCAGAATGGCGATATCATTCTCGCGGGCCAAGAGAGCGCGGGCGCGCCGGAATATGTGCATAAATCTGTGGATGCAAGGTTGACCATCCCCATGTCCGGCGGCGTTCGTTCGATGAATGTGGTGAATTCCTGCGCCATGGTGATCGGCGAGGCTTTAAGGCAATTGCGTTAGGTCAATAATATCAGGTTTTTCTTGACATTATAGGAAATAAATCCTACTATAAGTCATGCCTTCAGCCGCCGCCAGAACCAACACCCAACCCTTTGAAAACACTATAATTGCGTCTAAGCCATCTCAAATTTTCAATTTTTTTTCGGGGAACGAACTATTGGATTTAACCCCTATACTTGGCATGCCAGCACAGGCTGGCATCCAGAAAATGGAAGAACTGGATACCGGCCTCCGCCAGCATGCTGAGGTAAAAAAACCCAACAACGGCTGGACGGAAGAACGCCGCCGCAAACATTCTGAAGCCATCAAACGCTGGAAACCATGGGAGAAATCCACAGGCCCTCGTACCGCCGACGGAAAAAAGCGCGCCGCGCAAAACGCCAACAAAGGCGGCTATTATTCGGTGCCCATGGTCCAACTTCGCCAAGCCATGCGGGCACAAGACCGCCTGCTCCGCCAAATCAATCGCGCCATTCAACTCTATAAAATCCGTCGCACGCTCGCCCGCCATTGCACAACACTCGAGCTATCAAATAAACAGCACCCAACCTGTCCGGAATTTGAAACATCTGGTAGCTTCAAAAGAGCAATAATTTCTTGCACTTCTCTGGTGCGGGAGTACAACAAAGCCATGTCAAATACTGCATTGAAAAACGCTTCATGGAACGACCGCAAAGACATTGCCTTTGATTGGTTCGCGACTTTGCGCAATGATATTTGCACCGCGTTTGAAACTGTTGAAGATGAATTAACCTCCTCCGAAAAACCTGCTGGACGTTTTGAGCGCAAGCCGTGGGACCGCAACGGCGACGAAGGCCCGAATAATTCAGGCTCCATCCTTCAGGGCGGCGGCGAGATTTCAATTATGCGCGGGCGCGTGTTTGAAAAGGTCGGCGTCAATATTTCCTGCGTTCACGGTCGTTTTGCAGATGGCTTTATCTCACAAATCCCCGGCGCAAAAGAAAGCGACGGGCAGTTCTGGGCAGCGGGCATTTCGCTTGTGGCGCATATGCAATCGCCCCTCGTCCCGGCCGTGCACATGAACACACGAATGGTGATGACATCCAAAGCATGGTTTGGCGGTGGCGCTGATTTAACGCCCATGTACGAGAATGACGAAGATACTGCGCAATTCCATGGCGCGCTCAAGGAATGTTGTGATCGCCATGATCCCGCCTACTATTCGAAATTTAAAAAATGGGCGGATGATTATTTTTTCCTGCCGCACCGTAACGAGCCGCGTGGCGTGGGCGGAATTTTTTACGATTATCTTGAAAACAATTGGGATAAGGATTTTGCGTTCACGCAAGATGTCGGCACGACGTTCAAAAATATCTATCCTGCTATCGTGCGTAAACACATGAATGAGAAATGGACAGCGGAACAACGAGAACACCAACTTGTGCGTCGTGGGCGTTACGTTGAATTCAACCTGCTGCATGATCGCGGAACAACGTTCGGCCTGAAGACTGGCGGCAACACCGAAGCCATCTTGATGTCCATGCCGCCCGAAGTGAAATGGCCTTAACTTTGAAAATTACAAAGTTGGTCTGTTGATATTAATAATGTTCAAATTGATTTTCTTGATCGGCGCATGCTAGATAATTTCATAGTAACCAATCATAGGGGGAAACTATGAGTCAAACTATATGCCCAATCAAACAAGAAGTTGATAGAGCATTTGGCGAGGAGTCCGCTGTTAAAGCCGCCCATACCGTTCAAACGGTCGCAAGCCGCGCAACAGACGAACAATTAAGAGAACGGGCACAAAAAGCCATCGCAGCTTGCGTGCCTACAAGCATCTAAGCCAAACAAGCCCTAAATTCATTTGAGATACAAAACCTCCGGCGAAATTCGGGGGTTTTATTTTGGCCTAGTATTTCGGAACCTTGGTGAAATCGCTGGCGATCCATTTTGCCTCCAGCTCTTTCAGCTTTCTACCAAGCTCCGGCCCTTGCAATACGCCTGCGCGAAGCAGGTCCTCACCGCTTACTGGGAATGATGGCGCTTGCCAGTAGCGTGCGATATCCAAGATTTCCAAATCCGGTAGATCATCGTTTTTGGAAAGGCGGATGAAGTATGACTGCATGGCCACCGCATTGCCTACGCGATAGACGGCTTCGCGGATCTTCTTCTTGGTCACGGATTTCAGCAACGTATAGCCTTCTTCCAGCAGTTCCAGTTGCTTCTTCTGCGCGTTGGAGAGCACTAGCCATTGTTCAAAGAAGTCCAGTTTCATGCCAGATATCACGAACAATCTCGCCATGATGTCGGGTACATTGTTCTTCGACTGGAAGTCCTTCAGGCGTGCCAGTATGGCGCTCTTATAGTTCTGGCCGATATCCTTCAGTATGTTCTGCTTGAACATGGCCGACAGAGTAGCAGGTGAATTCTGACTAGCGATGATCTTCAGAAACTCCTGCGTGATCCGTTCTTTCGAGAGAGACGCTATCTTGTCCGAGAACGCCTTGCAGACTTCCAAGGCCGCCTCGTCCATCGCGCCTTCGCCATACTCGGCGTGAAACCTGAAGAAGCGCAAGATACGAAGATAGTCTTCCGCAACCCTAGATGCGGGATCACCGACGAACACAACGCGCCGCGCATCAAGGTCTCTAATGCCTTCACCAGTGGGGTCGAAAATCTTGCCTTCAGGGGACGCGAGCAATGTGTTGAACGTGAAATCGCGGCGCTGCGCATCCACTGCCCAGTCCGTAGTGAACGCGATCACTGCATGGCGACCGTTTGTGTCGATGTCTTTGCGAAGCGTGGTTATCTCGAAGCCAGTATCATCGATAATCGCCGTTAAGGTGCCGTGGTCAAGGCCGGTCGGCACAAAGCGGATGTTCGCAGCCTTTAGCTTCTCGATGACTTCAAGCGGTGTGTGGATGGTCGCTATGTCGATATCCTTCACCGGCCTGCCCAAGAGTGTGTTTCGAACGCAGCCACCAACAAACAAAGCTTGGGGGGCAGATTCAAAACCACCTAGAACACGCATGATCGTTGCGGACTTGTAATCCGACATCCAATCGGGCGGCGTTATAGTGCGAACGACGGTCAACATGAGGGCAAAGGATAGACGGATTTTCCGCCCTAGCCTAGCCCTTTCCTAAGCTAAAGACCCCAGCCATTTTCCTGCGCGATCAGGGCTGCTTTGGTCCTGTTTCCAGCCTTCATTTTACGGCAGATTCCGCGCACGTGTAACTTGACGGTTACGACCTGCAAATCAAGGGCACGGGCGATGTCCTTGTTGCTTGCCCCCTTTACCAGATGTGACAACACTTCTTTCTCGCGCGCAGTCAGGCCAAAATCCTGCATGGTATTTTTGGCATCACGTCTTTGAGGAACAGATGAATCAAAAGGTGGAAGAAAGTTTCGACCCGATAGGATTTCTTCAATTCCAGACATAAAGGCTTTGCACGAAAGGTTCTTGGAGAAAACGCCCTGATAGCTTGTTTCAATATCTACGCTGCTGCTGAATGACGACACAATAACCCCGATCTTGGGCTTTCGCGGTAGGTCTGAAATATCCTGCGAAAAGGATTTTTGGTCGAAGCCCAGCAAATCACAATCGATCAGGATCAAATCAGGACCGTGATTAAGAACATGATTCCGAAGGCTGTCGTAATCACCAAATCCTTCGATCCTGCAATCTGGATCGATATGTTTAATGTAATTACACAAGGCCTCTCGGCACAACGTGTGTGAATCTGCAATTGCAATCGCGCTCATCGCTCTCTCCTTTTATCGCAGATTAGGCATTGCAAGAGAACGGCCAGAAATTATCGTTTCAAATCAAAGCGTGTGAATTTCGCGTGTCGCGATTATTCGCAGAATGCAAAGCAGATTGCATTTTTATTGCGATGCAAGATGTAGATTGCCGTTAGAGCGGTTCTTGTTTGTAGATAATGTCTGACGATAGACATAGACGCCCTCAAGCACGCGTTGAACGTAGTTGCGCGTCTCGTAAATCGGAATCATTTCGATCCAGTTGACCAGATCAACCTTTGGATCGCGTGGATCGCCGATCTCATTGATCCATCTGTTCACGCGGCCGGGGCCTGCATTATAAGCGGCCAAAGCCATAGCGTAATTTCCGTCATATTGGACAAGGAGCTTCTCCAAAAATCGTGAGCCTAAATTGACGTTATGCTGTGGGTTGGAAATCAGCATATCCGTATTGTGCGAAAGCCCTGCTTTTTTTGCCACTTCTTTGGCTGTGGCAGGCATGAGCTGCATCAATCCGCGTGCGCCAGCGGAGCTAACTGCCGCCGCATCGTAACGGCTTTCCTGACGGACCAATGCATGAACCAACGCCCATTCCGGTTCTACCCCGCCCATGAATTTTTCAATTTTGGGAAAGGCATAGGAAACCATGGTTACGCCGGTTTTCTTCTCGCTCTCCTGTGCGGCCTTGATGGCAAAATTCTTCATCCAAAGATCGTTCGATACTTCGGCGACCGCCGCATATTCCCCCGGCGTCTTGGCGACATCGATCATCTTGTTCAAGAACATTCCTGCTTCGGATTTATAGCCGTTGTTTTTGAGCCATATCGCGGCCTTGGCGAGGGCGCTGTGTTTCATGCCCGCATCAGACGGCACGGAAGCATTCTGAATATTTGTAGGGCGGCCCAATTTTTCCAAGGACAATTGACCGTAGAATGTTGTCGGGTATTTTGAACCCACGTCATACCATTTGACGGCGATTTCCTTGTGATTCAAACGCTCACTCGCCAACCCCGCCCAATAGGCAGCGCGAGATTTGCTGATCGGTGTTTCCACTTTGTGATAAAGCCGCTCGAAATGTTCGAACGATTCCCATGGTTTGTTTAGATATTCGAGAGCAATCCAGCCCGCCATCCATTCATTCGTGGCAAATCCCGGGCCATCTTTGATCTTGTGATTGGCGGTTAATTTATAAGCCGCGCTGTATTTACCTTCTTCGAACAGGCGGCGGGCGATGATGCCGCGCTCCTTACCCCAATCTTCCGCATTATACATTTCGTCTGATGACGGCGCGCGGTTGAGTATTTCTATCGCGCCAGCATTGTTGTCTTTCTTGCGCCGGAAAACCAAACGGTCATAGAGAAGGCCTTCGTCGTTTTGCAATGAGGCAGGTACGCGGGAGATATAGGAATCCGCATTTCCCTGTCCGCTGCGAAGCGCAATGCGCGCTTCGGTCAGAGCTTGATATGGAGCACCCAATATATCGGCAATTTTGCGCGCGTTCGTATATTGCCCCTTGTGTATCAGGCGTCGAAGCCTGTCTGCGTGCGCGCTTTTGTCCAGATAGTTTGCAAAAGTAGAATAACCTTTTCTTTGATCATCCGCCGATAAGGATTTTGTTCTCCACCACTCATTGATTTCCTTGTGCGCTTTGTCTTTCTGACCTACGCGGATCAATGTGGCCGAATACATTTTCATGCCGAACGATGTTTGCGGCGGATTGGCGGCGAACCATTCCAGAACTTCCTGATCAGGCATGATGCCGGGCATGGCTTGTTCCGCTTGTTCGCGCAATTTATCCATGGCGGGAAAATCCGGATATTTACGGATGAAGGCCGAGATATTTTTGTAATTAACGTCTTTGTTCAGACCCTTATAGTAATTGAGCCACACTTGCGCGGCGGAACCGCCCGAGGAAACATTCGTTGCCGGCGTGGATTTACCGGCAAAATTACGCTCGTTCGACCAGCCTGATGGCATGAACGCCAGCAAAACCAAAAATCCTGTCAGAAATGCCGTGAAAAGACGCATTTTCTAATCCTTGCAGTATTTGTCAGAAACGATAATCTGTACCTTAGACAAAACTTTCTAATGGGACGAGCGAAAAATGTTCAAAGGATCGATTACGGCGTTGATAACTCCTTTCAAAAACGGAGAAATTGACTGGAAATCTTTTGAAAAATTGGTGGAATGGCAAATCGAGAGCGGCACGCACGGTCTTGTACCCTGTGGCACGACCGGTGAATCCCCCACTTTGTCCCATGATGAGCATCATCAAGTAGTGGAGCGTTGCATCCAGATCGCCAAGGGCCGCATACCGATTATCGCCGGGACAGGATCGAATTCTACGCGTGAAGCGATCAGCTTGACGACCCATGCCCAAAAAGCGGGAGCCGATGGCGCGCTCGTCGTGACGCCTTACTATAACAAACCATCGCAGGAAGGCTTGTATCAACATTACAAGACCATTCACGATGCCACGGATATTCCGATCATCATCTACAATATTCCGGGCCGCAGCGTTATCGACATGAGTGTTGATACTATGAGCAAGCTGGCCGAATTGCCGCGTATTGTCGGGGTGAAAGACGCAACGGGAGATTTGGGTCGCCCGCTTCTCATGCGAAATCGCGTCGGCGATAAATTCTGCCAGCTTTCCGGTAATGACGACACCGCAACAGGATTTTTGGCACAAGGCGGACATGGTTGTATTTCCGTGACCTCCAACATAGCACCAGCCCTTTGCGCGCAGATGCAAAATGCATGGATGGCGGGTGATATCAAAACCATGGAATCAGTGCGCGATACGCTTGCACCCGTTCACAAAGCCTTGTTCTGCGAAACATCGCCCGCACCTGTGAAATATGCGGCTTCCATACTTGGTTATGGCACAGACGAAGTTCGTCTGCCTTTGGTGACCGCTTCGAAAGCCGCACGCGACGCCGTTGATGCAGCCCTCACATCTGCAGGCTTGATTTCGGGTGAAAAGCCCGCCACGTTACGCGCCCATGGCTAAGAAGAAAGACAAGAAGAATCAACTTTTATCAACGGATGTCACCATCGCAGACAACCGTAAAGCGCATTTCGAGTATTTTTTAGAAGACAAGATCGAAGCAGGCATCATGTTGACCGGCACGGAAGTAAAATCGCTGCGTCATGGTCAGTGCGGATTGCAGGAATCCCACATCGCCGCAAAAAAGGGCGAGCTTTGGCTTTGGAATGCGCATATCCCTGAATACCAGCAAGCTGGCCCCCACCTTCAACACGCACCGCGCCGTCCGCGTAAGCTTCTTTTGAATGCGAAACAAATGGAACGCTTGATGGGCTCTGTAAACAGAGAAGGCTACACCATCGTTCCAACAAGAATTTATTTCAATTCCAAAGGTTTGGCAAAACTTGAGATCGCACTCGCCAAGGGGAAGAAGGAATACGACAAACGCGAGACGATAAAAGAGCGCGACTGGAATCGTAGCAAGCAAAGAATCCTGCGGAACGACCGAGAATAAACTTTGCGCTGCCCCCTCCTTTATTGCTAAAAGTCAGGCAATCAGAGAGAGAAAAAATGCCACCGATAGATAGAGAAAATCGGGCTAGAGCCGATTTTGAAATGTGCAACCGTTACGGATGGAGTCCGTCCGAATTTCGCGCGAACCAAGAACAAGCCAAAGCCATCTTCAACCAAGATCCATACAAGCAGCCACGCCGCACAAGCGACGATACGGCTTATTCTACCCCGCACCGACATAGGCTTGATTGGGATTGATCCAGAAATTTATGCTAAATAAATGCGACCAAATGTAAAAAGCCTCCACTAAAAATGGAGGCTTTTTTGGAATGAAGGAGAGTGTGTAAGTCTTTCGTCCCTTGCAGTGTTTTACGCTGCGTCTTTTGATTTTTTGCCCTTTGATTTGGGCGCATCATCATCTTCCGTTGGAGCCGTAACTTCAGCCTCTTCAGGATTGCTCGAGTCAGGACCGACCAGCAAAGCTTCCGCCACAAGGCCGGAATTGGCCTTAATTTTGTTTTCAAGGATCGCCATCATTGATGGATTGTCCCGCAGATATTGTTTGGCGTTTTCACGACCCTGACCGATACGCTCGCCTTCTGCCGAGAACCATGCGCCGGATTTCTCCACGAGGTTGGCATTAACACCAAGGTCAACAATTTCGCCGGTTTTTGAGATACCCTCGCCATACATGATGTCGAATTCAACCTGACGGAATGGAGGAGCCATCTTGTTTTTCACAACCTTCACGCGAGTCTGGTTACCGACCACTGTCTCACGTTCCTTGATGGAACCGATGCGGCGAATGTCCAGACGAACAGATGCGTAAAATTTCAGCGCGTTACCACCCGTCGTCGTTTCGGGCGAGCCGAACATAACGCCGATTTTCATACGGATCTGGTTGATGAAGATAACAACGCAACGTGATTTTGAAATTGAGCCCGTGAGTTTGCGCAAGGCTTGAGACATCAAACGCGCTTGCAAACCAACATGGGTATCGCCCATTTCTCCTTCGAGTTCGGCGCGCGGCACCAGAGCAGCCACAGAATCCACCACCAGAACATCAATCGCGTTGGAACGTACCAGCGTGTCGGCAATTTCAAGAGCCTGTTCACCGGCATCGGGCTGTGAAATCAGAAGATTGTCGAGATCAACACCGAGTTTTTTCGCATAGGTTGGATCGAGCGCGTGTTCAGCATCAATGATGGCACAGGTGCCGCCGGCCTTTTGCGCTTCGGCGATAACTTGCAGGGCCAGTGTCGTTTTACCCGAAGATTCCGGTCCGTAGATTTCAGTGATGCGTCCGCGTGGCAAACCACCAATCCCTAGAGCGATATCCAGACCGAGCGAGCCGGTCGAAACCGCCTCTACTTCCAACGGATTATTATCGCCATTCAGTTTCATGACCGAGCCTTTGCCGAAAGCACGCTCGATTTGAGCCAGTGCCGCATCGAGAGCCTTATTTTTTTCGGCAGAGCCTCTTGAGTCCATGGAATCGTCCTTTTTGAATGGGGTAACTGACATTGGCTTTGTCCTTTCTGACATATATAAAGTGATGGTTTCAACGAACGCTGAAGAGCAACTCACAAGAGATTATGCAGCCCATCGTACACGCTTTGTTCTCATGGTCAACGACAAAGAACAAAAAAAGAACATTTGTTGTGAAAATTTATATTTGACATATTTCTGATTGTATTTTATTCAGATCAAAGTTCAAGGAGAGCGGAAATGACACAAGAAGCGACGGCCAAAAATAACGATCAAAACAATATGTGGCTTGATGGTCGATGGCTGATCCCTGCTTTCATTGGTGCTGCTGTGGCTTTTGCTACAGTAGAGATATTCCCTTCTTCTGAAGGAGTACCCAACAACATGACTTTGCTAGAAACCACTGATGCGCCGAATGTTGTAAGAACTGCTCTTGAAACGCACGCTTCAATTGACAACTTGTCGATAGAAACATTGCCAAAAGGTTATACAGTCCCCTTTGCAGGCAAAGATGACACAACGGAATATTTGGGTGGGGTTGCAGTGGCAACCGGTGAAGTAAGCCCAACAAAACGTAGCGATGGAACATACATACTCTGCCCTACCTTTCAAACCACAGCCTACGCCTACCATAGACAATCAAGCGGCGATTTAAAGCAAGGTCACGAGAGTACGACCTATCGCGTTTGTACATTTGAACGTCTATAAGAAAATGTTGAAACATACTAAAGCTCGTTGCATATCTTATATTGCAATCCCAGCAAGTATCGGTGCGTTTTTTACACTTGCTTCATTCCATCCCACCATCAATGTCCTGAACGGCACACCGTACAATGATTTCGTCGCCGCGCCGGACAAGAAAAAACAACCGCAATTTTGTGAAAATGTTCAAACAACGGCGATCGATGTTCACGCCCGTCAAGCCATCGCGGTAAAATACGTTCCCGTTTGCGGTAAGTAACCGCTAAGCCTCCAGCGCTTCTTTCACTTTTTCGGCAAGCTGTTTTAGCGTGAATGGCTTGGGCAGGAAGAAAATATTTTTGCCCATATGGTCTTTCAAACGATCTTCCGTGTAACCCGAAATAAATATGATTTTTAAATCTGGGCTGCGGTCGCGGATTTTCTTCGCCATCGTTGGCCCATCCATGCCCGGCATCATTACGTCGGTAATCAAAAGATCGATGGAATTAATGTCGTTCTGTTCCAGTAAAGCCAATCCGGCCTCTCCGCTTTCGGCACCTAGAACCTGATAGCCTTTGTTGGTGAGCGCGCGCGTAGAGAATGTACGCACGGCATCCTCATCTTCTACCAACATAATACGCGCGGTACCGGTAAGATCAGCTGTTTTTTCCACTTCCGGTTTTTTAGTTTCCGCTTCCTGCTTGGATTCGGCTTCGGATAAACGAGGCAGATATATCGCAAAGGTGGTGCCGATGCCCACGGTTGAATCGATGGATAGATACCCGCCGGTTTGACGAATGATACCGTATACGGTTGCAAGGCCGAGGCCCGTTCCCTGTCCCACATCTTTTGTAGTGAAGAAAGGTTCTAGAATACGCTTCATGTTTTCCGGTGATATCCCACAACCTGTATCCGTAACCTTGATAGAAACCCATTGCCCGACCGGCATTTCATCGTCACAACAACGCTCCGGCTCCGCGTTCGAATAATTGGTGGTTGATATAGAGAGCTTTCCACCTTGTTCCATCGCATCACGCGCATTAACGGCCAAATTGATCAGAACCTGTTCCATCTGTCCGACATCAACCTTGACCAAACCAAGATCTATTCCGTGGTTCAAATCCAGTTCGATATTCGCACCGATCAAACGGCGCAGTAGGTGCGATACTTCGGTTAAAATATCGGTAACGTCCTGCACATTCGGGCGCAGTGTTTGTTGACGCGAAAATGCCAAAAGCTGGCGAACAAGGTTCGCCGCACGGTTGGAGTTTTGTTTGATCTGCATGATGTCGCCAAACGACGGGTCGCCCGGTTTATGGCGTAATAAAAGCAGATCGCAGAACCCGATGATGGCCGTTAACAGATTGTTGAAGTCGTGCGCGATGCCGCCTGCTAGCTGCCCAATAGCCTGCATTTTTTGCGATTGCACGAATTGTGCCTCCAGCAATTTTTGCTGCGTTAAGTCAATGAAGTGTAGAACGATGCTTTCGCTGCCGGAAATCTTACGGGCGTGCATTTGCACGGAAACAGGATTTTTACCCTTTAAAGTAATTTCCAAGGCTGCGGGAAGCTGTTCCCCTTGCCCGATCTGAGCCAGCGCGCTGAGTACAGTTTCGCGCGCATCGTCGACAAGCAGGCTCTTGAGGTTTTTACCCTCGATGGAAGACATATCGCCGCCTAACATCGCCGCCAGTGAAGCATTACAATCTTGCACCACGCCTTTGGCATCAACGAGAGCAATACCCAGCGGTGCCTCTTCAAAGAATTTTTGAAACTTGTCTTCGGATTCTTGCAATGCCTGACGCATTTCGCGCTCGGCGGTCAAATCATGCATAACACCGCGGGTGCGGACACGGCCTTCATCTTCGAACACTACCGTCTGGTTGACACTCGCAAGGAACGTACGCCCACCAACGCCCTTCATCAGGATCTCGGCAACCTGACGCGTTCCACCCTTGTCCGTGACATCATACGGCGCGCCACCACGCGGCGGGCTTTCCATGAAAGCGTGTAATGTGCCCAATTGCAGCAAAGCTTCTAAATCTTCACCAAGCCAGCGGGCTAGTGTTGCGTTTGCAAAAACAAAACGCCCCGCTTCATCGATTGAAAAGAACCCAACCGGTGAATTGTCGGTGAAGTCGATTAGTTTTTCACGCTCTTCGCGTATGGTGCGCTCGAATTCACGCTGATGTGTTACATCCTCGATGCGCCAGTGAACAAAGCCC
>CAYYPX010000018.1:16497-18687 GCA_964473655.1 uncultured Micavibrio sp.
TCTTTTTCCCGTCTGGCATTGTTATGAAGAAATTTTTGAAAGAGAAACGCCAAGATACCCGCAATGGCGTAACCGACACGCAAACCAGCGCTCGAATTCACGCTGATGTGTTACATCCTCGATGCGCCAGTGAACAAAGCCCGCCCATCCGGCCACGGGCTGCGCCGACACGGCAAACCATCTTTCGCGGTCTTTGAAGACTGATTTCAATTCGATAGAATCGCGAAGCCCCTTTTGAGCGTGCTCTGCAAGGTTTTTGAAATGATTGAACGCTTCCTTGTTATCGGAAAAAAGCCGCGCCAGTGTTTCAAGCCCCGCTTTGCCGCCGACCTCAGTGCATAATTCATCAAACAGCTGGTTGGTATAAACGGCATGGTCCGCGCTGTCAGTAATAATACGGGCGCCGTTGCTACCCTCGATAACCTCACGCAGCAAAAGACGCTCTTTTTCCCGTCTGGCATTGTTATGAAGAAATTTTTGAAAGAGAAACGCCAAGACGGCCGCGACGATAAAAACAGATCCCGAAGCAATCATAGTTTTTTCATTGATATCGAGCAGGATCGCCAAAACGATACAGCCCAGCACATAGGCGATCACGAAGAGCAAAGACAGCAATATTCGGCGAGCACGACGCTTAACGGCGTTCGGATCTTTCTGGCCGGGAATGTGTCTTGCGATAAATTCGGAATGGTCGAGGCTCATGACGCATTAGAATGCCATAAATTCCAAGGACTTGGTAGGATATAAAGCCCTTTTTAGCGCAATTTTCCCTTGAGTTTGAACACATAGGAAATGATTTCGGCCACGGCCTTGTAGTGTTCTGGCGGTACAGAATCGTCAACTTCGACGGTATCGAAAAGAACACGTGCCAGCGGCGGGTTGGGCAGGATCATGACGTCATGCTCTCGCGCTGTTTCCCTGATACGCATGGCAAGCTCATTAACACCTTTGGCGACCACGATCGGCGCATCGTTCTTTTCAGGATCGTATTTCAGAGCAACCGAATAGTGCGTCGGGTTCGTGATGACGACGTCCGCCGTTGGCACCGCCTGCATCATCCTTGCCTGCGCTTTTTGCTGGCGAAGCTGACGCAGCTTGGCTTTGACGTGCGGATCACCTTCGGACTGCCTGTATTCGTCTTTCAACTCCTGCTTCGTCATGCGCATTTTCTTATTGTGCTCGTAACGTTGATACAAAAGATCGATCACTGCGATGATAAACAGCACGACCAAAATACCGATCATCATCCGGAGTACGAGAACGCGCATTTCCTCCAGAGCCGCTGGAATAGGCAGGCCCACCATATGCTCAATGGAGCCGAAAAAAGGTTTCAGGATGATCAAACCAACAATCGAGACAATGGCGAGTTTAAGAATACCTTTTACAAATTCCGCGATGGACTTCATCGAAAACAAGCGGCTCCAGCCCTTCACCGGAGATATCTTACTGATATCCATCTTGATGATCTCACCGGCAAACAATGGACCGACTTGAAGAAACGGACCGACAAACGCCGCCATCACCAAAAACAGTAATGGTAGGATGATGATCATGAGCGTTTCTTTCAACGCTTCGACCACGACGAACTGCATCCCGCCGGGAACAGGCGGAAGATCATCGGCGCGTTCGATATAGGTGCGCATGAGAGTCAGCAGGTCATTCATCATGCTTGGCCCCATGGCGATAACAACCAACGTGCCGGCAAACAACATCACCCAGTTATTGATCTCGCGGGAGATTGCGACCTGCCCCTTTTTTCGCGCCTCTTCCAGTTTTTTGGGCGTGGGGTCTTCGGTTTTCGAGGAATCGTCTTCTTCGTCGCTCATGAAGATCCTTGCGACAGGAAGTAGATCATACCGTTTTCAAACTGCGTTATGAAGAACAGCATGATACCGGACAAAACCATCGCGAGCATGACGAGGGCCAACATGATTTGGAGCGGAATTGCGATCATGAAAATCTGCACTTGCGGCATCAAGCGCGAAAGCACACCCATTCCCACATAAAGCACCATGGAGATAATGATGAAAGGAAGCGAGATTTGAAATCCTGTCATAAAACTTGCTGAGACGGCCTTGGCCATTAATTCCGCCATGCTGCCAGTATCTAGAACACCGCCGATCGGGAACATTTTGTAGCTATTGACCAACCCTTCGAGCAAGAGATGGTGCAGATTGGTGACGAACAGCA
>CAYYPX010000019.1:0-18442 GCA_964473655.1 uncultured Micavibrio sp.
TGTCGCAACAGTTCGAGACAGTAAAGCTGAGCGGGTTTGATCAGCCGATGAAAGATATGGGTGTTCTTTCCGCCAGTGATTTGGGCAGCAAATTCCACAGCATCGGCGAAGTGAGCCCATCCCTCTTCACAACCATCAACGATTCCGCACGCGATCAATCAAACACGGATCAACCTGCGCAACAAAACCAGCCAGCAGATTCATCGAACAGCCCACAGAGCCAGCAGCAATCGCCTCAAAATGACTCTCTGGACATTGCAAACCTGCATGATAGCTCGGGCCTTCCTTCCATGGCCGTTGCAATGGGTAACACGGACACATCTGTTGCAGGGCAGCCTTCTGCCTCATCAACTGCAACGCCGCCGCCTTCTCTATCGACGACGCCATCTACACCTATCGTGCCGCCAGCGATTGGCGACACACAGCAACCGCCGCCAAGCGTTTTGGGAACGATACCGCCAGCTGGAGCAACACCTTCTCAACCGCCTGTCGCAGCAGCACCATCTTTTATTGATCTTGATAATCTGTCCGCGAATTCGAAAGCGTTTATCATTTCGGATAGCATTAATAACCTAGCCGGTTATTCGATCACTGCACTTGGAGACATCGACCGAGACGGGTTTGATGATTTTGCCTTCAGCAACAATACTACGGTTGTGGGCCAGAACCATAGCTATATCGCCTATGGCGGAACAGGATTTGGGACAAGCGGTTCTATTCCCGATTTTGTATCTAGTACAGATATAAATATACGGCCCAATCAGACGCCATCCGGTGATTATTCCGAGACCGTTATCGAAGGTATCGGCGATTTTAACGGTGATGGTTTTAGAGATTACATTATTGGCCAACCTAACAACGATATAGGAATAACTGCCACAGGTACCGCGACCATCATGAGCGGAAACAATTCTAGCTTCCAAACTTTCTCTGTCAGCGGATCAGGCGGCCTTGCCGGCGCGCAAATCGGTTACGATGTAGATGGTGTCGGTGATTACAATAACGACGGCTTTTCCGATGTTATCATTGGCGCGCCTAGCTATGGCGATGGTCAATCATTCCTAGTAAAAGGCGGTGCATCGTGGGGAGGCGCTTCCATATCTCTGACAAATAATATTGTCGGCGCTCCCGGAGGCTCCGCTTTTGGAACGAGCGTTGCCGGATTGGGCGACTTCAACGGCGACGGTTATTCCGACTTTGTGGTTGGCGCGCCGGAAGACGGCAGCAGCAATGAAGGGTCTGCCGCACTTTTCTTTGGACAAAAAATAGGCGTACCAGCAGGTGCCTCGGCTACCTATATTATCGGTTCTTCTGCCAACCTGTTTTTGGGAACAGAAGTACAGGGTATGGGCGATATCAACGGTGATGGCAAGTCCGATCTTTTGATAGGAACCGCTGGGAACGACAGTTATATATTCTTTGGGGGAAATAGCGGTACAGTAGAAACAGCGAGAAATGTACAGCTTTCCATACCAGAAGCGGAATTCAAACTTATGGGTGGCGGCGGCGTTGGCGATTTCAACGGCGACGGTTACGATGATTTCGTTATATCATTGGCAAATTCGACATCTTCAACAAGCTATGTCGTTTACGGTAAGAGCAGTTGGGGCGGCACTATCGATCTTGCCTATCTTCAAAACACCAACAATGCTTTGGAAATACGCTATTCCGGTGCGACAGACAATGATGATATCGAAGTCAAAGGTATCGGAGACATCAACGGTGACGGATATGATGATTTCGCGATGGGATTGCCCGATGCTAACGGCCCAGCAACAGGCAATGGCGGTCTAGCCGTGATTTACGGACGCGATACGGGAAAAGTTACAGCCGGAGCCACGGCAACGGCAGATAATCAAAGCTTTGTTGGAAGCTCGGGCGACGATACTTTTGATGACGGTGGAAATAGTAATATAAGTATGCGCGGCGGTGCGGGCAACGACACTTTTAGACTGACCAACACCAATTTCCTAGGCATTGATGGCGGTAGCCAGCAGTCAGGCACATTTTACGACAAGATATCTGTTGCAGGCAACCTTAACTTTAGCAACGTCGATTTCGAAAGTGTATCCGGCATCGAAATGATTCAGTACGAAGGTAGCGGCAAAACAATGACTTTGACGCTAGAAAATATTTTCAATCTTCTGAAGACAAGTGATACAGGTGATTTAAAAATTGACGGTGCCGCCGGAAACTTTTTGAACATTGAATCATCAACAGCAGCAGGCTCATCGAATTCCAACATCGTGGCAGCATTGAACGAAATGGGTAACGGTGCGACCTATATAAATGATGTGGGTGGATATAAGCACTTTTCGATCGGCGGCTATGATCTTTATATTGATAGCGACGTTACTGTAGCCGTTACCTAGAATCACTTATCGCTTGCTACAAAGACCCCGTCCCAGCCATCTGAGGGCGGGTTTTTTGTGAATTCCGCAATACGTTTTGAAAACATTTCGTAATAGGCATCCATTTTGCCGTTAGAGGCATCGCGCGCCGATTTAAGTTCTTGTGCCGCGCATCCGAAATCAGCCGCCCTGTAGGCCGCGAGAAAGCCGTTATGCGCCTTTTCCCAAGCCTTATAATCCGCTTGCGCACTCATCGTTTCATCACCCAAAAGCGTGTGCACACGAACCGGTTTATCCTTCCCCTTCACTTTTATCAGATCGAGTTCCAGCATGGCCATGGCAGGTACGAGTTTGCGGGTGTCATCGCCGACAATAATGTTCACGCCATAGGTTTTGGTTTGCCCCTCAAAACGTGACGCCATATTGACCGCGTCACCCAAAGCCGAATAGGCAAAACGCTGACGCGAACCCATGTTACCGACCGAGCAAGGTCCTGTATTGATACCGATACCAGCGTTCAAGAGCACTGGCACCCTTCCCTCTTTTTCCGCCTTGGCCTTTACGGCTTTGTTCACCGGAATAAGAGCTTCGTTCATTTTAAGCGCGGCCAAACAAGCATGGCGCGCGTGATCCGGATCATCGAGTGGCGCATTCCAAAATGCCATCATCGCATCGCCCATGTATTTATCGATCGTGCCGCGATTGCCCATCACAAGATCGGACATCGGTGTGAGGAAATCGTTCATAAGGTGAATGAGTTCTTCCGGTGTCAGATGTTCGGAAATGGTCGTGAAGCTCCGGATATCGGTGAACATGACGGTAAGGTCTTTGACCTCTCCACCCAGTTTGAGCTTGTCGGGATTTTTTGTGAGTTCATCCATAAAGGTCGGCGAGATATAAAGCCCGAACGCTTGACGCACCTGCCGTCTTTCCGCTTCGGAACGGATATAACTCAGTAGTGATGAAACAAGAAAGAGAACTGATAAGGCAACACTGGGATAAACAGGATCGAGAAGCAGACCGAAATCCTTATACATCTGCCAAGAGCCAAAAAACATAGTGGCAATCAAGCCAGATGTCATGACACCAAGCACGATCACATTCATAAAAGGCGCGGCCAATATAATAAGCAAGCCTGCAAAACCGATGATTGCGGCCTCTACACCTATAATAATATCAGGACGTTTCAGAAATTTTTGTTGGAGGATTTGTTCCACCACATTCACGTGCACTTCCACGCCCGGAACGAAAATATCAAGCGGTGTAGAACGAATATCGCGGAGCCCCTCCGCACTCGTTCCTACAAAAACGATCTTTCCATCTATTTTGGAGCGGAGACTTTCTTTTTCCGCAGCATCGATGATTTTCCATGCGGGTATATATTCATTACGATCAATATGGCGGTAATAAACCCAAAGCTTCCCATCGCTCTCAATCGGAACATCGAAATTGGCGATTTTCAGAAGGTAATCGGTATCCAGCGCGCTTTTCTGATTGTTCGGCTTAACGATGAGGCGTGCCTTTTTGTTGATATCAACACGCAAAGCTTCCAGCCCCAGCATCGGATATAATTCCGGCTCCACTCCCGCTATTTTTTCCGGCGGATAGCGGACGAGGAGCGAGACTTCACGAATAATCCCGTCAATGTCCGGTGTGGCCATAAAGCTTCCATTGCCTGCTGCGGCTTTTGAAAATTCCAACAAGTTTTCGGCGACACCCGGAGCGGCAAATGTATGTTCCATCAATTGCGTCTTGTCTTTCATCAACAAGGTTGGCTTGGCGGATTGATATGGCTTGCGCAAGGTTTCTTCGGCGCGGGCGCGGGTAAAACCGGTTACTACATTACCCGCCTCCTCTATGGATTTAGCGAAAATTGCATCATTGTCCGGAAGGGCTTCCAATGCCGTTTTGACAGGCGCGTAAGATTCACCTTCCGGCAATGCGTGTGCGATACGCGCAGGCGATGTTCTATCTGCCTCGGCAAACACAACGTCAAAGGCGATGACCTTTGCGCCGAGATCATGCAGGGATTTCACTAGATCGGCCATCACGTTGCGCGGCCAAGGCCATTGCCCCAAATTCTTGATCGATTCTTCATCCAAATCAACGATAGCAACACGATCCGATGCCTCACGCGGTTTGAATTTATTGTATGTGTCGAACGTGGCGTATTGCAGACGTTTGCGCAGCTCATGACTCGATCCACTAAAATAAACGGCCCCGACAAGCAGGACCAACAGCACAAGAATATGAATCCATTTGTTGGTGAGGAATTTTATCATCGTTCTGTCAAGGCGCGTTCTTTGGCACGAAGAACGGGTTTCATGAGATAAGACAGAATGGAGCGATCACCGGTTATGATTTCTGTCTGCGCAACCATACCCGGTGTGATAGGCAATGGATTGGCTTCATCACCCAAATGGTTTTTCTTGGTACGCACTTCGATTTCAAAGAAAGCTTTTCCTTCTTTGTCTGTCACACTGTTTGCGCCGATGCGAACCAATTCACCGTCGAGCGAGCCATATCTTTGCGGATCATAGGCAGATATCTTTACCTTTACTGGCTGACCGGGGCGTAAAAATGCAATCTCGCTCGGCAACACACGAGCGATAATTTTAAGCTCATCATCAAGCGGAACGATTTCAACCAGCTTCATGGCAGGCTCGACAACGCCGCCAATGGTCTTCAGCATGACCTTGTTCACCACGCCATCGACAGGGCTGCGAAGTTCCGAACGATCAACACGATCACCAATGGCGGTCAGACTTTCGTTTAATTGTGAAAGCTGGGTTTGCACTTCGTTCAATTCGCCATAGGCCTGTGTCTTGAATTTGTTTTCCGTGTCGTCGCGTTCTTTTTGCGCTGCATTCAGTTCGGCCTGTAGTCCTTGGCGTTCTTCCGCCGCCTCATTGATCTGGCCGGAAAGATCGTTGACTTCACGGTTCAAGCGGATTTCATCCAGCTTTGGCACGGCGCGTTGTTCCACCATCTTGCGGGTGATTTCCAGCTCTTGTTGGACCAGCTTTTTGGATTCAGATAGTCGGGAAACTTTTGCGCCCAACTCTGAAAGCTGTGCTTGCGCACGGCTGATGCGCTCGTTCAATATCGCCTTGCCGTTTTCGAGTTCGCGCTGGCGAGATTGGTAAAGCTGCTCTTCATTTTTGGCGATATCAGGAACCTTTTCGATTAGTTCTGGCGGCAGAGAGAATGGCTGGCCGTTTGCTTCCGCTTCTAGACGGGCTTTCTTGGCAAGCAAGGATTCCTGCTTGGCGGCCGTACCGCGTTCTTCGGAAGCAAAAGCAACGTCACTAATCTTCAATAACGGTTGATCTTTTTTGACAACCTCCCCTTCGCTGACCATCAATTCTTTGAGCACACCGCCTTCAAGGCTTTGAACGATTTGGATTTCGGATGTCGGCACGACTTGTCCTTCCCCATGCGTCATTTCATCGATATTCGAGAACGCCATCCAGCCAAGCATAATCACCACAAGCGCACTGACGCTCACCAGCATCAAATTGGAAGTGACAGATGGTTTCAGACGGATCGCTGCTTCCAGCTCTTCCATGAATTGTAGATCTTCGGCGTCATCATCCCGTTTTATCATTTGGGAACCTCCACACCGCCACGCGCAATCAATTCGATTACCTTATCACGCGGACCATCAGCAACAACTTTACCCTGATCAATCAGGATCAAACGATCCACCAAGTGCAACAATTGTTGTCTATGCGTGATCAACACCAGTGTTTTGTTTTTGGAATAGCGTTGGATGTGATTGGTAAAAGATTGTTCGGCCTGAATATCCATGGCGTTGGTCGGCTCATCACAAACGAAGACATTCGGTTTCAAGAGCATGGCGCGAGCGAGCGCGATTGTCTGACGCTGCCCGCCACTTAAACCTTCACCGCGTTCGCCTACCGGTGCGTCATACCCCATCGGATGGCGTGACATGAAATCATGAACACCAGCTTCTTTCGCAGCAGCCAAGATTTCTTCTTCTGTAGCATGAGGAACGCTTGCGGTTATGTTGTCGCGCACGCTGCCGCTGAATAGAACGACATCCTGCGCGATATAGGCGACGTTACGGCGAAGATCGGCAGGATCAATTTGGCGGTAATCGGTATCATCCACCAAAATCGTGCCTTCTTTGGGATCATACAGCCCCATGATCAGGCGCGCGATGGTGCTTTTCCCTGAGCCAATACGGCCAATGATACCAACCTTCTCACCCGGTTCGATGATAAACGAAACATTGTCCAAAGATTTGCGCGGCGTGTCTGGATAGGAAAACACGACGTTTTTAAAAGCAATCTTACCCTTTAAATCTGGACGGTGCAGGAAGCGTGCATCGAGCGGGCGCTCCACCGGTTTGGACATGATGTTGTCGATCGTCTTCATCGCAGATTGCGCAGAATGATAGCGGCTCATAAGATTTGCCACCTGCCCGATCGGTGCAATGGCGCGACCACCGAGCATGACGCAGGCGATCAATGCGCCGACGCTCATGTTGCCCTCTTTCACCATATACATTCCGATCAAGATGATAATGATAGAGGCAATTTGTTGAACCAGTGCGGCGATATTGCCACCCAGCGCGGAATAAAATCTGGAGCCTTGCGAATAGAGCGCATTCTCTGCAACCTGATCGCCATAACGTGCACGCAGACGGCCATCCGCCCCAATCGCCTTGATCGTTTCCAATCCCGAAATTGTTTCTACGAGTAAACCGTGTTTCGCTTCGGCGGATTTTGTGGATTTACGCACGTAGTTACGGAGTGGAACCTGCAAAGCATAACCCGCCACTACGACAACAATAATCAATCCAGCGAGCATGAAGGCAACACTACCGCCTAGAAGCCAGATCACCAGCAAGAAGAGGAATGTGAAAGGAAGATCAACAATGCCCGTGAGTGTTGCGGAAGTAGAAAAATCGCGCACAGAGTCAAAATCGCGAAGCATATTTGCGAACGCACCGGATGATTTCGGGCGGCCCGCAAGTTTCATATTCATAAGCTGATCATAAATACGGCGCGCAGCAATAACATCCACGCGGCGGCCAGCAATATCGATGAAATAGCCGCGCAGCGTTTTCATGATGAAATCGAAAATAAATATCGTCATCGCGCCGATGGCCAAAACCCAACCCGTTTCCATCGCATGGTTTGGCAAAACACGGTTATAAATATTCATCATAAAAATCGGGCTGGTCAGTGCGAACAGGTTGATGAGCACGGCAGCCGCAATAACCTTCCAATAAATCTCCCGCACTTCCCACATTGGTCCCCAGAACCAGTGGCGGTTCGCATCTTGTGCGTGCGGAGCATCAGGATCGGTAAATTCAGGGCGTGGATGAACGAAGATGGCGTAGCCCGTATAAGATTGTTTGAGATCGGTCAGTTTTACCGAACGTTCTGCCCCTGTTTCCGGTGACCAGATCAAGGCATTGTGTTCATCCGCACTGATTTTCAAAAGAACGCACGCCTGCGCGTCTTTTAAAACGAGAACGACGGGCAAAACAGGCGTACTTATATTCTTGATTTTATCGCGAACAACGATCTTCGCTTTCAACCCAACCTTTTCCGCAGCCTCACAAAACAGAGCCGGGCCCATATTGCGATCATCATAAGCAAGCCCCGCCGTAATTGCCTGCGCGGATTTTGCGTGACCGTAATGTGAGGTTAGGAAAACGAGGCAGGATAAAAGTGGATCGACGCTTTTTGCTTCGCTCATCACTCACCTGCTGGCAGCGTTTGGGAATCTTTCTGCTCTACGGAGTCATCTTCGTAAACGAATGACTTCGATGCCTTGAAAGGAAGGGCAAGCTTTGCGCTCTCTTCTTTCTTTGCTTCGCTAATTTCTTCTTGTGGCTGTTCTACCACAATGGATTGCGCAGCTTGCGCCTCAACGCCCAATATTTCCAACAAACGACCAGAGCTAGCCAGCGTTGTATATTCCGCCATCATCACGCGGTAATTGGAATTTATTTGCTCAAGCTCCGCCGTGAAAACCTGATTTTCTGCCTGCATCAATTGCAACAAGCGAACTTTGGACGCTTCGAATTGTTTTTCGTAGGTCTGGAAAAGCTCTTTCGTAACGACTGCGCGTTTTGCATTCAATTCTTTTTGTTTTTCGGCTGTTTCATATTCGGCAAAAGCGCGGCGTATGTCGCGCTCGATCTGACGTTTTGTTTGGGCGATACGCGCCAACGCTTCGGATCTTTCCGCTTTGGATTTACGGATACGCGCCAATTGGCCGCCCCCTGTAGAAAATCCCCAGCTCATGCGCATAACGGCACGACCATCATCCACTTCACCACCGATTTCTTCTTTCTGGTCACGCTTCAGGTAAGAGAGTTCGCCATCGAGATCGGGAAGCAGAACGCCTTTTTCCGCACTTACCTCTTCATCTTCGGCTTCCAGATTTTTTTGGGCAGACAACACCAAAGGATGGTTGGTGGTCGCATATTGAAGCGTTTCGTTGATATCTTTTAACATCAAACTTCCCACTTCATCGCCACCGCGCAATTCACCGCTCGGCATAGAACCTGTTGCCTCGGCATAGTCGGCAAGAGCAAGCTTTACCTGACCTTCCATTTCAGCGGCCGTAT
This sequence comes from uncultured Micavibrio sp., assembly GCA_964473655.1. GTDB lineage: Bacteria > Pseudomonadota > Alphaproteobacteria > Micavibrionales > Micavibrionaceae > Micavibrio_A. The sequence continues at coordinate 8,962 of CAYYPX010000019.1, forward strand.
TATCGAGTTGTGCTTGAATATTTTTTGCTTGCGCAGATTCCGCTTCATCGGCGGCACCGGCATCGACCATAGATTTGATACGAGAGAGATAATCTTTAATACGGCCTTGATAGGAGCTTGTTTTCTCATAGGCTTCTTTGGCGCGACGAACATTCAAAAATGCCTGCGCGGCGCGGAGTGCTGTTCCCTGCCTTGCATCCGCTAATGTAAATTCTGCTGCGCTTTGACGCGCTTCGGCGGCATCGATCCGATTGTAAGTTTCAAAACCATTGAACAAGGGTTGAGTAATAGACGCATTGCCCTCCCACAACCAAGAATAGGCTTGACCACGCGACACTGTTAAACCGCGCGTTGTGCTGTTATTGCCGTACATACGGCCGCCTGTCGCGCTGGTGTAAATTTCAGGATAGAGGTTGGACACTTCTTCGCGGCGATTTTCATCAGCAACATCTTGCTGAGACGTTGCTATATCGATAGCCGGATGATTGGCCAGCGCATTTTCAATCGCCTCGCGCACTGTTTCCGCGCCCGCACTTTGAGGCAGGACAAAACAGAGCGCACTGGTCAGCGCATAGAGAAGATGACGGCCACAAAACATTTTAGAGAATCATTTTCCAGAAACAGGAAGCCGAGCAGAATTACCTACTCGGAATCTTAGCATTTTCAGTATACTACGCAAGCACTATGCATTTTCGGTGCCAAGTGGGTTTTGGTTGTTGATAGCCGCCATAATCCCCCAAGCGCCTCTTCCCGAAATCCTATCCTGTTGCTAAGGTTCGCGGATATTCCAACTTTCCAACCCAGCAGGAGTCTCCCGTGGCCCTAACCATTGCCATTGCAAAGGAAACTGCAGATTACGAAAAACGAGTTGCGGCGACCCCTGAAACGGTCAAGAAGCTGATCGCGCTCGGCGCGGATATCGTTGTTGAAAAAGGAGCGGGTGCAGCCTCGTCTTTTTCAGACAAAGCCTATGAGGAAGCTGGCGCGACCATTGCCGCCACCCGTGAAGATGCTGTCAAAGGCGCGAATGTCGTGTTGAAGGTTCAGGTATCGCTGGATGATCTTAGCGGCCTTAAGAAAAATACGCTGTTGATCGGGTTGTTCTCCCCGCACCAGAACGGCGAACTGATTAAAGAATGCGGCCACAAAGAAGTCACCGCCTTTTCGATGGAGTTGGTACCACGTATTACACGTGCGCAGGCGATGGACGTTTTGTCGTCGCAATCAAACCTTGCCGGATACAAGGCCGTGCTCGATGCCGCCGAACAATTCAATCGCGCTTTCCCGATGATGATGACGGCGGCAGGCACGATTGCCCCTGCCCGTGTTTTCGTAATGGGTGCGGGCGTTGCCGGATTGCAGGCCATTGCAACCGCCAAACGTTTGGGCGCGGTGGTCAGCGCGAACGACGTTCGCCCCGCCGCGAAAGAGCAAGTTGAATCCTTGGGTGGCACGTTCATCGCCGTTCAGGATGAAGAATTCAAAGCGGCGGAAACCGCCGGTGGATACGCCAAGGAAATGTCGGCGGAATATAAAACAAAACAGGCTACGCTTGTTGAAGAAACAATCGCCAAACAAGACATTGTTATTACGACCGCGCTTATTCCGGGCAGACCTGCGCCGAAGCTTATCACCGCCAAAATGGTTGAATCCATGAAGCCGGGATCGATTATCGTCGACCTTGCGGTTGAAAGCGGCGGGAACTGCGAATTATCAGAAGCCGGAAAAGTCGTCGTCAAACATGGTGTCACCATCGTTGGGCACAAAAACACACCGAGCCGATTGGCAACGGATGCGTCCTCGCTTTACTCACGCAACCTGCTCAACTTTCTAGGGTTGATCATCGATAAAGAAAGCAAAGCTCTCAAGATTGATTGGGATGACGAAATTATCAAAGGAATTGCACTGACCAAAGAAGGGTTGATCATCCACCCGACTTTTGCCGTGAAACCAAAAGCTGCTGCTGAATAAGGAATAGAAAATGTCTGACACTCAAGCCACAAATCAAAGCCTGACTGAAAATGCCGCGGATCTTGCCAATCAGGCAAAAATCCTTGCCGATCAGGCCGCACAAATCGCGCTGGATGCCAGCAGCTATGTTGCCGATGCAGCCAATGCACACGCGGATTATTACTTCATGAGCGGGTTGTCGGTTTTCGTGCTGGCCTGCTTCGTCGGTTATTACGTTGTCTGGCGCGTTACGCCCGCCCTGCACTCTCCGTTGATGGGTATTACAAACGCGATTTCATCGGTTATCATCGTCGGCGCGATCATCGCGGCAGGACCGATTGATTTCTCATTCTCCAAGATGATGGGCTTTTTTGCCGTCATCCTTGCATCCATCAATATCTTCGGCGGATTTATCGTGACACGCCGTATGCTGCAAATGTTTAAAAAGAAGGCTTGATCCATGGAAACACTTTCGGCCCTCGCCTATCTTATTTCCGGCGTCTTGTTTATCTTCGCGCTGCGCGGTCTTTCACATCCTGAGAGCGCGCGCAACGGCGTGATCTGCGGCATGGCCGGTATGGGCATCGCGATCGTTACGACATTGATCGTTGCCGTTGATTCATGGTGGATGATCTTGCTTGGACTTGCGATCGGTGGATCGATCGGCACGGTTATCGCACAAAAGATCAGCATGACGGCTTTGCCGCAATTGGTTGCTGCGTTTCACTCTCTCGTCGGATTGGCTGCAGTGTTGGTGGCAGCCTCCGCTTTCTTTGCACCTGAAACATACGGTATTGGGTATGAAGGCGAAATCATGATCGGCAGCCTGATCGAAATGTCGCTCGGCGCCGCTATCGGCGCGGTAACATTTACCGGTTCCATCATCGCATTCGGAAAACTGCAAGGTATTATTCCGGGCAAACCAATCACATACCCCAATCAACACATCATCAATGCCGGATTGGGTGGGTTCCTTGTGTTCCTCGTCATCATGCTGTGCGCGACGCAACTGCCGTTCTTCTTCTGGGCGATTGTTGTTCTGGCAGCACTTCTCGGTATTCTTATGATCATCCCGATCGGCGGTGCGGATATGCCAGTGATCGTATCCATGTTGAATTCCTATTCTGGATGGGCGGCGGCAGGGATTGGCTTCACCTTGCAGAATGATTTGCTGATCATCACGGGTGCTCTGGTAGGCTCCTCCGGTGCGATCCTGTCTTACATCATGTGTAAAGGCATGAACCGTTCTTTCCTGTCTGTCATTCTAGGTGGCTTTGGTGGAGAAGCAGCCTCTGGCGGTAGTACGGTAGATTACAGTGGCAAACAACCGAAGATTGGTGCGCCGGAAGATGCGGCCTTTATCATGAAAAATGCATCCAAGGTTATCATTGTGCCGGGTTACGGTATGGCCGTATCACAAGCGCAGCACGTTTTGCGTGAGATGGCCGATGTGTTGAAACACGCGAATGTCAGCGTTTCCTACGCCATTCACCCTGTTGCGGGACGTATGCCCGGCCACATGAACGTTTTGCTCGCCGAAGCAAATGTTCCTTACGACGAAGTGTTTGAGCTTGAAGACATCAACCGCGAATTCGGCCAAGCCGATGTTGCATTCGTTATCGGCGCGAACGACATTACGAACCCAGCCGCAAAAAACGATTCCTCTTCACCGATTTACGGCATGCCGGTTCTAGATGTCGAAAAAGCAAAGACCGTTTTCTTTATCAAACGCTCTTTGGGTTCCGGTTACGCAGGGATCGACAACCCGCTCTTTTACTCCGACAACACATATATGTTGCTCGGCGATGCCAAGAAGGTCACCGAACAGGTCGTCAAAGGGCTGGAATAATCAATGCTACCAGACCTACCAGAACGGTTCCTGCCCCCCAAAGGCTGGCGCACGGATTCTTTCGTCAATCCCGAAACCGGCCACACAATTCATTATGCTTTTGCTCTTCCTCAACGTGATGCACCCTCCGCCATCATTGTTTGTCTTGGCGGTTTAAGCGAGTTCAGCGAAAAATATTACGAAGTCGCGCATGATATGCTGGATCGCGGCTATGCTTTCTGGTTTATCGACTGGGCCTATCAGGGGCACTCCTCCCGCCTTACAAAATTCCCGCAACGCCGTCATTCGGATGGGTTTGAAACAGACGTATCCGATCTGCATAAACTGATAACCGACCACATTAAGCCGTCTACAGTGCCCTTGATCATGTTGGGGCATTCTATGGGCGGCAATATTGGGCTTAATTATCTGGCACAATACAAAGATCATTTCTCTGCCGCCGCTTTCACCGCGCCTTTGCTCGGCATTCATAAGTTCGGTCCTGCGTTGCGATTTGTCGCCTGCATCATCCGTATGCTGGGACCACTCACCGCAAGATCCTACGTCTTCGGCGGCAAGGACTGGGTTGAGGCTTCGCGCAAGAGCGATGGCACCGACATTTTTTCCAGCGATCCGTTGCGCGATACGCTCCACAACATCTGGTCGAAATCGGATAGCACCCTTCAAGTGGGTAATGTTACCTTTCAATGGGTGATCAAGGCACTGCAATCATGCAACGCCCTTTTGAATGGCAAGATCCGCACCATCAATATCCCTGTTCTGATCGCACTAGCCGGTGAAGAACAGATTGTCGACAATGAATGCATACGCAAGGCAGCACGTCTTCTACCCAAAGGCCAACTCATTGAAATTACAGGCGCGCGCCACGAAATTTTGATGGAACGCGATGCTTTCAGAAACCAGTTTCTCAACGCCTTTGACAAAATGGTGGAAGTGAATAAGATTGCCAAACCTGAAAACACCAAGCCGGATTAAGGACAAACCATGCAAGGATTTACCAAGAACAAAGATCGTTTAAGTGACCGCATTTTGTTTGCCCTTGAATTGGCAGTGGAGCAAAAGGATATAGAGTTGGCCGAAGCCTTGAATGATGCACTTGATTTGTCCATGACGCGCAACACAGGCGGCGGTGAATTCATTGAACGCCGGGATTATTCCAAAGAAATAGAAAAGGCATTCGCCGCTTTGCGCGATCTGAAAAAGAAAGGCTGATCAACCGATCAGATTCTTCCATTCTTCTTCGGTTAAGATTTTTATATCCAGTTCTTTGGCGGCCTTGAGTTTAGATCCCGCATCCTCACCCGCCACAACGTAATCCGTCTTTTTCGAAACGGATCCCGCTACTTTTGCACCAAGACGTTCGGCACCAGCTTTTGCCTCCGCACGCGTCATGGTCACAAGACTACCCGTGAACACCACTGTTTTACCAACCACAGGACTGTTGCTTGTTTTAGGGCGAATATACGGCTGGATCGTCAGAAGGGATTCCAAATCATCCAGAATTTTTCGGTTGTGCTTTTCAGCGAAGAAACCGAGCAAGTCATCCGCAACGCTTGGGCCGATATCTTCGATATTGGTTAGCTCTTCAAAGAAAACTTCCGAATCCTTAGCCTTTTGCAGATGATCTCTTAGATTTTCCCAGCTCTCATAAGTGGCCGCCAGTTTCTTTGCTGTGGCCTCGCCGATCTGACGGATGCCGAGCGCATAAACAAAACGATCAAGCGCAATCGTCTTTCTATTTTGGATAGATTCAAACAAATTCTTCGCGGATAAATCACCCCAACCTTCACGCTTACGAAGCGGCGTCAAACTTCCCCTATCTTTTTCTTCTAGTTTAAAGATATCGGCCGGTGTTTTGATCAAACCATCTTGATAAAACTCTTCGATGATTTTTGCGCCCATGCCCTCGATATCAAATGCATTGCGCGATACAAAATGTTTTAAACGCTCGACTGCTTGTGCTTGGCATATCAAGCCGCCGGTACAGCGTTTGGCAACTTCGCCTTCTTCTCGGATCGCAAGAGAATTACAAATGGGGCATTTATCCGGAAAGACGAATTTTTTGGCATTCTTGGGTCGTTTTTCAAGAACAGGCCCCAGCACTTGTGGAATAACATCCCCCGCACGTTGGATCATCACATGATCGCCGATGCGTACATCCTTACGCTCGATCTCGTCTTCGTTGTGAAGTGTAGCGCGGGAGACGACAACTCCGCCGACCGTGATTGGTTCCAGCTCGGCTACAGGAGTCAATGTCCCTGTGCGTCCGACCTGAATAGTAATATCCTTTAAAATTGTGACGGCTTTTTCGGCTGGAAATTTATGGGCCGTCGCCCAACGCGGTGAACGTGATACAAAACCAAGACGTTCCTGCAACGCCAGATCGTTGACTTTGTATACGACACCGTCGATGTCATAGGGAAGATCGGGACGCAGGACCATGACCTTATTATAATAGTCCATAATCTCTTGCTGATTTTTGCAAACGCTCCATGGTTCAGCCTCTGCAAATCCCCACCCTGCCAGTTTTTGTCTGATCTCTCGCTGTGTTGTGGCGAATGGCGTACTTACTTCACCCAACGCATAACCGAAGAAATGCAGCGGCCTTTGCGCTGTGATGGATGAATCCAACTGACGTACGCTTCCCGCCGCCGCGTTGCGAGGGTTGGCGAATATCTGCTTACCGGCTTCTTCCTGACGTTTGTTGAGTGCGACGAATTCTTCGCGGCGCATATAGATTTCGCCGCGTACTTCCAGAATATCCGGCACGTCTTTTGGTAAAGATTTAGGAATATCCGAGATGTGTTGTACATTCGCCGTTATATCTTCACCTTCAAAACCATCTCCGCGTGTTGCCGCAAAGGCCAGCTTACCCTGTTCATATCTCAAGGAACAAGAAAGCCCATCAATCTTGGGTTCGGCCACAACAACTATGTCCTCATTGATATTGAGAAAGCGGCGGATCTTATCTAGAAAATCGCCAACCTCTTCTTCGGAAAAAGTGTTCGAGAGAGACAACATTGGCAACGCGTGTTTAATCTTCTTGAATCCCTTGGAAGGAGCTGCACCGACCTTCGTCGATTGTGCGTTCATCAATTCAGGAAATTGGGCTTCAAGATTCTCTAGCTCACGGCGGAGTTTATCGTAGTCTGCATCGGAAATTTCAGGCGCGTCTTTTCCGTGATAAAGATCATCGTGCCGCGTGATTTCCTTTAGAAGCTTTTTATGGCGCGCCCGCGCATCCTCGGCAGACAAATCGAACAGGGAATTGGTCATCACGCTGCCTTTTCAAGAAGCTTGGTCGCTTGCGCGCGTGCTTCCTTGGTGATTTCCGCACCAGATAGCATACGTGCGATTTCTTCCGTGCGCTCATTGGAATTAGAAAGCGGCAGAACCTTCGTAGTTGGGTTTGCCTTACCCGTTTTGACAACAATGGCGTGGTAGTTCGACTTTGCAGCAACCTGCGGAGAGTGCGTCACCACCAATATCTGACGTTGTTTAGCCAGACGTGCCAAGCGTTCCCCCACCGCGTCCGCCGTTGCGCCGCCGATCCCGCTATCAACCTCATCGAATACCAAAGTTTGTGCAACACCCGTTTCAGTAAGAACTACTTTGAGCGCGAGCATAAAACGCGCCATCTCCCCACCCGAAGCGATTTTGTTCAGCGGCCCAGCATCCGCACCCGGATTGGTGGCGACAAGGAATTGAACGCGGTCTATGCCATTTGCGCCCCATTCATTATCCGGCAATTGCGCCACTTCGGTTTCAAAGCGTGCTTTGTCCAGCTTGAGCGGCCCTAACTCTTTGGCCACCAATTTATCCAAAGTCTTGGCAGCAGATTTACGTTTAGCAGAAAGAGATTTTGCTTTGTCTTCATACTCTTTACGGGATTTGGCAACATTCTTTTCTAATGCGGCCAGCGTGTCTTCCTGATGCTCAATACCGCGAAGCAGACTGGCAAGCTCATCACGTTTGGTTGGTAATTCATCAATCGTACAAGCGTGTTTGCGCGCCTGCCCCTTCAAGGCAAATAAACGATCATCGATTTCTGAGAGTGAGTATTCGCTATCATCCAGCGACGCGATCAACCCTTCCACGCCATTGGATACTTCCTGCAATTCAGCCATGGCGCGATCTAGAGCCTTAGCGATATCGCTACCGCCCTCTCCCGCCTTCTCTAAAGCTTTCCAAACGCCATTAAGGGATGACATTGCGTTTTCGCTGCCTTTAAAGGCGCTGTTGAAATTGTCTATATTCTGCTCACGCTTCATCAAACGCGTGCGGAGTTGTGTGAGTTTTTCTTCTTCACCCTCTTTTGGAGAAAGTTCGTCCAATTGTTCAAGGGCAGCGCGGAGGTAAGATTCCTCACTGCGTGCGCGTTCCATATCCTGTTTCTTTTGAATGAGCGCGTTCTCTGCCTCTTTCCACTGCGTCCAGACGGTGTTCAGCGCGGCAATATCCTTGCCAGCTTCGGCGTATTCATCCAGTAATCCACGGTGGACACGCGGATTGAGCAGGGTTTGCGTGTCGAACTGGCCATGGATTTCCACCAGCATTTCGCCAACCTGTTTCAACAAGGAAACACTGACCGGATGATCATTGATAAAGGCACGGGATTTTCCATCGGTCGCAACGGTTCGGCGAAGCACCAACGGCGTTTCAGCCTCTATTCCTTGTTCTTGTAAGAACGCGAATACCGGATGTTTTGCGGGAACATCAAATTCGGCACTGACATTCGCGGTATCTTCGCCTTTGCGCACCAAACCACTTTCGGAGCGAGCGCCGAGCGCAAGGCCAAGAGAATCTAACAAGATGGACTTGCCCGCACCGGTTTCACCGGTAAGTGCGCAGAGACCTTTGTCGAACTGGATGAACAAATGGTCGATCAGGACAACGTTCTTGATGGTCAGGCCGGCGAGCATGGCATCACCTTAAACCCTTTCATCAATCCGGACGGAACAGGGAATCGATCGCCTTATCCTTGAAGGAGCGGCCTTCGAATACTTCCTTGCGGCGGGACGGGTCGATGATCTTATATGTGTCTTCGTACCATTTGGAGCCCGGATAGTTGTAGCCTAGAACGGCGGCAACGCGCTCAGCCTCGGTGTACAAACCAAGACTCAGATAGCATTCGACCAAGCGGTGCAGAGCTTCTGGCGTATGCGTCGTGGTTTGATAGTCTTTCACGACGGTGCGGAAACGATTGATCGCAGCATTGGTTTCACCGCGGTTGAGGTAGTAGCGGCCGATCTCCATCTCCTTACCCGCCAAGTGGTCGTTGGTCAGATCCATCTTGAGTTTGGCATCGCGGGCATATTTGCTGTCGGGGAAACGTTGCACCAAGGTGTTGAATGCTTCGAGCGCGTCTTTGGTCAAAGCCTGATCGCGCGCGACGTCAGAAATCTGTTCGTAGTAAGCCAATGCTTTCAGGTAATACGCGTAGTCGATGTCTTCGGAACCCGGGTGCAGTTCAATGAAACGATCGAGCGCGAGAATGGCGTCGTCGTAATTGTCGCCTTCATACGCGGAGTATGCGGCCATCAATTGCGCCTTCGTCGCCCATTGGGAATATGGGTGCTGACGCTCTACTTCCTCATAGAGGCGCGTGGCTTCTTCATAGTTCTTCGCCTTCCATTGAAGAGGCGTTACACCAGCTGTTGAACTGGCTTCAACCTCTATAAG
>CAYYPX010000020.1:0-18320 GCA_964473655.1 uncultured Micavibrio sp.
AACATTGGGCGTAGCGATCAAGGCCGTTCAGTACCATATGTTCCATCATGATCCCGAAATTCAAACCGTTCGGTTCAAACGCCAGAATATTCAAATCTTTGCGGAGCGCGGCGTACATTGTGAAAATACCGATATTGGCGCCGATGTCCCAAAATGTTTCTCCGGCCTTCATGGAATCGATCCATGCCAACATTTCCGGTTCATCCGTTTGAAATCCACTGACGGCGGCGGCCATGTTCTTGCCGCGATGGGATAGAATTTTGAGTGGACCACGCTTGGTTTGCACTTCCGCACTCAAATCTTTTCCCAATCGCGCAATCAGGCCCGACTTGGTTTTAAAGCGAACCCGTTCCGCCATCGGCAGGGTTACGGCATTGGTGGTGTGGTATAAAAGAGATGTAATCTTGCGGCTCATGGTCTTTTCACTTTGTGTAATATGCGGTTATATATAGTGCTAACAGGATCGTCATGAAACCAGAAAAAGTCATTCATTCAGCCAAAACTATCATCGTTAAAATCGGATCGGCCCTTTTGGTTGATGGCGATAAGGGTGTTCGGCAGGCTTGGTTGGCGGCTTTGGCAGAGGATGTGGTCGAGCTACGGAAGACCGGAAAATCCGTCTTAATTGTTACATCGGGATCGATCGCTTTGGGCCGCAAATCTATGGGAATTTCGCACAAGGACAGGCCCTCTTCCATTCCTTTGGAATTAAAGCAAGGCGCAGCGGCGGTGGGACAGATTGCCTTGATGCAATCTTATATCAACGCGTTCGCGGTTCATGACATTAGTGTAGCACAGATTTTGCTCACCCCATCTGATACAGAAAATAGAAGATCGCATTTGAACGCGCGTGCGACCATTCATGCATTGCTCGAAAAAGGCATCGTTCCTATCATTAATGAAAATGATACGGTTTCGACATCTGAAATTCGTTTTGGTGATAATGACAGGCTTGCCAGCCGCGTGGCACAAATGATCGGTGCCGATCTTGTTATCCAATTATCGACGACGCATGGGCTTTATACGGCCGATCCACGTGTTGATACTACAGCAGAGCATATTCCACTGGTTGAAAAACTATCCGATGATTATTTCAACATGGCGGGTGACGCTCTGGCCGGTGTTTCGACAGGCGGAATGAAAAGCAAATTGGAAGCAGCGCGTATTGCCACAGAATCAGGCGTTCATATGATGATCGGCCAAGGTGTAGAAGCGCACGCGTTAAAATACATCTGCAATGGTTCGGCAATATCGACTTTGTTCGTGGCTTCGGAAGCCCCGCGCAATGCGCGTAAAAAATGGATATTGGCGCATGTAAAACCGAAGGGCGTTGTTCATTTGGATGATGGCGCCTGCAAGGCTTTGCTGTCGGGCAAAAGTCTTCTTCCAGCTGGGATTAAAAAAGTGGATGGTGAGTTCGATCGCGCCGATGCGGTTAGTATTTGTGATCCCAGCGGCAAAAATCTGGGTATAGGAATTTCAGCCTACGATTATGAAAGTACACTCAAAATCATGGGGCGAAAAAGCTCTGATATAGCCGAAATCCTTGGGTATTCACGAGGGGATGAGTTTATTCACCGCGACGACCTTGTCTTGAACGGCTAGGCCCCCTATCCTTGACGGAATCAACAAGGATTTCCGTCATGCGCACCGATACACCCAAGACCATTTACCTGAAAGATTACACACCGCCGCCATACAAAGCCGAGCATGTCGATCTGCGGTTTGACATTTTCGACGGTCGTACGATCGTTACTGCTAAGACGCAATACAAAAAGAACGGTTCGGTTGGCGAGGAATTGTTTCTGAATGGCGAGGATTTAAAACTCGTTTCAATCAAACAGGATGGGAATGATATCAAGCCTGAGATCAATGAGCACGGCATGACGTTCAAGCCGGGCAAAGATTCTTTTGTTCTGGAAGTTGTCACGGAAATCGAGCCTGAAAAAAATACGCGTCTTGAAGGTTTGTATTGTTCCAATGGAACTTATTGCACGCAATGCGAGGCCGAAGGTTTCCGCCGCATAACGTATTATCAAGACCGTCCCGATGTGATGGCGACATTTACGGTCCGCGTTGAAGCCGATGTGAAAAACTGCCCCGTTCTTTTATCGAACGGCAATCAGGTCGAAAAAGGCACGACCGGTAATGGTCGTCATTTTACGGTGTGGAATGATCCGACGCCGAAATCTTGTTATCTCTTCGCGCTTGTCGCGGGTGATCTGGAACAAGTGCATGATACATTCACGACGATGTCGGGGAATAAGGTAGATTTGTACATTTATGTCCGCAAAGGCGATGAAGGCCAGTGTGCCCACGCCATGACATCCCTGATCAAATCCATGAAATGGGATGAAGAAGTTTATGGGCGTGAATATCAATATAATATCTTCAACATCGTCGCCGTATCCGATTTTAATATGGGCGCGATGGAAAACACATCACTCAATATTTTCAACACGGCGTTAGTGCTCGCGCATCCGGAAACAGCGACCGATGGAGATTTCATTCGTGTTGAAAGCGTTATCGCCCACGAATACTTCCACAACTGGACCGGAAATCGCGTCACTTGCCGTGACTGGTTTCAATTATCGTTGAAGGAAGGCTTGACGGTCTTCCGTGATCAGGAATTTTCAGCGGATATGAATTCTCGTGCTCTACAGCGCATTGACGACGTCCAACATTTGCGCCGGATGCAGTTCCCCGAGGATGCAGGCCCGTTGGCGCACCCTATTCGCCCCGACAACTATATCGAGATCAATAATTTCTACACAATGACTGTGTATGAAAAAGGTGCGGAAGTGATCCGTATGTTCCATACGCTTCTCACGCCGCAAACATATCGAAAGGCAACTGATTTATATTTCAAACGCTTCGATGGTCAGGCCGTGACAACGGAAGACTGGGCGAAGTGTATGGAAGATGCGTCGGGTATTGATCTTTCCCAATTCAAGCTTTGGTATAGCCAAGCCGGTACGCCCGAGTTGGAAGCAAGCGGTGAATATAATGAAACTGCGAAAACATATACGTTAACGCTAAGGCAGGAAATTCCAGATACGCCGGGGCAAAAGAATAAAAAGCCAATGCATATTCCGGTGGCTGTCGGGCTTGTCGGGCCTAATGGCGATGACATGATCGGCACAGAAATTCTGCATTTAAAAGAAAAGGAACAAAGTTTTACGTTCAAGAATATCGGCACGAAACCCGTTCCTTCTATTCTTCGAAATTTCTCCGCACCGGTGAAACTCACGACAGATTTATCAGATGATGATCTGAAGTTCCTGATGGTGCATGACAGTGATGGGTTTAACCGTTGGGAGGCTGGTCAGACTTATGCGCTTCGTGTGATCAATAATTTAATCGATACGGGTAGCATGGATGAAGGATTGCTAGAATCTTTGGAAAGCCTGTTAGATCAAGCCATTCAGGGGCAAGGTGATAAGGCTCTTATTGCGAAGGCTCTGGGTTTGCCGGATGTGCAGATCATCGCTCAGACACGTGATGTTGTCGATCCTGATGCAATATATGCCGCTCGGGAAGAAATTCGCCGGGAATTTTCTCAGCGATGCGAAGGCAAGCTGCACTCTGTCTATAAATCTAACAAGGAGCAAGGTGCCTATTCCGTGACGCCGGATGCCATGGCACGTCGTGCACTGAAAAATACCGCGCTTGGTTATCTGGATGATCCTGCCCTCGCCGCCGAGCAATATCAAAAAGCAACGAACATGACCGACCGCGTGGCGGCTCTAGGTGTTCTGACCGATCATGAAGGTGATTACAAAAATGTGGCCTTTGCCGATTTCTACAATAAGTTCAAGGACTATCCGCTTGTGGTCGATAAATGGTTCTCGCTGCAAGCGATTGGCGTCAATGACAATACGATCAAGAATATCCAGTCTTTGTCCGCGCATAAAGATTTCACTTTGAAGAATCCAAATCGTGTCCGCTCGCTCTATGGTGCATTTGCGATGAACAATCCTGTTGGATTCCATCGTGCAGATGGTTCGGGTTACACGTTGTTAAAAGATGCGGTCATCACATTGAATGTTATCAATCCACAAATTGCAGCGCGTATGCTCACGCCGCTTCGTGAATGGCGGCGTTATACACCGGACAGGCAAGAGAAAATGAAAACTGCCTTGCAGGAAATCGCTAACACGGAAAAGCTATCGCCCGATGTCTTTGAAATCGTCAGTAAAAGCCTTAAAGGCTGATCTCGTTGCATTTGATGCCGCTTTCGGCGTTCCCGTTTGTGGGATCGATGAAGTCGGTCGTGGACCTTTGGTTGGTCCTGTTGTCGCTGCTTGCGCGTTTATTCCTACAGTCAAGCTCGCTCATCCGGTGTGGAAGCAAGTAAATGATAGTAAAAAGCTATCGCTGCAAAAGCGTGAATATCTGTTCGAGATTATCAAAGATCAATGTTCGTATGCGGTGGCTGAATGTTCTGCCGAAGAGATTGATATGTTGAATATTCATCACGCGACGTTGTTGGCTATGAAACGCGCTTATGAAGGTATGGCAGTGTGTGCGTCGCTAGCTTTGATTGATGGAAAGTTTGCGCCGAAGATTCAGTGTAAAACCCAGACGGTAATTAAGGGCGATGCTACATCGCTTTCCATCGCGGCGGCGTCAATCATCGCGAAAGTAACTCGGGACCGGTATATGCAAAAATTGCATGAAGAATTCCCGCACTATGGCTGGGCAACGAATGCTGGATATGGCACGGCGGAGCACATGGACGGTATCGCCCGCCACGGCATTACCATCCATCATCGCAAGTCATTCGGACCTTGCGCCGCCGTTAAACTTTCGGCTTAACTAAATAACCCTCTGATCCGACTCTAAAATCTTAGAATGTTCTTATAACGTTCTGACTCCAAATAATTTTTTCAATTTATATGTTGACGTCGACTCCGCAATGAATCATGATTCGTTCCGATTTAATCCACACAAACGGGGGAATTATGAGCCGGAAATCACCATTGAACACGATCCTGAAAGGCGACTGTGTGGAGCAGCTGAAGAGCCTTCCAAAAGGATCCGTGGACATGATTTTTGCGGACCCGCCGTATAATCTTCAGTTGGGCGGGGAATTAACCCGCCCCAATAATTCCAAAGTCGATGCTTGTGATGATGATTGGGACAAGTTCGACTCTCTCAAAACCTATGATGACTTTACGCGTAAGTGGCTTTCGGCTGCTCGCGAAACATTACACGATGATGGCTGTATCTGGGTGATCGGTTCCTATCACAACATCTTCCGCCTTGGTTATATCCTGCAAGATTTGGGATACTGGATTTTGAACGATATTATCTGGCGTAAATCGAACCCTATGCCGAATTTCAAAGGTAAGCGCTTTACCAACGCGCATGAGACGATGATCTGGGCTGCAAAATCAAAAGATTCTAAGTATCGTTTCAATTACGATTCCATGAAAGCGATGAACGAAGATCTGCAGATGCGTTCTGACTGGTTCATACCGCTTTGCACGGGTGGTGAACGTTTGAAGAACGACGCAGGCGACAAATTGCATCCTACGCAAAAGCCGGAAGCCCTTCTCCAACGCGTTATTCTTTCCTCGACCAAGCCCGGAGATGTTGTGCTCGATCCTTTCTTCGGCACTGGTACGACGGGTGCTGTTGCGAAGAAGCTCGGTCGCCAATGGATCGGTATCGAACGCGAAGACGAATACATAAAATATGCGCAAAAGCGCATCAACGCCGCCGAGGTTTGCGCGGAGGACACCATTACACTTGCGAACAAACGCGAGGAAATGCGCATTCCTTTCGGCTGGCTGTTGGAACACGGATATCTCAAGCCGGGTGCCGAGCTAACGGATGCGAAAGGCCGCAACGCTGCCAAGGTTCATGCTGACGGGAATATCATCACTGGCAACCATCGCGGATCAATCCACAAGATTGGCGCGACGGTTCAAAACGCGCCTTCTTGTAACGGCTGGACATATTGGCACGTCAAGCGTAACGGTAAGACCGTCCCTATCGATGAAATGCGTCAGGAGCTCCGTGCACAGATCGAAGGCGGATCCGCAGGAAGCTCAACCCTCCAATAATGTTTTTCTGCTGTAAAAAATCGAAAGCCGAAACCAACCAGATCTTTTTGAAAGATATGGTGGTGGAGATGTTTATCGGCGTGTTCGATGCCGAGAAGCTAAAAAAACAAAAAGTGCGGATCAATATTATTGCAGAAACGACGAGTTGGCCGAATGGCTCTGAAAAGTTGGAAGATACTGTATCCTACGATATCTTCGTCAAGCATGTGCGCGATATCACGAACAGTGACCATGTTTATCTGGCGGAGACTGTTGCAGAAAGAATTGCAACAGCTTGTCTATCAGAAAAGCAGATCAAAAAAATAACCGTGCGTGTTGAGAAGTTAGAGATTTATCCCTTTGCCATTCCGGGCGTGGAGATCGTCAGGGTGAAGCGGTAAAGCCCATCGAAGTTGGAATAACGCCTGATTGATCCGGTGTTTGCACGATTACGGAATTATCCTTGATAGCAGGCTGAGACATCGCCCCCTTATTGTCTTTTAGATCGATGCTGAGCATCAGGCGTTTTTGGGCGCTGTCTTCGAATATTTCATAGCCATCGATATTGCCGAACATGATTGCCATTGGCTCACCCTTATCTCCCGCGACATTGCCATGATATTGCGAGAAGCTGACGCGAAGGCGTAGATATGCTTCGCGCTCGTAACGCCGTACCTGTTCATTTTCTGGCAGCGCAAGATATTCCGATTTTTTTCGCAATATGTAGGCTTGCGCCACGTGCTCATCGAGCTTCAAGAAATCAAGCGTGAAGGGTTCGGATGGCAAGATGACCGTGCTGACTGGATAATCTGGTATCAAGCTTCTATCATGGCAAACTTCCTGATCACGATCCATGCTGTTTACCTCAATGCGTTTTGCATCGGTAAAGCCAGTTCTGTCTATCAGAGCGAAGCCGCCAAGATCCGGATCGTAACGTCCGAGATGTAATTTCATCATGAACTGGAATTCAATTGGGAATGTTTCGCGGTTTTTCTTGAGATGGCCTTTCATCACCGTGAGGATCTGTTTCCACTCTAGATCGTCATTCAAATATTCGGTGTAAATTTTACAATCATTGATTTTGATGAAATTACCAACGGCTGCATCATCGTCGAAATCAAACGCGCCTAGACGCCAGTAAAGTTTAGAAAGATTTTGAATTGTGGACTGGTTGTATTTGCCGGTGAATTTATCTTGAAGAATGGTGACTTCATCTTCTTGTGGCGGCATCGAACGGTTTTGTGACAATGGTTCTGCGGCTGGAGCTGGCAAAGATTCTTGAGGCGTGATGATTTGCTGTTCCTGCTGAGCATATGCTGGAATGCGAGCAATCATTGTAATCGCAATTAATGCGATCCCGAAAAAAATCCGAAATTTAGAATCCCCCGTCATAATGCCATTATATAATTTTGCCATCATGCTCACAAATGCCTAAATAAACTGTCGCAGAGCTTTTTTGAAAAGCGTGGGAATTCCAAGCTTTCCCGCTTCATCAGGGGAGACCCAGAAATAAGTGCCGCCATCAGGTTTTTTGTTTTTAGTCATCGATACGGTAACGCCCTTCAATTCTAGGTCGAAATGGGTAAAGCTATGCTTCACCAAAACCCGACCTTCCGAGCCTTTCACGGTAAAAGGAAGATGTGTCTTTTTAATGGCTTTATCGACCCATAAGGATGTGGGCAGACCTATTGTTCCGCCGAGCATACCTTTTTCTGCCCTTTTTTCGAAAAGAACCTGCCCTTTGGCATTCGTAACCCAATAAACATAGCCGTGTTTCTGTGGCTTCTCGCCCTTAGCTTTGCGGGCTGGCAGGGATTGTTGAATACCCAATTTGGCCGCCCTACAGAAACTGTTCACTGGGCAGATCATACATTTCGGAGAGGATGGCGTGCAGATGGTTGCACCTAAATCCATCAATGCTTGTGCGTAATCGCCGGGGCGTTTTGTTTCGCCTTCGGCCATTTTTCCTGCAAGCGTTTTTAGTTGCGATTTAGAATCCGGAACAGGTTCGGTTACAGCAAAAATTCGAGCCATGACTCGTTCGACGTTTCCATCAACAACGTTGGCAGGCTTATTGAAGGCAATCGCTGTGATCGCTGCACTCGTGTAATCGCCAACACCAGAGAGCATCTTTAATTCATCCTGTGTTTGTGGAAAGGCGCCGTCAAGTTTTTGAGACACATGGATCGCGCATTTATGCAGATTTCGCGCGCGGGCGTAATATCCTAGCCCTGCCCAGTTTTCCATGACCTCCTGTGAATCTGCTTGAGCGAGGTCATGCACGGTCGGCCATTTTTTAAGGAATTTTAAAAAATAAGGAATAACCGCAGGCACTGTTGTTTGCTGAAGCATAATTTCTGACAGCCAAACGTGATAAGGTGCTGCTTCTTGTTTTGGCAAAGCACGCCAAGGCAGAACGCGGCGGTGCCGGTCGTACCATTTTAGCAGCGCCGCTCTGAAATCCTCGACATTTATATGTTTCGCAGCCATGATGCGCCGATGAAGCCTCTGTCCAGATCCTTGCCAACCCTTATGGGCAAAGTGTTCGAGCGCAAATATATCGCGCTTGGGCGGATTGTCACGCATTGGAAAGAGATTGTCGGCCCGGATTTTGCGGATAGGTCACAGCCTGCCAAAATCCATTACAGGAAAGCGAAAAATCCAAAGGAAAGGGCTACGGCGACACTTGATATTGCCGCCTCTTCCGCCGATTGCTCGGTTCTTGTTTATCAAAAAGGCGTTATATTACAAAGAATTAACAATATATTCGGTGATGGCTGGATCGCCGATATCAAATTTTTGCACATTGAACCGAAACAGGCTAAAAAGCCTTCAAAGCGGACAAAAGCCTTGACGGAAGATGAAAAAAATCATCTATCACAGCTACTTGAAACGGTCGACGACCCTGAAATCAAAGAGCGTCTGTCCCGTATAGGTCAATCTATTTTACAGGAATCGAAAAAATGAAAGTTCAAGCAATCACCTTAAGAAAAGGTCACGTTCTGGATCGCGATGGCGATGGAAAGCTCTGGCTGATCACAGGTCATGATATCATGCAGCCGGGCAAAGGCGCGTCGGTCATTCAGCTTGAAATGCGCGAAATTCGTTCCGGCACAAAAGACAACGTTCGTTACCGCACGCAGGAAACATTGGAGCGCGTGCGTTTGGAGCAAGCCGAATTCACTTATCTTTATAACGACGGTGCAGATATCTACACTTTCATGGACAAAGAAAGCTTTGAACAGATGGAAGTGAAGAAGGATGTTGTTGGCGACCAAGCAAAATGGCTTCAGGATGGTATGGAAGTGACCATCGAAAGCTTCGAAGGTGACCCACTGGGTGTTGAGCTCCCAGACTCCGTTGTTGTGACGGTCGAAGAAGCCGAGCCTGTTGTTAAAGGCCAGACCGCCTCTTCTTCCTACAAGCCGGCAATCGTTACCGGCGGCGTAAAAGTAATGGTGCCTCCGTTCATCGACGTTGGCACGCGCATTATTGTGAAAACCGAAGACGGTACATATTACGAGCGCGCGAAAGACTAATTATGGCGCAATCACCCATCATGTCGGTCATGATCCGTGCCGCCGAAAAGGCGTCACGTGCATTGCTGCGTGATTTTAATGAAATTGAGCATCTTCAGGTATCCCGCAAAGGTCCTTCTGATTTTGTAACGGCGGCCGATAAAAAAGCCGAAAAAACAATTTTTGAAGAGTTGCTGAAAGCCAAGCCCGACTATTCTTTTGTTATGGAAGAATCCGGTAAGGTTAAAGGGAATGATACAGATCATGTCTGGTTGATAGATCCGTTGGATGGCACACACAATTTCATGCACGGTGTTCCGCATTGGTCTATTTCCATCGCGTTGGAACGCAAAGGCGAGATCATCGCGGGCCTTATCTATGATTGTGCCAAAGACGAAATGTTCACGGCGGAAAAAGGTGGCGGCGCTTGGCTGCGCAATCGCCGTTTGCGTGTTTCAGGTCGTAATAATCTGGAAGAATGCATGATCAATTTCGGACAACCCTATGGCTCCAAAGAAGACCGCGCTCGTTTTTTCAAGGAGCAGGAAGCAGTTGCCGCAGTTGCCATGACGCGTCGTTTTGCCTCGGCGGCTCTTGACCTTGCCTATGTTGCGGCTGGCCGTATCGATGGATATTGGGAACGTAACCTGAAGTCTTGGGATGCTGGTGCAGGTTACTTGATCGTCAAAGAAGCTGGCGGTATTACGACCAGTATCGAAAATGATGACAATCCTGTTTATAGTGGTAGTCTAATCGCGGGCAACCAACAGGTACACAGTGATATCCGGAAAATCCTCAAAACTATCTGATCTTTTAAAAGGCTCTGCATTTGTTGCTCTGGCTTTGATGGCGTTTGCGTCGGAAAGCCATGCGCAAAACACGGGCTATTCGCCTCCGCCCATGTTCGAGGACATGACTCCACCAATGGTCCGTCCGGAATCAAAAGATGGGAACATCGTTCCGAAGATGGAATCCGTCGATCCACAATTGCCGCCACCGACCATTGATAGGCCACCGGTTGTCGCACCGCGCGTGTCGATAAATCCGGATATGCCGCGTCCGGCACCAGTGGAGCCAATTGCGCCCGACGCACCTTCACGTCCTGTTGTTCCAGCATTCGATGCGCCAGCAACGACAGCACCTGTGGCTCCTGCGCCCGTAACACCAACGCCGCCCAAAATGATGCAGCCGATCATCGAAGCACCTAAGGTGAAACGTGAAAAGCCTGCCGCCGAGAAAAAAGAAATCAAATCACCTGTTCCCCCGGAAAAACCATCCGCACCGGAAAAGAAGGCGGATGTTCCACCGCAGCCCGCACCGATTGCGCCTGAATCTAATATTCAGGATGAGATGCCCCTACCAACGCCTGC
Organism: uncultured Micavibrio sp.; assembly: GCA_964473655.1. Lineage (GTDB taxonomy): Bacteria > Pseudomonadota > Alphaproteobacteria > Micavibrionales > Micavibrionaceae > Micavibrio_A. The sequence goes on from CAYYPX010000020.1 coordinate 10,939, forward strand.
TCCCGCTCCGGCACCAGCACCAGTTGTAACAACACCTGAGAGCAAGAAATCATCTAGCGGAAATACGGTTACAAAACCGGCGGCATCTAATGAAGAAAGCCGCATCAACCCTACAGGGCGTGACCCATCGGTCAGTGCCATTCAGGGACCAAAGACAATGCCCGCCTTGCCAACACAGAATGTGGATGGTCAGGTAACGTTCGATGCGAAGCCGCCTGTGGAAGAGCCGACCATTCTTGAGCGTCAGCAGGATGCCGCAAAGAAAAGTGAAATATTGGAGCCTATCGTTCCGCGTCCGAAAGACGGGGTTGCTCCCGCTTCGTTTGAGGGCGGAGAAAAAGGCGCGCTGAAGAAAATCATTCCATACAATCCCGGCCAGATTGGTTTGGATGCCAAGGATGCTGATCCTATCGCTGCGGGTGTTGTAAAAGAACTTGATGATGAGGAAAAAGCCGCTTGGCGCGTGCAAATCAAATCCTACGCCACGCCGCACGGAAATGGTTTGAGTAGCGATCGACGGATCGCCTTGAGCCGTGCTTTGTCGCTCCGTTCGACCTTGATCGCACAAGGCGTTGGTGCTGCGAAAATCGACGTTCTGGCCGAGGGGCTCCAAAGTGACAACAAGGGGCCACCGGACAGGATCGACCTCTACCTTTATGAGCCCAAGCAAGAATAGCCCTCAACTTGCTGTTTTCCGGGGATTTCCGCCCCTTCATAAGTGTGGATAAGGGCCGCTTGGGCCACGGGTTTTGTTGACAAAATCCGCCAAAAACCTGCAATTTGGACTGGATTTCCAAGCGAATTATGTTTAAGTCTAACCCGTCAGCTTATGACAACTGATTCTTGAAAGGATTTTCGTGGAGCGTTCTTCGAAAAATAATAGCGGCAACGCAATGGTTATTGGTCTGGTCGTTGTGGCTTTGGTGGCCGCGATTGCCGCATTCCTTTTCTTCGCCCGCGTGTCTCCGCCCGTCGATGCCTTGCCGGAAGTAAGCGAAGCTGTTCAAAGTGAATCCACTCAGCCTGACATTGCCACCGATGAGGCGGGCAACGCTGTTCCGATGACGGAAACAACCGACACGCTCAACTCCTCAAGTGTTGATCAAAGCGTTGAGGCGACTGCTGAAAAAGTAACGATCGATGTGGCGAAAGCGACAAGCATACGCGCCATCGGCAATCCATCCGCGCCGATTAAAATTATCGAATACGCTTCGATGACTTGCAGCCACTGCGCGCACTTCCACAATGATGTCCTCCCGGAATTGAAATCCAAATATATCGATACTGGTAAGGTCTATCTGGAATTCCGCGAATTCCCGTTGAATGATCCTGCCCTCAAAGCAACAATGGCCGCCCGCTGTTTGCCGGAAGACAAATATGACGGTTTTATCAGTCTTCTCTTTAAAACACAGGATCACTGGGCCGGTGGTTTGAATTATGTCGCAGCGCTTAAGCAAAATGCCAAGTTGGCTGGTATGAGCGATGCAACGTTCGATGCTTGTCAGGAAAGTGCGCCTTTAAAGCATAAGATTGCCGAGAATATGCAAGAAGCCAAAGACAAATGGGAAATCAGCGCGACACCGACCTTTATCATCAATGATGGTAAGGAAAAAATTTCAGGAGCGCAGCCTTTGGCCGAATTCGAGCGCGTATTCCGCAAAGTTACAAATAATGCCGTTGGGGAAGCTCCTGCGGTTGAATAAGAGTATTGATGATACAGTTTGAGAAAATTCGCCTAAGCGGCTTTAAATCCTTCGTCGACAAGACCGAATTCGAAATCGGTAAAGGCTTGACCGGGATCGTCGGTCCCAATGGCTGCGGTAAATCCAACACCGTTGAAGCACTTCGTTGGGTTATGGGTGAAAACTCGGCCAAACGTATGCGCGGCGGCACAGGTGGGATGGAAGATGTGATCTTTGCAGGTACATCGACACGCCCTGCCCGTAACTTTGCAGAAGTATCTCTGTTGTTGGATAACTCCGCGCGCACCGCGCCTCCTGCATATAATGATTCAGATGAGATTGAAGTCACGCGCCGTATCGAGCGCGACCATGGTTCCGTCTATAAAATTAACGGCAAGGTTTGCCGCGCACGCGATGTACAGATGTTGTTTGCCGATACGGTAACGGGTGCAAATTCTCCTGCGTTAGTTTCCCAAGGTCGCGTTACGGCGATGATCAACGCCAAGCCGCAAGAGCGCCGCATTGTTCTAGAAGAATCTGCTGGTGTTTCCGGCCTTTATGTTCGTCGCCACGAGGCCGAACTTCGTCTTCGCGCCGCTGACCAAAACTTGCAACGTGTGCAAGACCTCGTTGGTAGCATGGAAGGCCGTTACAACACGCTGAAAAAACAATCGCGTCAGGCTCAAAAATATAAAAACCTCTCGACGCAAATCCGCGAACTAGAAACCACCATCGCCTATCTGGAATGGCGCATTCAGATTAACAAGGGCGATCTCTGCCGCAAGAATTTTGCCGAAGCGGAAAGCCAAGTGGCTACGCACATGACTACGGTCGTGCAGTTAACAAAGACGCAAAATCAGCAGGCGGAAGACCTTCCAGCATTGCGCAAGGCCGAAGCCGAATCTGCTGCTGCCCTTCAAGCGCACAAGATGGAATTGCAGCGTCTGGAAGATCAGGAACGTGATCTGCAAAATCAATTGGACGATGCCCGTTCACAATTTAAACAGGCTGTCGCCGACCGCGAACATGAAGCGCAAATGCTCGGTGAAAGCGCGAATGTTCTATCCCGTCTGGAAGAAGAGCAGCGCATCCTGTCGGAAAGCCGTCGCAACGAAGAATCCGACCTCGTTCAGAAGCAGACCATCAAGGCTGAACTGGAAGAAAAAGTTCTGAAATTAGAGGCTGACTACGAAAGCTTCATGCAAAAGACAGCGGAAACGAAAGCCGCGCGTCAACGCATCGAACAACAAATCAATGCGGATAAATCCCGCTCCCTCGTTGCCGAGGAGCGCAAAGAGAATCTGGCCGAGCAATTGGCCCGCGCGAAATCGCAGTTTGAAAGCAATTCCGAGATCGATGGTTTGAAGTCATCTATCGTTGGCCTTGAAGGAGAAACAACAGGTCTTCGCGCCGCGCTGGAAACGGCTGAGCAGAACATTGCATTCGCTCGCGAACAATTGGAAACAGCTCGCCAATCGAAACAAGATGCAGAACGCGCCAAAGCAGAAATTGATTCCGAAGTGAAAGCTTTGGAACGCATTCTAAATGCCGATACGCAAAACCTGTTCAAACCTGTTCTGGATGACATCAAAACCGATAAAGGTTTTGAAAAGGCGATTTCCCGTGCGCTCGGCGATACGTTGATGGCATCTCGTAACAAGGAAGCGCCTTCCGTATGGCTGGACTTTGCCGAAAACAATATCGATGTGCCTTCTCTTCCATCCGGCACGCGCAATCTGGAGCCGCATGTTCAGGCTCCTGCTTCGCTGAAGCGCGCGTTGAGTTTCATTGCTGTCGTTGATACGCAAGCACAAGGTGATCAAGCCGCGCCGCAATTGAAGCCCGGCCAATCAATCGTTTCCTTGGATGGTGCATACTGGCGTTGGGATGGTTTCCACATCAAGGCGGATGCTTCCGATCGTCACGCCATTCAATTGCAGCAGAAAAACCGTCTGGAAGAATTGAAAAACGAGCAGCCTGCCATCGAGCGTCGTTACAATGACGCCTCCGAAAAGGCAGAGAATGCTCAAAAGAGCCAGAAGGAAATTCAGGAAAAGCTGGATGTTCTTCGCGCCGATCTTCGTTCGAAAGAGCAGGATTTGTCTTCCAAACAATCCACGTTGAACCGTATTACCGAACAACGCTCTGGACTTTTCGCTGAAATCGCCAAGTTAGAAGAGTCTCTGAAAAACACCGAAGAGGACATCGTTTCCTATAAGTCTTCTATCGAAAGTTTTACGAAAGAGTTGGCTCTTTATAACGAAGACACGATGGCGGCTCATTCCGGTGAGGTTGAACAGCTTCGCTCTGTTTTGAGCGAAACGCGTGATAGTTATAACCATGCTGTTCGCGCACTCGATCAATTGCAACAAGAGCAAGGTCGCCGCATGGCGCGTTTGCACGTGATTGCCGATGAGCGTAATCACCATTCGAACCGTTCCATTCGCTCCCGCGAGCGCATCAAGGATCTGGAAGAGCGCGAAACTGCGTTAAACGAAAAAATCGAAGAGATGGTGAACCGTCCGCAAACGTTGGATGGAAACCGCGAAGATCTGATGAACAAGGTTCATCATCTAGAAAAAGGTCGTGATGAAGCGGCTGATAATCTGGCGAAGGTTGAGAGCGAGTTGGCGATCACCACACGTGCCTTGAAAGAAGCGGAAGCAATTTTGGGTGAGGCTCGTGAATCTCGTGCACATGCCCAAGCCCTCGTCTCTTCGGCACAGGAGCAATTGGAACACATCGTCGCAGGTATTCAAGAACAGTTCGAAATGACTCCTGAGTCCTTGAAAGAGCACGCGACAGCATCGATCTTTGCAGAGAGTGGCGATCTTCCTGCGCTCGAGCCATTAAAATCCCAAAAAGAAAAGGCCGTGCGTGAGCGCGATCAGATCGGCCCAGTCAATTTGCAGGCCGAAGAAGAGGCAGAAACTTTGGAAGCCGAACTCGGCACCATCTTCAAAGAGCGCGATGATTTGACGCAAGCCATTGAAGAGCTTCGTGCCGGCATTGAAAAATTGAACAAAGAAGCACGTGAGCGTTTGACGGCAGCATTCGACGTCGTGAACGGCCACTTTAAAGAGCTGTTCGTAAAATTGTTCAACGGCGGACAGGCTCACTTGAAATTGATTGAATCGGATGATCCGTTGCAATCCGGTCTTGAAATTTTTGCGCAACCTCCGGGCAAGACTCTGCAATCGCTTTCGCTTCTTTCGGGTGGTGAGCAAACACTTGCTTCGATCGCCTTGATCTTTGCGATGTTCTTGACGAACCCATCCCCAATTTGTGTTCTCGACGAGATTGACGCGCCATTGGATGATGCAAACGTTGATCGCGTATGCAACTTGCTCGATGACATCATTCAGCGCGGTCAGACACGATTCCTCATTATCACGCACCACCGTTTGACGATGGCCCGTATGGATCGCCTCTATGGCGTGACGATGTCAGAGCGCGGTGTGTCGCAATTGGTTTCCGTCGATCTGAACCAACAGATGGACTTCCTTGAAGCCGCAGAATAAGTTTCTCGCATGAGCAAACTCGACGATCTCGACGCGAAGCTGAAGGCTGCTCAAAGCATCCAAGAAAAGCAGAATCCTGCCATCCCCGTTGGTTTTTCCAAGGAGATGAATTTGGGTATGCGCGCATTTATGGAAATGTTAGGGGTATTGCTTGGAAGCGGCCTTATGGGATGGTGTCTTGATGCCTACTTTAAAACGGCTCCTAGCTTCCTGATTATCTTCGTGATTTTGGGTATCGTTGCGGCCTTTTACAACCTCTATAAATTATCCCGCAATTTGGGCACGGCGATTGGCTCTAACAGCTTGCAATCCGAAGAAAAAGCCGCTAATAAACCCTCGCAAAATAAACCACAATAAACGGAGCGAATTTAAAGCGTGGCGAACCCTATTCACCAGTTTGAAATCCAGCCCCTCGTCCCCCTTACTCTGGGCGGCGTTGATATCTCCTTTACGAACTCGGCCCTTTGGATGGGTATTGCCGTTGTTCTTTCGACGGGTTTCCTGACATGGGCGATGAGCCGCAAGTCGATGGTGCCAACCCGTTCGCAATTGATGGCTGAAGGTTTATACAAATTCATCTATTCCATGGTGCGTGACAACGTGGGCGAAAAAGGTATGTCCTATTTCCCGTTCGTGTTCACGATGTTCATGGTCGTTATGCTCGGCAACGTTTTGGGTATGATTCCGGGCTCATTTACATTCACCAGCCACATCGCTGTAACCGGCGTTTTGGCATTCATGATCTTTATCATCGTTACGATCATGGGATTTGTGAAGCACGGTTTGCACTTCTTGCAGTTGTTCTTCCCCCCGGGCGTTCCTTTGTGGATCGCGCCGTTGATCATTCCTATTGAAATCATTTCTTACCTGAGCCGCCCTGTCACGCTTAGCCTGCGTTTGTTCATCAATATGCTGGCAGGCCACTTGATGGTCAAAGTCATCGCGGGATTTTCTGTGATGATGGTTGGTGCCGGACTTGTCGGCGCGCTCGGCTCTCTCGGCCCTATGCTGTTCAACGTATTGTTGATCGGCTTCGAAGTATTCGTGTGTCTTGTTCAAGCTTATGTGTTCGCGTTGCTAACCTGCATTTATCTGCGCGATACGGTCGAACTGGCTCACTAAAAATTTCTAACCTTTAAACCAAAACCAAAAAGAGGAATAAAATGGATATCGAAACAATTAAAATCATCGCAGCAGCCGTAGCGCTTCTCCCGATCCTAGGCGTTGGCATCGGCCTTGGTCTGATCTTCGGATCATTCAATGGCGCAGTTTCCCGCAACCCATCGATCCAAGGTTCCCTGTTCGGAACACTGATCTTCGGATTTGCTGTTACAGAAGCTTTGGCTATTTTCTGCCTTGGTATCTCCCTTCTGATCCTGTTCGGTCTGTAAGATTGATGACGACGTTGCGTTTGATCCCTGTTGCTTTGTTTGCTTTGTTGCTGGCGGTATCGCCAGCGCAAGTCATGGCTGCTGCTGACTCTAAGGCTTCGGCCGAAGAAGCGGTACACAAGCCGACAGCAGTGCCTGAAGATGCAACGTCTCCTCATGATGCGGCTGGCCCTGCGGGAGCAACAGGCGAAGCGCAAGCTCCGCACGAAGCCGCCGAAACGCATGGTGAAGGTGGATTGCCGCAATTGAATATCGGCACTTACCCTTCCCAAGTTTTCTGGCTGCTGGTGACGTTCGGTTTGCTTTACATCGCCTTCTCGAAAAAGATCCTGCCGAATATAGGCGGTGTCGTGAACGCCCGCGAAAATATGATCAAGGGTAATCTAGATACGGCCCAAGCTTTGCGTGACCAAGCGCAAGCCATTCAGACTGCTTATGAGAAAAATCTCGACAACGCGAAGGCACAAGCCGTGAAAGCGGTTCAAGATGTCGAAGCGGCAGCGAAGAAAAAAGCCAACGACCAGATCGAGTCCTTCCGCAAAGATGCCGATGGAAAATTGAAATCTGCGGAAGACCGTGTTTCTCAAACCAAAGACAAAGCGATGGGTGATATGGCGAATGTTGCTGCGGAAGTGGCCAGCATCGCCGCCGAAAAAATCACCGGTATCGGTACCGATATGCAAAAAGCCAAGGCGATCGTTGATTCAATCGCTGGCAAGGCAAAGGCTGCTTAACATGATGGATATTCTCCACAACACGACAATCTGGGTTTGGTTTTCTTTCATCAT
>CAYYPX010000021.1:0-5892 GCA_964473655.1 uncultured Micavibrio sp.
GTTCCGACGAGCGCGCCGCCGATCATCTTACCCAGAATTTCCGGCGGTTCGGAAATGGAAGACATTGTTTTAATAACGCCGAGAACAGCGGCAACGATACCAAGAGCTGGAATACCATCAGCCATTGTTTGCAATGCATGGCCGGGATGTGATTCATGCGCGTTGATCGTGTCGATTTCTTCATCCATCAAGGCTTCGATCGTCATCGGATCTTCGTTACCGAGCGAAATGATACGAAGATAATCGCACAAGAACGGAACGGCATGATGGTTGTGGTGGAATGTCGGGAATTGTTGGAACAGGGCACTGTCATGCGGGTTTTCAATGTGTTGTTCCATTGCGAGCCAGCCTTTGGTTCTGGCCAGTTTGAACACCGTGTACATCATGGATAGCAATTCGATGTAGTCATCTTTGGAATAGGCCACGCCTTTTTTCAAAGATTTGAAGTAACTCATCGTGTGTTTGATGCTACTCGATGTGTTCGAGATGATAAAGGCGCAGACGGCGCAGCCGAAAATGATGATGATCTCGCCCGGCATGGCGGGCAGAATGGCGTGGGTAATAAGCTTGATACCCTTATCAACGCCCGCCGCGACCATAAGGCCGCCGAACGTACAAACGAATACCAAAGCCAAACCGGCAAATTTCATGACAGGAAACGCCCCAAAGGAAGAGAATTAATCAGAGACTCAAGGATACTTGATAGTGGTTAATGGAAGATTACCACGCATCGCAATTGTCACCTGATTTGACATGCCAATCAAGCCCTTGTAACAGGCGCAGGTCCAATAAATGGAGTGAAGACAGGATTTAAAGCGTGATCGGCTTGCCGTCGTTGACGTAACGCGCCACATCGGCACCCGCGTAGCTCAGAATCATATCCGCACCGGCACGTTTAAAGGCCAGAAGTGATTCCATCATGGCGTCTTGATAATTCAAGGCACCGGCCTGCGCGGCGAAGCGAAGCATGGCGTATTCGCCGCTCACTTGATAAACGGCGAGGGGAAGTTCGGATTGGGCACGAAGTTTTGACAGAATATCGAGATAGGCCATGCCCGGTTTTACCATCAGCATATCGGCACCTTCGCGTTCATCAAGCATGGCATCGCGCAACGCTTGGCGTGCATTGGATGGATCAAGTTGATAGGATTTGCGATCGGAGCGCACGTTCGAGTTCTTGCCGAGCGCGCAACCGGCCGCATCGCGGAACGGACCGTAGAAGCACGATGCGAATTTTGCGGCGTAGGCCATGATCGGAATATCGGAAAAGCCGGTGACATCGAGCGTGTGGCGAATGGCGGATACTTGTCCATCCATCATGCCCGACGGCGCGATCATATCGGCGCCAGCCTCACACGCAATGACGGATTGCATGGCGATATTTTCGATGGTGCGATCGTTATCGACATCGCCATGCGCGCAAAGCGGGCCGCAATGACCGTGGTCGGTGTATTCGCAAAAACATACATCGGCGATGATGGAGGTTTCTGGCGCGGCATTCTTGGCGCGGTTGATCATGCGGGCGAGAAGGCCGTTGGGGTCCATGGAGTCTGAACCCACATGATCCTTATTATGAGACACGCCGAACAACATGATGCCGCGAACGCCAGAGGCCGCGATTTCTTTTACGCGGGCTTCCAATGTTTTTTCAGTTTCGCGGAAGACACCGGGCATAGAAGCGATGGCTTTGCGTTCGGTAATATTTTCTTCGACGAAAATAGGAACGATCAGATCGTTGGCAGTAACAGTGTTTTCGCGAACCATATCGCGGATCGCCTCATTGCGGCGCAAACGGCGCATACGGACATGGGGGAATTTGTCGGAGGACAGGCTTTTCAGCTTCATCTGCTCGAAATGCGTAGATCCAGAATCTGGTACGTTTTCCGTGATGGAATTTTTAAGGTCTTTGATGATTTTGGAATCGCTCATGGCTGCCCCGTGTTGTTGCCCATTTGTTATGCCCATTCGGTATAAAAGTAAACAGATTCTGCGAGAAATGGGCGTGTTACCAGTCGACATTGTATTCCAGTGGACGCACCAGCAATGATTGGTTAAGATTTGCGTTGTATTGTTATGTTCGGCCAATCGGCTCTTCTATTTTCATATTTAAGGAAACCAGATCGTGTCCACCACACCGTATTTTGACGCCATTCAATTGATCGAACGCTTGCACCGCTACTTTCTTGATGTGGTGAAGGTGGAGCTGGACCGTAAAGGGATTCAGGACATCAACAACGTTCAGGCAATGATCTTATACAACATTGGTCACGACGAAATGACGGTCGGCGAATTGACGCTGCGCGGTTATTACCTCGGTTCCAACGTTTCCTATAACGTGAAGAAGATGGGCGAGAACGGTTATATCGAACAAGAGCGTTCGGTTCATGACAAACGTTCCATCCGCGTGAAACTTTCCGCCAAGGGTAAGGAGACTTACAAGCTTCTGGCCGACATGTTCCACAAACATGAAGACAAGATCAAAGGCACCGAATTGACCGATGATCGTATGAACGATCTGATCAAAACGATGAAGATGTTCGAGCGTTTCTGGACATCACAGAGCCAGTTCACCGGGCTCGCTTCGATTGACGACGAAGAATAATCGCTAGATAATCCATAACATTTCAATAGAATGTCAGGCATGACTCGCCTTCGTGCCGATTTATGTTTGCTTTTGGTCGCCATCATTTGGGGTGCGGCGTTTGTTGCACAAAAAAGCGGGATGGAAGGCGGGATTGGGCCTTATAGCTTTGTATGGCTTCGCTTCCTTCTTTCGCTGTTTGTTATTTTTCCGTTTGTGTGGCGGGAACATAAAGCCAACCCGATCTTTGATCCAAAAATATTATTCTGTGCATTGCCGGTTGTGGTTGCCTTCGTCGCTGCTCTTTTGCTTCAACAAATTGGAATGCAGCATACAAGCGTTACAAATGCCGGATTTATCACCGGTCTTTATGTTGTGTTCACGCCGTTTTTCGCGTGGGCACTTTTTAAATATGCGCCGAGCCGTTTGATTTGGCCCGCGATTGCGCTGTCGATGGCGGGGATGTGGTTCATCAATGGCGGATCATTCGCGGCGCTGACGATTGGCGATTTCTGGATTTTACTTTGTGCCGTGAGTTTCGGCGCGCACGTGGCGTTGACCGGATGGTTCTTAAGCAAATACAACAGGCCATTATTGTTGGTCATGCTTCAATATGGTGCGTCCGTAATGGCTGGATTGTTTGGAGCGTTGATGTTTGAAACACTGACATGGGACGCCGTGACGCAAAACTGGTTCGCGATATTTTATGCAGGTGTGATTTCCGGCGGCGTCGCTTATACGCTCCAAGCCGTGGCTCAACAATACACGCCACCGTCAAACGCTGCGATTATCCTGTCATCCGAAGCTGTGTTCGCTGCGATTGCCGGTGTGGTTCTGTTATCCGAAGCGGTGACGTTCGATAAAGTCGCTGGATGCGCCTTTATCCTGCTCGCGATTTTATGCGTTGAAGGACGCGCTTTCTTAAGTAAATCAAAGATATAGTCAGGCACTAATTTATTGACATAATTTATATCCAAGCCTATTGTCTGCCACCGAGGTAATAAAGCAAGGTACATTCAATGTCAGATCGCCCATCCGTTGCATGGATTAAGAATCTTATGAAACCTATCAACGAGATGGGGTTTTCGGATGATTTGAATACGATGCTACAAATTAAGAAGGTCGTTTTTCTGGGGCAGTTATTGTCGCTGGATGAAAATGATTTCGATGTGAAGACGTGGAATATCGTCGAGCAGAAAATTCGGGAGAATGGTTTTGTTCCTTCCGCGCTTTCGGCTTACAAAGCGGACCTGAACAAGCTCGGCTCTAAAATGGATAAACATCCTGAAAGGGCAGAAGGTATTCTTGCCGGCTTTTTTAAAAATAAAAGATTGTACGATTTTATAAAACGCAAAGACGGTTTGTATGATCATTTTTTGAATATCATGACGCCGCAATCGGTGGGTTTAAAAGGCCAGTTCGGGTGTTTGGCTTTTTCGGATGGCGGAGCTCGCAAAATTGCGGATCGCTGGCCCGGGCTGCAATCACATAGGCGTTTGCCGCTTAGGAAAAAGCCTGCAGGCCCGTCTGCGCCTTCCCAAGGATAAGGGCGTGGATGTCGTGCGTGCCCTCGTAAGTGTTCACGGCTTCTAGGTTCATCATATGACGCACCACATGATATTCATCGGCGATGCCGTTGCCGCCCAGCATGTCGCGCGCTTCACGGGCGATGGCGAGGGCTTTGCCGCAATTGTTCCGTTTCATCATCGAGATTGCTTCCGGCGCGGCGCGGTCTTCGTCTTTCAAGCGGCCAAGGCGATAAGCGGAATGTAGACCCAATGTAATTTCGGTTTGCATATCGGCGAGTTTTTTCTGGATGAGTTGTTGCGCCGCGAGTGGTTTTCCAAAGATGACTCGTTCCATGACGTAATCGCGCGCGCGATGCCAGCAATCTTCGGCTGCGCCGATCACGCCCCAACTGATCCCATATCGCGCCGAGTTGAGGCACATCATCGGTGCTTTCAAACCTTTGGCGTGTGGCAGAACGTTTTCATCCGGCACCATGACTTCGTCCATTTGAATGCTGCCGGTGACAGAAGCACGGAGCGAGAATTTCCCTTCGATCTTCGGAGTCTCCAGCCCCTTCATGCCGCGCTCAAGAATAAAGCCGCGAATATCGCCGGCGTCATCTTTGGCCCAGACAACCATAGTGTGGGCGAGGGGTGAATTAGTGATCCATTGTTTCGCGCCGGACAATTTGTATCCGCCCTGAACCTTTTTTGCGTTAGTGCGCATCGCGGATGGATCGGATCCGCCATCGGGTTCAGTTAATCCAAAACATCCGATCTTTGCTCCAGAAGACAGATCTGGAAGGAATTTTTGCTTTTGTTCTTCTGATCCAAACGTATAAATCGGATACATAACGAGCGAGGATTGAACCGAAAGCGCGGAGCGATAGCCGGAATCCACGCGCTCCATTTCCCGCGCGATCAAACCATAGGAAACTTGGGATACGCCGGAGCAGCCATAGCCTTCGAGAGTTGCACCAAGAAGCCCGAGTTTGCCCATTTCTTTCATGATCTCAGGATCGAATTTTTCATGGCGGTTTGCCTCGATAATGCCGGGAAGCAGCTGGTTCTGGGCGAAATCATGCGCCGTGTCGCGAACCATGCGTTCGTCATCGGTCAGCAATTCATCGAGCAGAAGGGGGTCTTGCCAGTCGAAAGGGGCGCGGTCGGCCATAGAATATAAGCTCCTTGGAATTTCCTATTCTTCCCTTATTATAACAGGCAAATGTCTGAAGAACCTCTAAAAAACCGCGAAATCATCTTCGAATTCTTTCCCATTGGCCCTTATGTCAAGGTAACGGCCATGGATGTGGCCAGTCTGACCGAGATTTCGATCTCCGGCCCGAAGGAAACGCCGGAGCCCATTTTACAGCGCAACGCCACGAAAAGATTGGAGTTCGTTATGCGGAAGAAAGGCTTGATTGCGTAAGGGTGAATCCCTACAACAATCACATGACAATCAAGCTCGCCATTGCATCGGATCATGCCGGTTTTACCCTTAAGGAGTTCTTGAAAAAGAACTTCAAGACGGTTCCGGTCGAGTGGGTCGATCTGGGCACCAATTCATCCGATTCCGTCGATTATCCCGATTTCGGTAAAAAACTGGCCGAGGCCGTAGCTAAGGGTGAGGCGCCGCTGGGCGTAGCGATTTGCGGATCGGGGATTGGTATTTCGATTGCGTGTAACCGGAACCCGAAAATTCGTGCCGCGCTCTGCACCGATTCCACGATGGCGCGTATGACGCGCCAGCACAATGATGCGAATGTGCTTTGTCTGGGTGAGCGCTTAACCGGCACGGAAGTC
>CAYYPX010000021.1:5917-13208 GCA_964473655.1 uncultured Micavibrio sp.
AAACGTTTTTGGAAACGCAGTTTGAAGGCGGACGGCACCAAGGCCGCGTCGACAAGCTGAACAATTGTTGATTTACGAAAGGGTGTAGACATGGGCAACGCAGCGGAGAAAATGATGAGTGATAATGGATATTTCAGTGCGAATGTAAAAGACGCGGACCCGGAAGTTTACAAGGCGATGACGGCGGAATTGACGCGTCAGCAAGACCAGATCGAATTGATCGCGTCGGAAAACATCGTGTCAAAAGCGGTTCTGCAGGCGCAAGGTTCGGTTCTCACCAACAAATATGCCGAAGGCTATCCCGGCAAGCGTTATTACCAAGGTTGCGAGCATGTCGATGTGACGGAGCAATTGGCGATCGATCGTCTTTGCAAAATGTTCGGATGTAAATTTGCGAACGTTCAGCCGCATTCCGGCGCGAATGCGAACCTCGGTGTGTTTATGGCCGTTCTGAAACCCGGCGATAAATATATGGGTATGGATTTAGGTCATGGTGGTCACTTGACCCACGGATGCCCAGTAAACTTTTCCGGCAAATGGTTCGAGGCCGTGACGTACGGTATCAACGAGCAAGGTTTGATTGATTATGACGCTGTTGAAAAATTGGCGATTGAACACAAACCAAAAATGATTATCGCCGGTGCGTCCGCCTATGCCCGTGTCATCGATTTCAAACGCTTCCGCGAAATTGCCGACAAGGTTGGCGCCGTATTGTTTGCAGACGTTGCACACTATGCCGGTTTGATTGTCGGTGGTTCTTACCCGAACGCATTCCCGCACGCGCACATTGTGACAACGACAACGCATAAGACGCTTCGTGGTCCACGCGGCGGCGCGATCATGACGAACGACGAAGACCTCGCCAAGAAAATCAATTCTGCTGTATTCCCCGGATTGCAGGGCGGACCGTTGGAGCATGTGATTGCGGCGAAGGCCGTTGCGTTCGGTGAAGCGTTGAAACCTGATTTCAAAATCTATGCGAAGGCCGTCGTCGATAATGCACGCATTCTTGCGGAAACTTTGAAAGCGGGCGGCCTTGATATCGTTTCCGGTGGGACAGATTCACACATGATGCTGGTTGATCTTCGTCCGAAAAAATTGACGGGCAAAGCAGCCGACCTCGCGTTGGAGCATGCCGGTATCACGTGTAACAAAAACGCAGTGCCGAACGATCCGGAAAAACCGATGGTGACATCAGGCATTCGTCTGGGTACGCCAGCGGGAACGACACGCGGTTTTGGCCCGGCGGAATGGAAAGAAATCGGCAAATTGATTTTGGAAGTGCTCGATGGTCTTGCGAAGAACGGGCCGGAAGGCAATGCCGACACCGAAAAAGCAGTTCGTGCGAAAGTGAAAGCACTCTGCGCACGTTTCCCTATCTACAGCGAAGCGAACGCGGTGTAGTGAATGCGTTGCCCATTTTGTGCCCACGAAGAAACTCAGGTGAAGGATAGCCGGCCATCGGATGATGGCGGGTCTATCCGTCGCCGTCGTTCTTGCCCGTCCTGCGGAGGGCGTTTTACGACGTTCGAGCGTATCCAGCTTCGTGATCTGGTTGTTCTGAAGTCTGGTGATCGTCGCCAGCCGTTCGATCGTGAGAAAATTATCCGTTCCATGCAGGTTGCGCTTCGTAAACGCCCGATCGAGCAAGAGCAGATCGAAAAGGCCGCCAACGGTATTGTTCGCCAGTTGGAAAGCAGTGGCGAATTGGAAATAACCGCAAACGATATCGGCCAGAGCGTGATGTCTGCACTCATTGAATTGGATATCGTTGGTTACATCCGCTACGCCTCCGTTTATCAGGACTTCCGTGAGCTTGATGATTTCAATGCGTTCGTCGAGGAAATCAAAAGTCTGCAGAGCGAAAAGAAAAAGCGGGTTGCCGAGTAATGTTTACCGGTATTGTTCAGGGAATGGCGGAGATCGCCTCCATTCATGATCATGATGCGATCCGGACTTTCGAGATAGAATTCCCAAAAGGTTTTTGTGACAGTATCGAAATCGGTGCGAGTGTGTCGATCGATGGTGTTTGCCTGACCGTAACCAAAATAATATCACCGACGCGCACGTCTTTCGATGTCATCCATCAAAGTTTGAAGATCACGACGCTGGGTGAATATAAAGTCGGTCAAAAAGTGAATATTGAACGCGCGGCGAAAGACGGTGCCGAAATTGGCGGGCACGCATTGTCGGGCCATGTCGATTTTTGCGCGGAAGTTTCAAACGTAACGGTGATGGAGGGCAACAAGGTTATTCGTTTTTCCGTGCCTTCCGATTTCATGCGTTACATTTTCCCTAAAGGTTACATTGCGGTGAACGGCACAAGCCTGACCGTGTCGGATGCGAATAGAGCCGAAAACTGGTTCGAGGTTTGGCTGATCCCCGAAACGCGCCGCGTGACGGTATTCGAGGAAAAACAGGTGGGTGACAAGCTCAACATCGAAATCGAGCGTGGTACGCAGGTGGTTGTCGATACGGTTCGCGATACAGTGCGCGAGGCTCTTGGCAAGCTACAGCCAGTTCTGGAAGCCTTGCTTCAAGAAAAAGGCATGAGCCTTGATGATTTCCTGCCTACGCCAAAACAGATCGGCAAGCGCTAGACTCTGCGCCGCATAATTCCTATATTCTATTCAGTTCTCAGGGCGGGGTGTGATTCCCCACCGGCGGTATGTGATGAAAGTCATGAGCCCGCGAGCGGCTCTTAGAAATAAGAGTGTCAGCAGATCCGGTGAAATGCCGGAGCCGACGGTATAGTCCGGATGAAAGAGAATGTGAAAGAACGTGATCGCGCAGGCGGTCATGGTTGTTCATGTTTTCCCTGATTTTGTAAAACCAAAACCAAGGAAGAACCAAATGACAAACTCCATCTACACCACCGAACGCGTTGCGTTCATCCAAGCCGGTTGGCACAAAGATATCACCGATGAAGGAAAGAAATCTTTCATCGCGGATATGGCGCGTGCCGGATTCCCCGAAAAGAATATCGACATATTCGAAGTGCCGGGCAGTTTAGAGATTCCCTTGCAGGCGCAGTTGCTCGCAAAGAGCGGTCGATACAACGCAATCGTTTGCACTGGATTGATTGTAAACGGCGGAATCTATCGCCATGAATTTGTAACGACGGCTGTGATCGACGGGATCATGCGCGTGAGCCTTGATACCGAAGTGCCCGTTTTGTCCGTGATCTTAACGCCGCAGAATTTCCATGAGCATGAAGAGCATCAGAAATTTTTCTTCGAGCATTTCAAGGTTAAAGGACGTGAAGCGGCTTCCGCCTGTCTGAAAACATTGGAGAATATGCGGGCGTTTAAGACAATCGCGCGCGCCGCGTAACATAATTTTCTTGATTTAGGGCGGGCAGTCATGGTCTTTACGGGTCATGAACGAGCCCGCCCGCAAACCTTCGGCAACCGCCAAACGCAACGCCGCACGCCTAATGGCCGTGCAGGCGGTGTATCAGATGGCCGTAAACAAGAAGGAAGCCCCGTTCGTTATCGACGAATATCTGTTCCTTCGTAAGAATATGGTGGTGGACGGTGAAGCCTTGGTCGAGCCTGACGAATCTCTGTTTAAGGACATCGTTTTGGGCGTTGCCGGCCGGATGGAAGATCTTCAAGGAATTGTTGTCGCCAATCGACCGGTCAAAGAGGGCGTTGCCCACGCCGATGAGCCGTTGCTGGCGTCCGTGATGCTTTGTGGTTCTTATGAGCTTTTGGCCCATCAAGATATTGATTTTCCTATAATAATTTCCTCTTATGTCGATGTCGCCAAGGCCTTCTTTTCGGGTCATGAACCGGGTCTTATCAACGGCGTTCTGGATTCCGTCCGCAAGGTCACAAGAGCCTAAAACCCCCAAAAACTTACCTTTCCTTAATATGTTGCGGTGTAACATTAGAGAGGTTTAGGGAATCGGTTTAGGGTACTTCTTAATGAAATTAGCAATCATTGGATTGGTGGCCGTATTGTTGTTAGGCGGCGGCGCAGCCGGTGCCTACTTCTATTTTGGCACGCCTGCGGTTGCTTCGGCACCGATGGACGAGGCCGCCAAAGCCGAACATGCCGCTAAAGAGGCCGCAGCCAAAGAAGGTGCGGAAGCCCCCAAAGAAGAATTTGTCGATTTAAGCCCACTGATCCTGCCGGTTATCGGGGATAATGGCGTGACGCAGACGGTCAGCCTTGTGGTTTCCATCGAAGTTCCGGATGCGGCAACGGCCGAAATGGTCAAACGCCTCGCGCCGCGTCTTCAGGATGCTTACATTCAGGATTTATATGGTGCGCTAAACCGCAAGAATTCCATGCAAAATGGTGTTCTTCAGGTCGCCCCGATCAAGGCCCGCTTGAACAAGATCAGCCAGAAGGTTCTGGGCGAGGTAAAGATTAACGACGTGCTCTTGCAGGTGGTCCAGCAACGCCGCGTTTAACAGCCAAAATTCCTTAAAACCACACAAGCCGGTTCTGTAAAAAGAACCGGTTATTTTATTGCCTGTCTGCCTTGCAAAGCCTTCTGAAATTGTGCAGTCTTCTTGCCACTGTAACCTAGGGCGGTTGGTGTTAAGCCTTTCGTCCGACAACAAAAACCTCAAAGGGGATTAGATCTATGACGGGTATTTACCTTATGATCGCCTGCTGTGTTTTGGCTGCGCTGGTTTTCGCGCAAGTCTGGACACGCGGCGTGATGAATATGAGTGCCGGTAACGAGCGTATGCAAAGCATCGCCGCCGCCATTCAAGAAGGCGCGAAAGCCTATCTCAACAGACAATACACAACCATCGGCATCGTCGGTGTCGTGGTAGCCATCGGGCTTTACGCTCTGCTCGGCTGGCACGTTGCGCTCGGTTTCGTAATCGGCGCGGTTCTCTCCGGATTGACCGGCTATCTCGGTATGTTCGTTTCTGTTCGTGCAAACGTCAGAACGGCACAAGCCGCGACACAAGGTCTGGAAACGGCATTGAATGTCGCGTTCCGTTCCGGTGCTATCACGGGCTTGCTCGTCGTTGCTCTCGGTTTGGCCGGTGTTGCCGGTTACTACTATTATATGACAGAGCATCTGGGCTTTGAATTGCGCGCTTCGCTCGAAGGTCTTGTGGCCCTCGGCTTTGGTGCGTCCTTGATCTCCATCTTCGCGCGTCTCGGCGGCGGTATCTTCACGAAAGGCGCCGATGTCGGCGCGGACCTCGTGGGTAAAGTCGAAGCCGGCATTCCGGAAGATGACCCAAGAAACCCAGCCGTTATCGCAGACAACGTTGGCGACAACGTGGGCGACTGTGCCGGTATGGCCGCTGACTTGTTCGAAACATATGCCGTGACAATCGTCGCGACGATGTTGATCGCATCCAGCGTGTTCGCGGCATCGGTTGCTGCCGATGTTGTGTTCTTGCCGCTTCTGATCGGTGCGCTTTGCATTCTCGGCTCTATCGCGGGTGTGTATTTCGTTCGTCTGGGCAAAAAGAAAAACATCATGGGTGCCCTGTATCGTGGATTTATCGCCAGTGCTATCTTCTCGCTTATCCTCGTCAGCGGATTGTTCGCCAATATCGGTTTCGATACGGCGCTTCAACTGGCCGGTGACAAAGATGCAGGCACGATCTCTCTACTCAGCCTTTACTACTGCGTTCTCGTCGGCCTCGGCCTCACAGCGGCATTGGTTTACATCACTGAGTACTACACGGGAACGGAACACCGTCCTGTGCAGGTCGTTGCCAAGGCATCGGAAACGGGCCACGGTACGAACGTGATCCAAGGTCTGGCTGTATCGATGGAAGCAACCGCTCTGCCGGTCGTTGTCATCTGCGTGGCCATTTACCTTGCATTCATGTTTGCTGGATTGTTCGGTATCGCGATTGCCGCGACGACGATGCTTTCCATGGCAGGTATGGTTGTAGCGCTTGATGCGTATGGTCCGGTAACGGACAACGCGGGCGGTATTGCCGAAATGTCCGATATGCCAAAAGATATTCGTGTAACAACGGATGCTCTGGATGCTGTCGGCAACACGACGAAAGCCGTTACAAAAGGCTATGCGATCGGTTCTGCCGGTTTGGCTGCGCTCGTTCTCTTCGCTGCTTATACAGAAGAGATCAAGCACTATCTGCCTGACCTTGCCGGTATCAAGTTCGAACTGACCGATCCGTTTGTGGTGATCGGTTTGTTCCTTGGTGGTTTGTTGCCGTACTTGTTCGGTGCGATGTCGATGACGGCTGTTGGCCGTGCAGCGGCGTCTGTCGTTGTCGAGGTTCGTCGTCAGTTCCGCGAGATCAAAGGCATCATGGAAGGCAAAGCCAAACCGGAATACGGTACGGCGGTTGACCTTCTGACGAAGGCCGCGATCAAGGAAATGATCGTTCCAAGCTTGTTGCCAGTTCTGGCTCCGGCTGCTTTGTTCGGCGCAGTCTACTGGCTCGCTGGTCTTGAGGCTGGCTTGCAAGCACTGGGTGCGATGCTTCTTGGAACCATCGTAACGGGTCTGTTCGTTGCTATCTCGATGACATCGGGCGGCGGCGCATGGGATAACGCCAAAAAATACATCGAAGAAGGCCATCATGGCGGCAAGGGCTCTGACGCCCACAAAGCTGCCGTCACGGGCGACACTGTCGGCGATCCGTACAAGGATACTGCCGGTCCAGCCGTCAACCCGCTGATCAAGATCGCCAACATCGTTGCCATTCTGTTGGTTGCGATTGTTGCGAAATTGCTCGCAGCTTAATCTTCGAAAGAATTAAGAAAGCCCCGCTGTCACAGGCGGGGCTTTTTTGTAAGTAAAATATATATCAAGCAAATTCCGGCGGAGGACGTTTTGGTCGAGGGCGGATAAATTTGCCAAATACATATGGACTTGCTGCCTCGGTGCCCATGCCGAAGACCGCACTCAGGTGGGACCGTGATGCGGCGATTCTTTCTGCTCCTTGTACAATAATTTTATCGCTTTTTCCGGATTGCCAAAAAATTGCTTGGGCCAGTTTGTTCGTTCGGCAAAGAAAGCCAAGAGTAGTGATGTTTTTTCTTAAAGTTTGCTTTATGCCGCCTGAAAGGGGTGGGCCAATGTTAGTCTGACGTGTGATATGTCCTTTGCTTGTGCAATAAGCATAAACATTAGATGCTTCATGACGTGTTATTTGAAAATGTTTGCCATCCGGATGGATTTTGCCTTTCCAATCAGAGAATTGAAATTCAAAAAGATCCTTGCTTAGAATGGTTGCATTTAGAATATGTTTTCCTTGCATAAACGTCTGTTCAAACAAGGGCACTATTACGCTCTCTATATTATCCAGTGCGTCCTTTTGATAGGCGGGTA
>CAYYPX010000021.1:13218-17279 GCA_964473655.1 uncultured Micavibrio sp.
TCACACGTCAGACTAACATTGGCCCACCCCTTTCAGGCGGCATAAAGCGGAATGGTTGCGCCAGTAATTCGGATCGATCAAAATATAATTCGCCGAATGGTGTTTCAATAAGGGCTTTCAAGTGGCCTTCCTGCCACTCCAATCCTTTAAAATTGTAAGAATTTGGCGCCGCCATATTTTTGAATATATCCAAAGACACTTCTTCTATCCTTTGGTGTTAAGAATACAGGCTATCTATTATAATGGTTCTTTGTTACACGTTGGCTTAAGTTACGTCAATTAATTCTGGTGTGCATGGAGCAATCTTTAAAAATCATCGATATCGGCGGGAACGGCGATGGCATTGCGCGCCTTGAAGGCGGGGAGACGGTGTTCGTTCCGTTTTCCGCCATAGGCGATATCGTGATGGCGGACGTTGCCAAGGATCAAGACGGGCAGTTCCGTGCCAAGATAAATTCCGTTCTGTTGTCATCGCCGATGCGCGGCAAGCCGCCATGCAGGCATTTTGGCATTTGCGGTGGGTGCTCGCTTCAACATTTAAATTCTGATGCTTACCATTCCTTTAAAAAAGAAAATGTTTTATCCGTGCTTTCTAAAAACGGAATTCTGGTTCCGGATGATGTGAGCGCGGTGTTTATTCCGGATCGCACACGCCGCCGCGCGAATTTCGCCGCGCGTGTTGTTAAAGGCAAAGCGTTGATCGGATTCCATGAGCGCAGATCGCACAACATCCGCGATGTGCCGGATTGTCTTTTGATCAATGATGAGCTGCACCGCGTGATGGAAGCGTTCCGTCCTTTCGTTCCCGATCTTATCGGTGAGGGAAACAAGATCGATATTTTTATTCAATGTGTAGACGGTCAAAGCGAAATAGGTTTGACCGGTAAACTTGCATCGGGTTGGGAGGCGCAGCAGGCGCTCTCTGACGCGCTACGCGCCACCGGTGCATCACGCATATCTTTGCGCGCGCGTGATCATGAAAGTTACGAAATCATTCTCGAGGAGAAAGCTTTTTACAAGCGGTTCGATTCTCTTGTTGTGAATCTTGCGCCGTGCGCATTTTTACAACCTAGCGAAGAAGGTGAGCGCGCTCTCACTGACGCGGTTCTTTCGGGCGTGGGTGACGCTTCATGCGTCGCCGATTTGTTTTGTGGCAATGGAACATTCACAGGACCATTGATGGACCGATGCAAATTGGCCGCAGACTTCGCACCGGACGCGATTGCTTCGTTAAAAAAAGCAGATGTTACAGCGATCAACCGCAACTTGTTCAAAGAGCCCATCAGCGAAAAAGAGCTGGATGGTGTTGATTGCGTGATCCTTGATCCGCCAAGGGCGGGCGCGAGTGCGCAGGTTGCAGTTCTTGCGGATACGGATATTTCAAAAATCGTTTACGTGTCCTGTGCCCCGCAAAGCTTTGCCAAGGATGCGGCTGTGTTAATAAAGTCCGGTTATCAGCTTCAGACATTAACCATCGTTGACCAGTTCATCTGGTCTGCCCATACCGAACTGGTTGGCGTGTTTCAAAAATCTTGACCTTTTTATCCGGCTTTGCGTACAGTCGCTTCGTTATGCGCGATATGTACAATGAGTTGGTTCACGGTAAAGATGTTGTCTCTTTAAAAGAGCAGGCCGCTTACTATGATGCCTTAAAAGTGGTTCAAAGGGTTTTTACCATTGGCGAAAAAAGCATTGTCGAGTTTATTGATTTAGATGCTACCCGAAATTTAACTGCTGAGTTTATGCTTTATTTTCCACTTAAGGATCAAATCCAAGAAACCAAGCTGAACGATGCTGTGGCTGCCTTTGTTTCCAAAATCGTTGGTCGAGGGCGTGAATATTTTAACGCACTCATCATGTTAGACGATGCGTTGCAGCCTGATCATCGTGGTTGGACTCATGCACCCGAATATATTTGGGAAGATTTCTCCGCTTTCATGCAAAAGCATATGGAGGAATGCTATGGCGAACTAGCAAGCATTCCGCTAGCTTACATGAATAAAAAGATACAGCATCAAGATCTAAAGCCAGAAATCGAATTCCGTTAGCGGTTCGCGCCGGAGGCAGAGATTGCGCCTTCTTTTTGTTTGTTGAAGCGCCCGACATTTCCGATCAGTTGTTCCATCACAGTGATTTCGTTACCGGAGGTCGGTGTCTTGCGACGGACGTTTGGTACATCAATGCCATCGGCATTGATTTTCTCAATTGTATCGACAATACCATCGGCATTGAACGCGACGACAATCATTTTTTTATCGACGACTTTTGGATCGAAGATGCCGGTCTTTTCCGTTTTCTGGCCGATGTAATACCAGACATTGTCATCGAACGGCGCCTGTGTGGTCGGCGAGCCGAGCGATTGCAGGACGTTGGTCCGCGTGCTGACGCCCGGAATGATTTCGGCCATGCGGTAATCTTCCACGATATTGCCGCGGGTGGCTTGGGTCGGCGTGCAGGCCCCGATGCCCAGTGGCAGCAAGGACAGGCAGAAAATGAATGTCAGGCGTTTCGTCATATTGTGTTACCTACGTAAAACCCTATATATGTTGTCCCTGACTATAAACCTTTTTGTGAAGAAATTATGATGTTCACGCAGTGGTTCAGCCAAAGAAAAGCCCGCAAGCAGGCCGCCAAGGCATTGTATCAGGCCGCTTTCGACCAGTCCAGAGACCCGGCCTTTTACGAGGTCATGGGTGTTGCCGACACGATGGATGGTCGTTTTGACCTTGTCAGCCTTCATGTGTTCCTTCTGATCGAGCGATTGGAGCAGTTCGGGCCTGTCGGCAAGAAGCTCTCGCAATCCGTGTTCGACGCCATGTTCAGATCGATGGATCTGATGTTCCGCGAGATCGGCGTGGGCGACCTCGGTGTTCCCAAACGCATGGCCAAGATGATGAAGGCATTCAATGGCCGTGTTCATGCTTATCATGATGCACTCCACACTACCCCAGCCGCGCTCGAGCTGGCGGTGACAAGAAACATTTACCGCGCCGAAGGTGAAGCCATTCCGAATGGCGTGCGCAGCGTGGTCGATTACATTCTTCGCTCCAATGCACATCTGAGCCAGTATGATTTGAGCGATCTGTCCGCGGGGCGCGTTTCATTTCCGCAAGCAGTCGAGACGCAAAGGAGATCGGCCCATGGCTAAGAACTACGCGAACGAAGCCGCAGAGTGGTCTTATCTGGTAAAAATTGAAGAGCTGGGCAATAACCCAAAAACCTTCAACTTCAAGGCCGACGAACAACAGCGCATCGATATGGCGAGACGTTTTGGAATTGTCTCGGTTGAATCGGCGCAAGCCAGTGTGACGTTGCAGCCGATCGGCGGTGGTTCCATCCATGCCATCGGATCGGTGAGTGCGGACGTCACGCAAAGCTGCGTTGTTTCCCTCATGCCCGTACAAACCCATGCCGAAGATGAATTCGAAGGATGGTTTGGCGACAAGAACAAAGCCTTATCTTTTGCCAAAGCCAAATCAGACCGTGAGGCGAAAAAGGGCCAGACGGAGATCGAAATTCTGGAAGAAAGCGTCGATCCGGAGCCGATCATCAACGGCAAGATCGATATCGGCGAGCTGGCGACCCAATATTTATCCCTCGCGCTCGAACCCTTTCCCAAGATCGAAGGGGTTGCCTATGAGTTCGGCCCGCCCGAAAGCGAGAAGGGCGAGGAGGGGGCATCTTTAAGAAAAAGCCCGTTCGAGGCCCTTAAGGATTGGAAAGAGAAGCGATAATATTTTCCAGAATGTCGAATTGCTTAGTTCGTTTGATGTTTTTTCGGGCTTATCGTTAACTTTTGTCTAGTTCGTTCCCGCGAAAAAAAGATTTTTGGGGGCTCTAGAGGGTAAAAGACGCAAGTTTGGCGTTGATGAGCCAGTTTAGCACAGGAAGGTCAAAAACGGCAGGTTTTTAATCTTTTCCTTGCGTCCGCGGCCGATTTTGGGTATCACCACCTCCAGAATTCAAATCAAGGAATAAGACTATGGCCGTACCTAAGAGAAAAACGAGCAAATCAAAGCGCAATATGCGCCGTTCACACCACGCGCTGACAGCCACAAACT